>JACQGM010000372.1 GCA_016199585.1 Armatimonadota bacterium
CAACAGCAACCGCGGCGATGTGCTCCTGCACGGGCGGCGCGCGCCCATCCGGGGGCGCATCTGCATGGACCAGTTCATGGTAGACGTGACCGACATCCCGCAGGCCCGCGTCGGCGACGAGGTCGTCCTGCTGGGGAAGCAGGGCGCCGAGGAGATCACCGCCGACGAGATCGCCGCCCGAACGGGCACCATCGCTTACGAGACCGTGTCCGCCCTGACCGAGCGCCTCCCGCGGCGCTACGCGGGGTAACCATGCCCAAGACCGCCACAACCCGATCTCGCACCCCGAAGCGCGCAGCGCCGCGCAGCGCCCGCCCGCGCCGCGCGCGCCGCAACGACGGCCTCCTGCGCGACGTGCTCAGTGTCCTGCTCATCGCCTTCGGGAGCTACACCCTGGCGAGCCTGGCGCTCCCCGGCGGCACCGGCGCCGCCGGCAGGGCGCTCGCCGGAGCCCTGCACGCCTTCGCCGGACAGGGCGCGCTCATCGTTCCTCTGGGCCTGCTGGCCGTCGGCTGCCTCCTTCTGGTGGACCCGGCGAAGCTCTCACTCGACGAGGTGGCCGGCGGCATCGCGCTCCTCTTCGTCGCCTACGTCTCGGCCCTGCACGTCTACGGCGTGCCCGACGGCCAGGATGGCGTTGCCGACCTCCGGGCCGCGTGCGGCGGCTGGGTGGGCGCTCTGGTCGGGGGCGGGCTGCGCGGCGTGGTGGGGTACATCGGCGCCACCATCATCTTGGCCGCCGTCGCCGTGTTCGCGCTGCTGCTGATCGTGGACGTGCCGCTCCCGGATCTGGTGCGCGGGGCGGGACGGGGCGCCTCCCGCGGCGCCGACGCCGTACGACGGGCGCGCGGCATCCGCGGCGGCAGCAACGGCCGCAAGCCCCGCTCGGCGGAGAAGGAGTCGCCCTTCCTGGATGTTCCGCCGCCGGAGAAGGAGCGGCGCAAGAAGCGCGGCGAGGACCCCACTCCGGAGACACCTGCCGATGCGGCGGCCAAGGACGCCGGTGAGGCGGCGACTCCCGAACAGCCGGAGGTGCCCCCCACGGTCGTCTGGCACGCGCGCACGCAGGAGCCGGAGGCGACCGAGCCCGCGGCGGAGCCGGCCAAGGAGCCGGCGGAGGTGAGCGAGGATGATGCCATTCCCGACGCGGCGCCCGCCCCGCCGCCCGCGCCCCGCGAGTACGCGCCCCCGCCGACGAGCCTGCTCACCTACGCCCAGGTTCTCCCCGAGGGTCCCGGCGCCACCAGCGACACGGCGCGCAACATCCGCATCCTGGAGGAGACCCTCGCCCAGTTCAAGATCGAGGCGAAGGTGGTGGAGATTGCCCAGGGGCCGACCTTCACTCGCTACGAGATCCGCCTCGCCCCCGGAATCCGCGTCAACCGCATCGCCTCGCTCGGCGACAACATCGCCATGAACCTGGCCGCGCTCGACGTGCGCATCCAGGCGCCGATCCCCGGCAAGGACGCCATCGGCATCGAGGTGCCCAACAAGGCGATGTCCATGGTTTCGCTCCGCGAGGTGGTCGAATCGTCCGACTTCCTGGAGCACGTCTCGCCGCTCGCCTTCGCCCTCGGTAAGGACGTCACCGGTCGCGCCTGGCACGCCGACCTGGCGCGGATGCCGCACCTGCTCATCGGCGGCGCCACCAACTCCGGCAAGAGCGTCTGCCTCAACTGCCTCATCGCCAGCATCCTCTTCCGCGTCCGCCCCGACCAGGTGAAGCTCCTCCTGATTGATCCCAAGCGCGTGGAGCTGAGCCTCTTCGATGGCATCCCCCACCTGGTCTACCCGGTGGTCACCGACATCCGGAAGGCGGCCGGGATGCTCAACTGGGCGATCCACGAGATGGAGCGCCGCTACCAGCTCTTGCACGACAGCGGCACGCGCGAGGTGAAGTCCTACAACCAGCGCGCGGCCCAGGAGGGGCTGGAGATCCTCCCCTACATCATCATCGTGGTGGATGAGCTGGCCGACCTGATGATGCAGGTGGGCGCCGAAGTGGAGAACACCATCTGCCGTCTGGCGCAGCTCGCGCGCGCCACCGGCATCCACCTGGTGATCGCCACCCAGCGCCCCTCGGTGGACGTGATCACCGGCCTGATCAAGGCCAACATCTCCTCGCGCATCGCCTTCGCCGTCTCCTCGCACATTGACAGCCGCACCATCCTCGACAAGCGCGGCGCCGAGCGACTCCTGGGCCGCGGCGACATGCTCTTCGACCCGATCGGCGCCTCCAAGCCGATGCGCGTCCAGGGCGCCTACGTCAGCGAGGGGGAGATCGAGACGCTGGTGGAGTACCTGCGCCGCCAGGCCGAGCCGGTCTACACCGCCGAGCCGGTAGACACTTCCACCGCGACCGCAGGGGGCGGAGATGTGGAGGATGCCGGCGACAGCCTCTTCGAGGACGCGGTGCGCTACGTGGTGACCACGCGCCGGGCGTCCACATCCAGCCTGCAGCGCAAGTTCTCGATCGGCTACACGCGCGCCGCGCGCCTGATTGACATGATGGAGGAGCGGGGGATCGTCAGCGCCCTCGATGGCTCGAAGCCCCGTGAAGTGCTCGTGAGCCGCGAGCAGATCGAGCAGTTCTTCCGCTCGCCCCTGAACCTCCCGCCGTCCGACGGTGACACCGATGCGGAGGACGACAGCCCGTTTGTGTGAACTCAGGCTGCTCTCGCCGCCCCCGCAACGCCGCTTGACGACTCGCCCCTCTCCGTGACACAATAGGGAACGGACGCCCACGCCACTCCGGAGGGTTGCCCGCCCCCACGGTGGCGAGAGGAGCTTGACCGATGGAAGACCCCAGAGTCCTGGCCTATCTGGAAGCGGCGCGTGCGATGCAGGACGGCCGCTTTCGCGTTCCGATACCCGTAGAGGGGCAGGATGGCCTGGCCGAGCTGGGCCGGGCGCTGACGGAGCTGGGCCGGATCCTGGAGCGGAAGTTCGGGGAGATCAGCGCCCTCGCGGCAGTCACCGAGAGGATCAACGCCGGTTTCGTCCTCGACGAAGTGCTCACTCACGTCTACGAGTCTTTCCGGCCGATCATCCCGTACGACCGCATCGGCCTGGCGCTGCTGGAGGAAAACGGGCAGCGCCTGCGCTCCCGTTGGCTGCGCAGCGAAGCCCCGGCGGTCCGGCTGCCGGTGGGGTACTCGGCGCCGCTGGCGGGGAGCAGCTTGCTCCCGATCCTCGAGACCGGGGTGCCGCGCATCCTGAATGACCTGGCGGCGTATCACGGCGAGCATCCGGCCTCTGAGTCGACGCGGCTGATTCTGGACGAGGGCATGCGGTCGAGCCTGACCTGCCCACTGACCGCGATGGGGAAGCCGGTCGGCGTGATCTTCTTCTCGAGCATGGAGCCGAACACCTATGAGGTGGCGCACGTGGCGCTCTTCCTCGAGATCGCCGGTCAGTTGGCGCTGATCGTGGAGAAGAGTCGACTCTACGAGCAACTGGTCGAGTTGAACGACCTGAAGAACAAGCTGCTCGGTATGGCGGCGCACGATCTGCGGAGCCCGATCACCGTCATCTCCGGCTGGACGGCGACGCTCCTTCAGGGGGTGCTGGGACCCGTGCCCGAGGCGCAGCAGGAGGTGCTCAACGACATCCAGCGCGCCTGTGACACGATGCTGGCGTTGATCAATGACCTTCTGGATGTGAGCGCCATCCAGGCGGGGCGGCTGGACTTGCGATGGCAGCGCGTTGACATGGTGAAGTTCCTGCGGGATTGCCACCGGGCGAACGCTCTCCTGGCCCGGGGCAAGTCGATCGCCCTGAAGCTGGCTCTGGAGCCGGACCTGCCGGCGGTGAGCATGGATGGGGCGCGCATCAAGCAGGTGTTGAGCAATCTCATCTCCAACGCCATCAAGTTTTCGCTCCCGGGAACGACAGTCACCCTGCGGGCGCGAGTTAGAGGCAACCAGATGGAGGTTGCGGTGGCCGACCAAGGGCCGGGCATCCCGCGCGAGGAGATACCCGGGCTCTTCCGGGAGTTCAGCCGCGGGAGTTCACGCCCTACCGGAGGGGAGCCGAGCACCGGCCTCGGCCTGGCGATTGCCCGGCGCATCGTGGAGGCGCACGGCGGCCGCATCTGGGTGCAGAGCGATCTCGGTGCCGGCTCGACGTTCACGTTCACGCTGCCGCTTCACCGCCCGGCCGGCGATACGGGCGGCGCGAACCGCTGAGGTCGCCGCGCCTCTCAAGCGCTGTGCTCGTATCTGTTCAGTAGAGCGGGAGAGTAGCTGCGTGAGCACCCGGCCCGTCCGGTGATACATCCCCCGCTGAAACCCCACGCACCCCATCGGCGGCGCG
>JACQGM010000373.1 GCA_016199585.1 Armatimonadota bacterium
GCAAATCGCAAATCGCAAATTGGAAATTTGAAATCATAGGAGTATGTCGATGGTGCCGATCTCGGTTGCGTACTGCTGGCCGTTCGCGCCATCCAGCGGGTCCTTGCACAGGATGAGATCCTTGCCGAAGATGCTCGCGAAGTTGGTGACGATGAAGTCCTCGAGGTAATTCTCCAGAGCGAACTCCGTGCGGTCCTCGATGTCCTCTTCCTCACTTGCCTCTGAGGGGCTTGGCTCGACGTCACCGACAAGCATCTCGTACTTCGTCTGGTCAACCTCACGCAGTGTCTGTAGCCCGAACGTCGCTCCGCCGAACGTCTTGTCTCTCGGTGCCTCGTGCCAGCGAACGTCGACATGGTTTGCGTAGGCAGCATCGGGACCGGTTGCCTCGGCGTTCTTTTCCACGGCTGTAGTACGCGGAGCTGGCAACGGTGCCGACCCCGGCAATCGTCTTTGTTCCCCTTCGAGCGATGACGATGTCGCCTGGCTGGACGTTGTGGTAGAAGGCCCAGATCATGTTCAGAAACAGGGAGCGAACTTGCGACGACCGCGTCGCGTAGGTTCGCTCAATAGCGTCTCTCAGTTCGGCCTCGGTATAGGCCGAGACATCGCCCAGTTCGCGCCATCCAATGGATATGAGCCCGTTCTCAAGATCGAAACGCCAGACCTTCTCCCAGACTTCGCGCTTGTCTGCATGGTAGGGGGCAATCACCCAGTAGCGTACCATTCTGCGCTTCTCCTCAGTCGCTTGGACCACCAGCGGTTCCTCGCATCCGTCCTCGACAACTCGGCGGTGGCCGTTGCGACCGCACGGAACGCTCGCGACCCAAGCGCGCATCTCGACACGTTGCAGCTTGGCTCGGACCGCCGCTATTCGTGGCAGATGTTCGCCGAGCGGGCCGGGGTTCCTGCCGCGCCCATGATCGTTGCACCATCTGGCGACACATTGGGGTCAGGCAGAGAGCAGCCTGGCATTCTCGCCGCTGCCCTCGGGAAGAGGCAGGCGCCGCCGTCCGGCGCGCCGAAGTAGGGCATGACACTGCGGACGCGGCGCCTGCCGGGCAAGCCCCCCGGGGCGGATCCTGCCGGGTGGCATTCCGGTGCGGGCGTGCGGGAGACGGCGAGACGAGAGGGGAGCCAGAGATGGAACCGGTACGAGCGGAACGGGGCCTGTGGGCAGCCGTGGCGGGCGGGCTGGTGCTGGCGACGGGGGCCGGCGCCGCCGCGCCGAACAGCGCCCTCACCTGCCTCCAAGAGCCGATGTTCTGGATGGTGGGGGAACACAACCGCATCCTCATCGAGACGCCCGGCGACTGCGGCCCGCTGGCGGTGACCGCGCCCCCGGAGCTGGAGCTGTTCGACCGCTGGCCCTGGACGAAGGGGGACACCCGGCAGCGGTTCTACTTCCGGGCGAAGGCGCCGCTGGCTGAGGGGCGCATCTCCTTCAAGTCCGGGGCCTACTCTCTGGAGGTGCCGGTGGAGATCCTCACCTGGGCGCAAGCCCGGATGCCGCGGCAGTTCGAGAACTGGCAGCTCCCGCGGACCTTCCCGATGGAGGGGGAGGACGAACACAAGAAGGGGACCAGCTTCCTCAGCAAGGAGGAGCTGGCCGCGCTCCGCCGCGAGGGGGCTCCGGACGTCGAGGCGATCCTCCGCTCTCTGCCGCCCGATGACCACTTCTACGACAGCATGGCGGAGTGTACCCTCGCCCGCGTCGCCAGCCTGCAGAACCAGTACGGAGAGATGAGCGGCTGCCCGGTCTGCGGCCGCAAGGTCTTCGAGGGGCGGAGTCCCTTCCGCCCCTGGCTCATCGATCCGCAGAAGCACCCCTGGAAGGTGGGCTGCCCGGAGTGCGGGCGCTGGTTCCCCAGCAACGATTTCGCCGCGGGCGACCGGCACAGCGGCGAGTTCCCCGACGACGGCTGGGGCTACGTGAAGCCGGGGGATCCCCTACCCTACTGCTTCATCGCCTATTACGCCCACTGGTCTTACCTCGGGCACTACAAGGCATCGATCACCAGGCTGTGCGACGCGTACGCCCGCACGGGCAACCGGGAGATCGGGCACACGGCCGCGCTCGGGCTGTTCCGCGTCGCGGAGCAGCACCTCAGCATGGCGCTCAACCTCAACCACCGCTGCCGGCTCATGGTGGATGCCGTCTGGACGGGCCAGGTGCCGCCGCAGACCAAGATCAACATCGCCAGCCGGGCTCTCCACTACCAGGCAAGCTGGCAGACCGGGGAGTTCCCCAACTACTGCGCCGCCATGGACAAGCTGTGGGGCTTCTTCGACGAGGCGGATCCCGGCCTCCTCGCCTTCGTCCAGAGCCGCGGTCACCCCGAGATCCGAACGATGTCCGACTTCCGCAACTTCATCGAGGTCGGCTACTTCCGCACGTTCCTCCAGGCCTGTCTGGACCGGTGCGTGGTCGGTAACTTCCCCCGGTCGGAGCGAGCCGTCGCACAGGGCGCGCTCTTCCTCAACACACCGCGCAGCGTCGAGCTGGTGGACTGGCTCTACAACGGCGACGCCATGATGCGCCACTTCCTCACCAACGACACGTTCATTGACGGCTCCCCCTCCGAGGCCCCGGACTACAACGCCAAACACGCCCGCAACTTCGAAGCTCTCGTCGAGGCGATGGCGAGGGTGCGCGAGCTCCAACCGGATCGCTACCCTCCGGAGAAGTACCCGCCGCTCACCGCCGATCCCAAGTGCAAGCGTGTTTATGATTTCTGGATAGACTACAACACCATCGGCCGGACCCACGCGCAGGTGGGCGATTCCGGCACCATTGATGCCTTCGACCCGCCCAAGCCGAGGCAGACCGCGGCCCTGGCTCCGAGCGACTTCATCGGCCCGTACGCGCGCACACGCGACCCCCGATTCGCCAGGGTGCTCTACGACCCCCGGACGCAAGCGCCGATCCCGGAGGTGACGGACCCCGAGCTGCGGGAGGCGATCCGGCAGGAGGTGGCGGCGCACGGCTGGAGCATCGAGCAGCCGAGCACTCTTCTCGACGGCTGCGGCCACGCCATCCTCCGCGCGGGCGAGGGCGACGATCGCCGCGCGCTCTGGGTGCGCTACGGGCGCGCCCGCGTCCACGGTCACCACGACATGCTGACCATCGGCTACGAAGCGAAGCGGCGCAGCCTGCTCCCGGAGCTGGGCTACCCGCGCTCCTTCGACGCGAACACGCGCCTGCCGTGGGACGCCAACTGGGCGACGCACTACTGCGCGCGGATCCTGGGGGAGGGCGGCCCGGAGCCGGAGGGCAACATGCGGTGGTGGCAGGGCGGCGGAGAGGGCCGCGGCCACTGCAAGCTCTTCGCCGATGGCCCCTGGGCGCGCGTCGCTACCGCCTACACTCCCCTGCACGAGGACGTTCCCCCGCCGGAGGTCGCCCGCCTGCGCCCCGAGCGCATCATGGAGCGCACCGTCTCCCTGATCGACCTGGATGAGAAGGACTCCTATGTCGTGGATGTCTACCGTCTGCAGGGCGGCACGGAGCACTACCTCAGCTTCCACGGGCCTCAGTATGAGAGGGAAGCGACCATCGAGGGCCTGGAGCTGACGAAGCAGACGGGGGGGACCCTGGCCGGCCCCGATATCGCCCGGGGGCAGCTCGCGGAGTGGGGGAAGGCCAACCCGCTCCTGATCGCCTTCCCCTGGATGTTCGACGTCTCCCGGAGCACGGCCCGGGATCCCTGGTCGCTGGATTGGCCGGTGCGCCGGCACCCCGACGTGCGCCTGCGCGCGACTCTGGTGCCGTGCGCGGCGGTGGAGACGGCCCTGGCGAAGGGGACATCGCCGGGCGGTGGGGAGCCCTACGAGCTGCAGTACGTGGTGCAGCGCACGAAGGGTGAGCGGCCGCTGCGCAGCCAGTTCGTCAGCGTGCTGGAAGCCTACGAGGGGGCGCGGCGCCTCAGCGGGGTGAGTCGCCTGAAGGTGGAGACGGAGGATCCCTCCGCACTCCCGCCGGTGGCGCTGCGCGTCCGGGCCGGCGCGCGCGCCGACACGGTCGTCACGGCCTTCGAAGCGCAGCCCTGCACGGCCGGCGGGGTGAGCACGGATGGCAGCTTCGCCGTCTGGTCGGAGGATGCCGGCACGCTCCGGCGGGCCTACCTGGTGGGCGGCAGGCGACTGAAGAAGGGGGACGCGGGCATGGATGCCGCCTCTGCCGAGTGGCGGGGTCGCATCGTGGCGGTGGACTACGGCCGGCGCCAGGTCTCCATCCGTCCTGCGGCTCCCTACCCGGCGGCGCTGGTGGGCCGCACGCTGCGCATCACCAACGAGTTCAGCGACTGCTCGCACCGCATCGAAGCGGCGGCGAACCAGGGCGACGTGTCCGTCCTCACTCTCCAACTGGATCCGCGCATCGGCGAGGGACCCGTCGTCGGCGTTGAGGCGGGAGCCGTCACCAGCGGCGCGACGATGGGACTGAGCGGCCTCCGCTACTTCCACGGGAAGACCCTCGCGAACCAGGAGGAGGGATCGGCGGCCTACCGGGTGAGCGGCGTCGTGGGCAAGCGTGTCATCCACCTGGACGCGACCCGCCACGGGAGCGTCCCCGCCGGGCAACTGGACCGGGACTTCGCCGACCGCGATGGCGACGGTATCCGGCGCTTCTTCATCTACGACTACGGCGTGGGAGACACCACAAGCGTTCCCACCCTCCTCTCGCTGCGGAGCACCCGCCCGGGCCTGTGGGAGCTGGAGACGCCGGTGGACGTCACCCTCAGCCTGGCGGGGCAGGAGCCGGTCGTGATCCGTCCCGGCAGCGAGGGGAAGGCGCGAGGGGTCTCCTTCACCTCGAAGGGCGGCGCCCGCATGGTGATCACCGTCTCAGAGAGGTAGCGCAGGTGCCGGCGGGCACCGCATGTCGCTACTGAGAAAGGCACATCCATGTTCGAACGAATTCGGTTCTCCACACGACACGATCACAGGATCGGGCATTCGCCCCTCGTGCGGTCAGCGGCATTCGCTTTCTCGACCGCAATCCTCTCCGCCGCGCCCGGGAGCCAGCCGGGAAATGCCGCCGCTCTCCCCGACGGGGCCGCCGCGCCAGCACAGACAAGGGGGTCTGAGGTGTCCATTCGAAATCTGGATTCGGTGTACGGAGCGGAAGCCAACCCGACCGGTGACCCGATCGGGGGCGGCGCCGGCTACCGCCGCGTGGTGCGTCAGGGGGACCATGCGGTCGCCAACGCGGAGGAGTTCCTGGCGGCGCTGAAGCAGGCGAAGCCCGGCCAAGTGGTCTATGTGGCCCCCGACGCCAAGATCGACCTTTCGGGGCACGTGGGTATTCAGATCCCGGCGGGCGTGACGCTGGCCGGGAACCGGGGCGCGGATGGCTCTCCCGGGCCGCTTCTCTACAACGGCAAGATGCCTGCCGGCGCTGATTTCCTCAGCGCCGGCGAGAACGCCCGCGTCACCGGGCTGCGGATCAAAGGGCCGGACTGCAACATCGAGGAGATCAACTACGATGTGGTGCCGCGCTCCGGCGTGAAGGCGATCGTGGCGCGCGGACCCGGCGTCGAGGTGGACAACTGCGAGATAGCGAACTTCCACCACAGCGGCGTCCTCGTGCAGAACCGGAACGCTCACATTCATCACTGCTTCATCCACGACGTCCATGCTTACCCCGTGGGCACGGGCGGCGGCGCCCATTGGTCCACTCTGATCGAGGCGAACATCATCCACTGGATCTGGCACTGCGTCGCCGGGCACGGTCATCCCGGAGACGGCTACGAAGCGCGCTACAACCTGATCATCCGCCGCCAGACCCCGAAGAGTTGGGCCGAGAACTACACATCCCACGCATGGGACGTACACAACTACCGTCCCGCATCAACGGCCAAGCCGAGGCGCCTCATCGCCGGCGACCGGATCTCCATCCACCACAACACGATGCAGAACACCGGCCCCACCAGCCGCTCCGGCCTCTTCCGCGGCGTGCCGCGCGAGTTCGCGGTGGTCTACAACAACTGGTTCAGCGAGAGCAACCCCGAGATGGGCGTCCGCCAGGTGGAGCCGAAGGGAAACGTCTGGGTCTACAACAACGTCTATGGCCCCGAGAAGGCGCTGATCCCGGTAGGGGAGGACACGACGGCGCGGGTGCTCTTCCGGCGCCCGGCGCCCCCCACGGAGAACCCGGAGAAGGTGAGCGGGGAGTTCGCGCTCGACTTCGAGGTGAGCGTGCTGCCCGGGCTCCAGGTGAAGCGGGTGGCCGTTGAGGTGGGCGGCCGGGAGTTGTATGCCGCGGCGCGCGCGCCCCATGCGGGCGAGGTCGTCGTCAACACCCGCGAGCTGGCCAACGGCATCCAGGAACTCGTTGTGGTGGTGGAGGACAGCCGCGGCGTGGTCAGCCGGCAAGCCGTCACGCTGAGCGTGGAGAACTGACGCCCTTCGGCTGCCGCGGTCCTACGTAGTCAACGTCGCCCCCTACCAGCGCGGCGTGAGCTACCGCGACGGCTGGCGGCACGTGGACGGCTGGAGCGAGCGCGTGCTGGACTACATCGCGGCGACTGAGCGAGAATGGGTGGGGCGCGGGCCGGGAGAGTGGCTCCCGGCCCGCCCCCACGCCGGGCAGCCCACCGGGGGTTGCTCGATGATCCCGACCGGGAGGTAGACCATGCGAGGAGATGTGCGGTGCAAGCGTGTCGTCACCCAATGGTTAGTGCTCCTCTGCACGCTGGCCTTCACGGCCGGGAGGTCCCCCGCGCCCGCCGCCGCGGACGATGGTGCCACCACCGCGCCTATCGCGGCACCGGCACCGGAGCTTCCCGAGAAGCAGCAAGGCGCCCTCTGGGTCTTCGACCGCATCGTCCTCCGTGGCCCCTGGGGCGAACAGCCGGGGGAGATCGGCAAGGTCATGTGGGATGCCGACGCCAGCCCCGAGGACACGATCATGGTCATCCGTGGGCCGAGGGACCTGACCGTGACACCGGACGGCCGCCTCTGCCTGACCGACACCTACAACCACCGGGTGCAGTGCTTCGGCCCCGATGGCATGCTGCAATGGGTCGTGGGGCGGAAAGGATTGGAGCGGGGTGAGTTCTGGGGCCCGGTCGCGAGGGCGGTGATCGGGCCCTCGGGGGATGTCTATGCGTCTCAGTTCCCTCCCGAGCGGCCCGAGGATGCCGAAGCGAGGGCGCGTTGGGAGCGGGCCGACCGAGAGGCGTGGCGCAGAGGCGTGATGCGGCTCACCCCCGCCGGCCGACTCGTCTTCTCGACTTACGACTCAGCCACCGACGACGCCACGTTCCTCACCGAGACGGGGGACAATCCGCCGTGGGTGAGGAAGGGGTTCTGGGTCGACCGAAGGGGCCGGATCTACCAGTTCATGCGCAGCCGCGAGGAGTGCGGGATGGCGCGCTTCGACAGCGATGGCCGCCTGAAGCGGACCTGGCCGATGCCCACCGACCTCACGGCTTACGAACTGCTTCTGGCTCCCGGCGACGTCTTCATGGCCGTGAAGCACACGCGGGAGGCGGTGCCGGCGGGCGACGGCCGCTGGCGCCACCCGATCCTCATCCGGCGCTGGAACAGCGACGGCGAGGCGCTTCCCCCAATCAAGGTGGAGGTGACCGGCGTCTGCGAAGAGTGGTACGCATCCATACCCCGCCCAGACGCCAAGGGCCGTATGGTCATCGGTCATACCGATGTCCTCCTGCGGCCGCATGGGGCCGGTGACCCAGGGAACCTGATCACGACCCTCCTTCTGGTCAGCCCCGAGGGCGAGGTGCTGGGCCAGCAGGGATACCGGGAGCTGTTGGCGCAGGCCCCCGGTTTCGCGGCGCAGGCGCCGGGAGATGGGTTCGGCAGCCGCGTTGATTCCTCGGGCCACCTCTACTTCAGCCTGCTCTTCGAGGATGAGTATCAGATAGCCCGCTTCCGGCTGCGAGAGTGACGCGGGTGTGGGTGGGGGCGGCCGCAGGCCGGGGTGAGGGCTGCACCCGCCCTTCTCCCCCCGGGCCGAAACGTGCTATAATGGCGGCGGTGGAGGGAGCCGTCTGACATGCCATCGCCATTTCCGGGAATGGACCCGTTCATCGAGGGGCAGGTGCTGAATGCCTCGACCCGATGCTCGGGCGCTGCTATGTAGAAGTCAAGCCCCGAAACATCGTTCTCCGGGGGGTTCTGCCGGAAGCACAAGCAAGCCCCCCTTGCCCCGAGATCGGCGTCTTTTCGAACCCCTATCCCTAGCCTGGCGCCGCCCCCGGTGGAGGCGGGTTCTCTCTGCTGGCGGGGATCCTCC
>JACQGM010000375.1 GCA_016199585.1 Armatimonadota bacterium
ATGCAGGACTACGACGCGATCATGAACGAGCAGGTGCGCACGTACACGGGGGGGACGATTCTGAACATACAGGTCTGGCCCCTTCTCGCGCAGCCGTACGTCAAGAGTTGGGACGTGTTCAAGTGTCCGTCGTGGTCCTACAACATGATCGTCTACACGGACCCCGTGTTTCCGAACTGGGTCACAAAGCCGATGAGCTACGTGTACAACAAGTCCTGCAAGGGCTACTGGGTGCTCAACCCTGCGTACGAGGGCAAGCAAGGGTTCTGCACGAACATTGGCATCGTGATGTACGATGCGCAGGTGGAGGATCCCGCCGGCACCATCTGGCTGGCGGAAGGCGGGTATAGGAACACCGGCCCGATCGAGGACCGCGTCATGGGCATCTGGGGGCAGCTCGCCTACGAATGGCACAACGACTATCACAACAACACCTACATGGGCGGCAGCAGCAGCTACTGGCGCCGCGTCGGCAACCCGCACTTCGACGGCTTCAACGCCACCTTCGGCGACGGGCACGCCAAGTGGGTGAAATGGAAGAGCGGCACGCCCCGGATGTACACCATCGAGGCGGACTGAGACGGAGAGCATGACTCCGTGAGACTCTCGCAGGGGCGGACCTCCGTGTCCGCCCCTGCGAGGACATGGGCGCACAACCACGGTCGCACAGGGATCCGCCCCGTGTGCCCGGAGGCGTCGCCCGACGAATGGGTGCGTGAACGAGAGGAGCGCCACCGCCGATGACCCACCGCGAGCGCCTTCTCACCGCCGTGCGCCGGGGGCAGCCCGACCGCCTCCCTTTCTCCCTCGGCATGACGCCACCCATCCTGGCCGAGTTCCGCCGGCAGACGGGGGCCAGCGACCCGACGACCTACTACGACTTCGATGTCCGCGGCGTGGGTCACGCGGCACCCGCGAAGCGTGCCGACTTCTCGCGCTACTACGAGGGCCGCCAGTTCGGCGGGCCGGTGTCGCTCGACCCCGAGTGGGGGTATGCCGCCGTGGCCACCGCGGCCGGGACGCACTTCCGCCACCATGAGAGCCCGTTCGATGGGCGGGAGTTCACGGTGGACGATGCCGCCTCCTACCCGCTGCCGGACTACCATGACCCGGGCGCGTGGTACAATAGCGCGTCGCAGCCGCGGCGCTGATCGATCGCCGGGGCAGCGGGGGGTGCTCGCGCGGGGGCGAGGCCGTCTGTTCGGCGCGGGGCCCCCGGCGGCCAGCGCCCGCGTAACGTCGCCGACTCCGGCGACCGGGAGGATCACACGAGGTGAAAAAGGGAATCTACGACGGTTGCTTTCCGTCGAGCCTGACGCTGCCGGAGCGATTCGCTCTGGCGCGGGAGGCGGGCTTCGACGGAATCGAGGTCACAGGCACCGAGGATCTGATCAACAGCGACGAGAAGCTCCACGAGTTGCGCGAGCTGAGCCGGTCCACGGTGGCTGTCTGCAGCGTGATGTCCCAGGCCGGGTGGGGGTCGGCGGCCAGCCCCGATCCGGCCGAGCAGGCCAGGGGCGTGGGGGTGCTCACCAAGACCTTCCGCGCTGCGTCCATCCTTGGCGCTGACACCGTGCTCATCATCCCGGCGGTGGTGACGGAGCAGATCCGTTACGAGCAGGCCTGGGAGCGGGGCATCGAGGCGACCCGCCGTCTGGGGAAGATCGCCGAGGAGTACGGCGTCCACATCGCCCTGGAGAACGTCGGCAATCCGTTCCTGCTCAGCCCCCTGGAGATGCGCCAGTTCATCGACGAGGTGGGCCACCCCCTCGTCAAGTGCTACCTGGACGTTGGCAACACCCTCTACAACTTCGGCTATCCGGAGCACTGGATCGAGACCCTCGGCTCGCGAATCCAGAAGGTTCACGTCAAGAACTTCCGAACGCGCACCCGGACCTTCCCGACGCACCTGCTGGACGGGGACGTGAACTGGCCGGCGGTCGTGGCCGCGCTCCGGAAGGTCGGCTATGACGACTACCTGACGGCGGAAGTCGGGACGTACAAGCACTTCCCGCGCAAGGGGATCTACGACCACGCGGAGAGCATCGGCGAGATCATTCGGCTCTGAAGGGAGTGAGACGAGATGGAGAAGCTGCGCATGGCGCTGATCGGCGCCGGCGGGATCGCGGGCGCGCACGCCCGGCGCTCGCAGGGCGTGAAGAACCTGGAGATCACCGCCGTCGTGGACATTGACGAGACGCGAGCGCGAGCGCTGGCGGAGAAGCTCGGCGGGCCGCGGGTCTTCACTCGCTATGAGGATGCGCTCGCTGCGGGAGGATTCGAGGCGGTGGACATCTGCCTGCCAACGCACCTGCACGCGCCGGTGGCGGTGGCGGCGGCCTCGCGGGGCCTGCACGTCCTCTGCGAGAAGCCGATGGCGCGCACCCTGGAGCAGGCGCGGCAGATGATCAAGGCGGCGCGGGAGTCCGGCGTGGTGCTGATGATCGGGCAGGTCCTGCGGTTCAACCAGCCGTCGCTCGCCTTCGCCCGGGCGATCCAGGAGGGCGCCATCGGCCGCCCGGTCCTCTGGCGCATCGTCACGGCCGGCGCCGGCCCGAGCTCCCCCTGGTATCTCGAACACGAGCAGGGCGGCGGGCCACTGATGGACGGGGCGATCCACAACTACGATCTGGCCCGCTACACCTTCGGCGAGCCCCGCTCGGTCTACGCCGTCGGCCACCACTTCCGGCCCGACCGCACCGCTTTCGACACGGCGACGGCGGTCATCACCTTCCAGAGCGGCGACGAGATGGTGCTCTCCTGGTCCTGGGGCATGCCGGCCGGAGTGACCAGCGCCTCGGGGGATGTGATCGGGCCGGAGGGCGTTCTCCTCACCTCGATCCCGGCATCCGCCCCGGACCGTCCGGCCGATACCGCGGAGACCGGCCATCTCGCGATCCTCCGCTCCGGCGGCCAGTACGAGTACCGAGCGCACGGGAAGAACGACCTGTTCGGCGATGAGATCCAGGCGTTCACGGACGCGGTGCTGGGCGGTCTGCCGAGTCCGGTGAGCGGCGAGGACAACATCCGCAGCCTGGCCATCGCCTGCGCGGTCCTCGAATCGGCGGCGACCGGCCGGGTGATGGAACTCTGATCGGGGGGAGCGCGATGGCAAGAGTCTATCTGCACACCTATACCTACCGTGGGTATCCGCTGGAGCGCGCGCTGCGCAAGGCCCGCGAGCATGGCTACGACGGGATCGAAGCGAGCGGCGGCGCGCTGGATGATCTGACGGACCACCGCCGCGACATCCCCAAGGCGTTCGACCTGGCGAAGCGCATCGGCGTCTCCATCCCCGTGGTCGCGGCCCCGACGGCGGGGGTGCTCAGCGCGGACGCGAGCGAGCGCGCCGCCGCCGTGGCGCGGCTGGTGGACTTCGTCCGGTTCGCCCGCGACGCGGGGGCCGGGATCGCCAACGGCTTCGTGGGCCAGTTCCGGGTGAGCCAGGACGACCCGACGAAGAACGGCTCGGCGGCGGCCACAGAGGACGATTACGAGCGCGCGGCGGAGGCGTTCCGGCGGGTGGGGGAAGTCGCCCGATCGGTGGGGTTCCTCTTCGTGTTCGAGATCCACCCGAACATCCTCACGGATACCGCCGCCTCGACGAAGAAGCTGCTGGACATGATCGCGTGCCCGGCGGTGAAGGCGAACATCGACCCCGGGAACATGCTGGCGACGCCCAACGCCGAGCCGCCGCTCGAAGGGATTGACATCCTGGGCGACCGGATCGGCTACGTCCATGTGAAGAACCTGCGGCGGGTCGGCTACCGGCGTTACGGCGTGGACGCGCACTGCTGGCTGGAGGCGGGGGAGATCGACTGGTTCGCCGTGCTGCGGAAGCTGGCCGGGATCGGCTATGGCGGCGCCTACTGCATCGAGTACTGCGGCGGGGGCGACCCCTCGGTCCCCGCCGAGAGGGACCTCCTGTACCTGCGGTCGCGGCTGGCGGAGGTGGAGGCGGATAGCTCAGCGTAGGAGGAGACATCCGAGACATCGCTCCGGCAGTACCTTCGGCCCTCGGGGGTGGGCGGCCGCGTTCGGAATGGGAATGGGTGTGGCCCCCGAGGTACCGGCACTGGCGAGACTCGATGAGCGCGGAGGTGTGACTCGGCCATCACCCCGACTGTTCGCGGGAGCGGGCGGCGGCTGCGGCGATGGCCTGAAGGCGGCGCACGATGGCGACTTTCTCCTCGAAAGGAAGGCCGGCCAGCCGGCGGCGCTGTTGCTCCTTATCCGCCAGGACACGCTCCAGGATCTGCTGCTCCGCTCGACGATCACCCATCATGGCTCCGCCTCTGGTAGTCCTCCCAGCGGGAGACCAGCCCATACCGCGTCAACACCCCTTGAAGGAACCCCGTGTCCATTTCCGCCTCCGCCAGGAGCAGCGCCAGGCGCTCTCGGTCCTTGGGCCGGTAGGTTTGCACCATGATGGCCGCGAGGTGCTCGGCACGCACGACGCGCGTGTCGGTCTCCCCGAAACGGATGGCACGAGCCTGTTGCACCGCCTCGTCCACGAGGGCGTTGTACGCCGGCAGGAGCTGCACCGGCATGTCGCCGATGACGACGTGCTCTCCTTCCGGGGCATGGCCTTTGGCTGCCAGGTAGGAGTAGATGGGCGTCATGGAGATCGCCGACGCGTCGCCAGCCTGGAGCAAGACGAAGACATCGAGGTCATAGGTCAGGACCGGCTCGGTGTAGAAGACGAGCGCCATGCCCCCGCCGATGGCGTACTCCTGGATGACCCCGGCGCGCTTCATCTCATTGAGGACCTGGAGTGCCTCCTCCATGGTTACCCTCGTGCCTCCTGTGGCGATTATACCCCGCAGCCGAGACATCGTCAACCAGCTCGCGGTGGACCTTCTGCCCCGTACAAGCAAAAGGGCCGTCGCGAGTATCTGCGACGGCCCGTGAAATCTCCCTGGCGCTCCCTGGTCTCGCACCGGGTTGCCCCGGCAGTACCTTCGGCCCTTGGGGCCTAACGGCCGTGTTCGGAATGGGAAGGGCCGGCCGGCTCTTCAGCATCCAAGCGGCGCTTCTCAGCCGCCAGCTCCTCTTCGGTGATCTCCAGTTCACAT
>JACQGM010000032.1 GCA_016199585.1 Armatimonadota bacterium
CGGATCGCAGCCCCTATTCGTAGGGGCGCTGCTCCGTCTGCGCCCGTAAGCGGTGTGCCGTAATCATACATCCTGAACTGTTACCTCGCGACAACGTTCGCGGCGGTGGTCGGGATTCCTGCGGTGGTACGTCCGGCGAGGCCCGGCGCGGGGCGGAACCCGCCCGGCGCGCCGCGCAGGAAACCGCCAGGTTCCGGCGAACAGACCGGCAGAAGCGCGCGACCGCGCGCAGAAAGGGGTCGCAATGAGAACCGCTCCGTTATTTGCGGCGAGTCTGGGTCTGACGATGGTGTTGGGCGCCGACCATGGAACCGCGCACGCCCGGGGGTCTCTGCAGCAGGAGGACTACTTCCCCATCGTTCTCTACGCGCACTGGACTGCGCCGACGGAGAAGCGCGCCCTCGAGGTCGTGGACGACGCCCGGGCTCACGGGTTCAACACCGTGAACGCCCCCGGCGCCAGCGAGCAGGCCAGGGCGGTCCGGGCCCACGCGCAGGCCGCAGGGATGGCGATCTCCGGGTTCTGCGACAGTCTCCACCCATTCAAGACCGAAACCACGCCCTGCGTTCACTCCCCGGACTATCCGGCGGCGCTCGATAGGCTCATCGGGCCGAAGCGGGCGGAGTACGACGCCCTCTCGCGCCCGTGGGCGGCGACCGTCGTGGACGAGCCGTGCGTGGACAATCGCCTGACCGCCCGGGATCCAGCGAGACACCTGGGCTTCGTCTGCCACTGCGAGCACTGCCAGCGGGCGTTCAGGGCGCAGTACGGCGTGGACCTCCCGGAGAAGATGCCCTCCCCGGACCAGCCCGCCCTGCGCCGCCAGTACGTGGAGTTCTACGACGACTACTGGGCCGAGGTCTGGAAGCGCTCTGTGGCGTACATGAAGGCCAACCGCCCCGACCTGCTGATCGCCAACACCTACACGGAGAATAACTGCCTCGGGCGGCACGTGGACCTCGTCTTCGGCGACCTGCTGCGGTGGGCGGAGCCGCTCGATTGGCTCGCCGCCGACATCTACCCCTACTACTACGGCAGGAACGAGAACGACGCCGCGGCGATCGAGTGGGACATGAAGCGATCCCGGCTGCTGCTCGCCTTCCTGCGCTGCGCCGGGAGAGAGTATGGCATTCCCTTCGCCTGGTGGGTGGGATGCACGTCTTCAACCGAGGAGACGCCGAAGGCGATCCGGCACATGAGCTACACCGCCATCGGCCAGGGGGCGCAGGGCCTCATCGGCTGGGGCGCCTACTTCCCGGAGAAGCGTCCCGTGCTGGAGTACAACCCGGCGCTCTGGGAAGACGCCGGCAAGACGTTCCGCGACATCGGCAAGATCGGCGCCGACCTCCGGCACGCGAAGAAGACCGCGCGGATCGCCCTCCTCTGCTCCGAGACCGAGCACCTCTTCAGCACGCCGTCGGACTACGTCGGCCCCTTCTACTACGATCTGGTCCCCGCCTACGACGCCTTGCTGAAGGCGTTCGGCGACGTCGATCTCCTCTACGAGCGCCAGATCGCCGCCGGGAGGCTGAAGGAGTATCAGGCGCTCGTGATCGCCAACGTGGAGCACCTCGCCGGCCCGGCCGCCAGGGCCATCGAGGAGTTCGTCAACAGCGGCGGCGTTCTGATCTGCGACCGGGTGCCCGAGCTGGACGAGGAGAACCGGCGCACGGATGCGTTGTCGAAGGTCCTGGGGTACGCCGAGCGCAAGCGGCTCAACCTCGCGGCGCCGGATGCCTTCCCGTCGGTCTACACTTCCAGCTACGGCAAGGGGAAGACGGTGCTCCTTCGCTTCCGGCTGGGGAGCTTCTACGCCGTTCCGGAGCTGTGGCGAGTGCTGCGGGCGCAGCTCCAGGCGAGCGGCGTGTACCCGCTGGCGGTGTCATCGAACCCGGACATCGAGTCGAACTACCTGGCCGCCGGGGAGGGCTTCCTCCTGGTGGCGGTCAACCGCCTGCGCCAGGACGGCAAGACGGAGATGGCCTGCTACGATCCGGGGTTCACTCCGAAGCGCGTGCGCGACCTCATCAGCGGGCGGGACTTGCGGTTCCGGTGGGACGCGCGAGAGGGGCAGAAGGTGCTCTCCATCCCGCTGGAGGTGGAAGCACTCTCGGGCCGCGTGATCCGGGTCTCCCCGTAGGAGGCAGAACTTGGGATTGCAGATTGCAGATTGCAGATCGCCGGACACTCTCCGGAAATCTGCAATCTGCAATCACCCGGGCGTGATCGGCAGATGGCACCGGCGGACGCCGGTGGCGTCGTGGATGGCGTTGGCGATCACCGCGCCCATGCAGATGATGGCGGGCTCGCCGCCGCCGTGCGCCCGGCCATCCTCGGGCGTCGGGTCCACGATCACGGTCTCGATCCGCGGGAGGTCGGAGAAGCGGGCGATCGGGTAGTTGTGGAAGTTGCGGTTGAGGACCTCGCCGCTGCGGAAGCGGATCCCTTCGTAGAGGGCGTAGCCCAGGCCCATGGCGATGCACCCCTCCATCTGCGTCTTCGCGCCCTCGGGGTTGATGCAGAGGCCCATGTCCTGGGCGCAGACGACCCGCTCCACCTTCACCTTGCCGGTGCGCCGGTCCACCTGCACCCGGGCGATGTGCGCCACCCAGGTATCGGAGTCGGTGCCCACGGCCACCCCGATGCCCCGGCGGCTGGGGGCGGTGGCGGGGCGATAGCCGAACTGCTTCGCGGCCGCCTCCAGCACCCGGCGCGCAGGGGCGTCCGGGGCGAGGTTGCGCAGACGGAAGGTGACCGGGTCCACCCCGGCCTTCATCGCCATCAGGTCGATCTGCTGCTCGCGGGCGAAGGTGTTCGAGTTGTTCGCCGGGGCGCGCCAGGGCCCCGTCGCCAGGGGCGAGCGCCCGCTGGCGGTGCGCGTGCGGTGGTGGGCGATGTCGTAGAACTGCGGCGCGCCGCGCTCCCCCGCGTTGTAGACGACGTAGTCCCAGAGGACGATCTTCCCCTCGCCGTTGACGCCGGAGCGGATTCTGATCACGGCCGCGGGGCGGAAGGTGTCGTAGAAGGTCTCCTCCTCGCGGGTCCAGGCCACCTGCACCGGGAGGCCGGTGGCCTTCGCCAGGCGCGCGGCCTCGATCGCCTGCTGGTTGCGCGATTTCCCTCCGAAGCCGCCGCCGACGTAGGGCGTGATCACGTGAACGTTCCGGGCGGGCACGCCCAACTCCCGGGCGACTTCATCCTTGCACCCGAAGGGGCGCTGCGTGGAGGGCCAAACCGTCACCCGGTCGCCCTCGATGTTCACCGTCGCCGTGTGGGGCTCTATCGGGGCATGGGCCACGTAGGCGTTGTAATAGGTTTCCTCGAAAACCTGGACAGACTCCTTGGCGCCCTGTTCCAGATCGCCCCCCTCGGCGGCGGTGCGGGCGTCTCCGGCGGTGCGCACCAGGTGGTCGTAGATGCTCTTGTCGTCCACGTCGGCGAAGGGCGGGTGCCGCTCCGGGTGGGGCTCCCACTCCGCCTTCACCGTCGCCAGGGCGGCCTCGGCCGCGTCCGGGTGCTCGGCGAGGACGGCGACGAAGTCCCCCTCTTCCACGACGCGCACGCCGGGGAGCTTGCGCGCCTCGGTGGTGTCGGCCTTCACCAGCCGGAAGTGGTGGTTGGCGGGGCGGAGCGCGTGGCCATAGAGCAACCCCGGCAGGCGGATGTCGCCGGCGTACTGCGCCGCGCCCGTCACCTTGGCGACGGCGTCGCGGCGGGGCACCGAGGTGCCCACCACCGTGTATCGACCCATCGGCTCCGGCTCAGGGCGAGGATCCAGGTGGCGCTCGATGCGCTGGCCGCGCGCGAGCGCCGCGAAGGTGAGGGCGCGCGTTGGTTCAGCGGCGACAAACACCTTGCCTTCTTTCACCGCAAGCTTCTCAGTGGGGAGCTGCCACTGCTCGGCGGCGATCTGCACGAGCACGCCCCGCGCCTCGGCGGCCGCCATCCGCAGCAGCGGCGCGTGGAAGCGGATCGATCGGCTGCCGAAAGTGCCCGCGTCGAAGGGGCAGCGGTCGGTGTCGGCCTGGATCGTCTCGACGCGCTCGACCGGCACATCCAGCTCCTCGGCAACGACCTGGGCCAGGGCGACGTGGATCCCCTGCCCCAGCTCCACCTTGCCGGAGAAGAGAGTGATGCTTCCGTCCTCGCCGATGCGGAGGAAGGCGTTCCAGTCGGTCTCTTCGCGTCCGCCGCCGGGACGCCCGGGCGCGGCCTCCAGGTCGCCCAAATGGAAGAGGATCAGGATGCCGCCGGTGGCCGCCAGGAACTCGCGCCGGGTGATGCCGGAGGAGGCGCCCGGGTCGCGGAACTCCTCGATGAGATACTCCTCGTAACGCACGGCAGCCTCCTCTCAGGCCGTCCGCCGCATCCTGGCGGCGGCGTCCTTGACGGCGATGACGATGCGATGATACGCGCTGCAGCGGCAGAGGTTGCCCTCCAGGGCGCTGCGGACCTGCGCCTCGCTCGGGTTGGGCGTGCGGGTGAGCAGGGCCACGGTCGTCAGCACCATGCCGGGCGTGCAGAAGCCGCAC
>JACQGM010000374.1 GCA_016199585.1 Armatimonadota bacterium
CCCTGCATCAGTGCCACAATTTGCCACTGCCGAGCAGATCTCCTTCCGAAAACGATCAAGAGGAGCAGAAGGAATCACCCCGCCGCTGCGTGATGGGGACAAACACAGGGTGGGCGGCCGCAGGTCCGCGCGGAAGGCGGGCGCCCGGTACCCCCACCTGAGTAGTTACCCTGGATCAGGGTGGCCACAGCTTGCTCAACGTCCGGCGTCGCCTTTCTTGGGCGGCCACTGCGTGGCTGGTCACACAACGCTGACGGCCCTCCCGCTTCGAAACGGCGGATCCAGTACCTTACGGTGGCAGGTCGCATCTCGAACGTGGAGGCAATCTGCGGCACCGGCCAGCGCTGGGCGGACAACAGGATCATGCGGGCGCGCTCACTGACCCGCCCGACATCCTGCTTGGTCATGCGCTCAAGCTCAGCATGTTCGTCATCGGTAAGAGCGCGAACGTACAACATGGGTCACCCCCAGCGGACAGCTTACCCGCTGGGAAGTGACGTACACTTTCAACTACATACTTAGACTGGCAGCAGTTCCTCGCAAGGGGGGCACTGTATCGCCATGGAGACGAGCTGGTCCGGCGTGGCGATGATCTGGCGGATCCCGACTTATAGCGTCTTCCGTGAGAAACGAGACGAATCGTCCTCGTCGTCGTCCTCGTTCTCGTCCTTGGCTCGGCGGGGCTCCGAGGACGAGGACGACGTCGATTCGTTCTCATTCCTAACCGAGGAAATACGAAACCCTATTCCCCCATCGCCACCCGGTTCGCGGCCGCATCTGGCCCCGCCAATTCCACCGCGATCGGCGTCCGGCGCCCTCGCCGCCGAGTTCGGGCCGACGGCGTGCCGGACGGGCCGCGAGCCGCTCCGCGAGGCCTACCGGACGGATGCCCGGTAGGCGGCCAGCCAGCTCCCGGAGAGCTTGCGGTGCGCGCGGTCGAGGTGAGTGCGCACGCTGGCTCGGGAGATTCCGAGCACGCGGGCGATCTCGTCGTAGGGGGATCCCTGCACGTGGAGGGACCAGACGCGGGTCTGGCCCTCGGAGAGGCCGAGGCGCTGGCCGAGGGCCTCCAGATCCCCGGCGAGGATCCCGCTCAGCCAGGCGGGAGACGCCGCGGGCCGCTCCTGTTGGTGGATGCGCTCGTCCAGCGAGAGGAGCGCCTGATCGCGCGGGCCGACGCGGCGGCGCCGACGCATCTCCTTCTCCGTGTAGTAGGCGCAGGAGAGGGCGATCTCCTCGGCCACCGCCGCCAGCCCCGGGCCCGCCTCGCCCGCGGCGGCCGCCGCCGCGCGCAGGCAGCAGGACAGCCGCAGACCACAGGCGCGCGCCCGCACCAGCAGCGCCTCCGCCGCCGCTTCGGCCTCGCCGCTCCCCGGCGCCAGCCGCTCCTGCGCGCCCCCTGCTGCGTCGCCGTCCATCCCCCGGCACGTTCCTGCTCGATGCGACACCATTCGGCCCTCCTCCCTCCGCCGTGACGCGGATTACAAACGCATGTGTGCTTATCCGTTCGAGACTATAGCACACATGCGTGCGCCTGTCAAGGGGTTGATGAGGAGGCGGATGATCGGGGCGAAGCTTCGCGCCCGGCCGGAGGCGCGCGGGGACTCCGCCCCGGTGCGGAGCGGCTGCGGTCGCGCCGCGCGCGCGTCAGCGGAAAGTGATGCTGGCGATCGTCTCGGCGGGGGCGGAAAGGCGGATCGTCTGGGTGCGCCCGTCGGCGAAGGTGATCACCATCTCCTGTCGGGCGCCCGGCTTGGTGTCCACGGTCGGGCCGCCGACGCCGGAGGGCTGGCGGAAGAGCGCCTGCACCTCGTCTGCGGTGAGCGCGCCGGAGTAGAGGCGCAACTCATCCACCCAACCGGTGAGGCTGCCCCGCGGCGCATCTCCCCAGGTGACGCCTCCGACCACGAAGGGCGCCTTGTTGGGCACCATCGGCCGGATCTTCGCGGACGCCTGGGCCGGGGCCCCATCCACGTACAGCTCCGAGGTGCCGTTGGCGCGGTAGACGGCCGCAACCTGGTGCCAGCGCCCGTCCGTCACCGCGCTGGTCGAGATGATCTGGTCGGACGCGTAGAAGCTCGCGCGCTCCGCCCGTCCATACCAGGCGGTGGTGTGGAGGAAGAGGAAGTAGCCATTCTCCCAACCCGCCTGGTGGCGGCTGACGATGAAGGTGTCGGCGTCGGTGAGCGGCACCGCCGTCTTCACCCAGACGACGATGGAGTAGTCGCCCTGCTCGAAGGCGAACCGGTCGCCGAAGTGCACCAGGCCGCCGCCGGCGCGGGTGAGGTGAAGGCAGTTGCCCGACACACCCTCCGGCGCGAAGGCGGCGTCGCCCTGGAGCGTGCCGTGCGCGGCGCCGACGCTGTCGGAGGCCTGCCTGCCGCCGGCCTCATCGAAGTGATAGACGGCGATGGGGCCGGCCGCGTGGGCGGCGCTCGCCGCCAGGGCCGCCACCACCCACAGTAGATGGAACCTGCTCCTCATGGTCGCACCTCCCGAAAACACCCGCCGACGGGTGTGGCGAAGGGGTCCGCGGACTGACCATCCGGTCCCCGGAGGAAGCTTCGGGGGGGCGCGCTCCTTCTCCTGCCGCGGCCCCCTGTCGCCCTTTTGCCCTTCCTGCCGCGTTGTAATGATGGAGAAGTCTTCGGCCACATGGAAAGGAGGGGTCATGTTGCTGTTGCCCCACCCCCCGCTCGGGCGGCTGGGCATCGGACGCCGGTTCAACCGGACGCTGCACGGGCGCAGCCGCCACCGCAAGGCGGACGTGCCCGGACACAACGTCTTCAACGGCTACACCCGGCCCGGCTGGGGAGACGCCCTGGATCTCTTCTGCCCGGCGGGCACCCCGGTCTTCGCGCTGGAGAGCTGCCAGCAGGTGTTACACCGCAACGATGAGACGCGCCTCGAAGTCGTCTACCTGCAAGGGGGGCGCTTCCTGGTGGTGATGGCGCACATCGAGGCGGCGCGGCCCGGCACGCCCCGCCCCTATGAGCGCGGCGACGTGGTCGGCCACGTGCGGGGCGATCTCGCCGATCCGCACCTGCACCTGGAGGTCGCCTTCGGGCGGCGGGGTTCCGAAGTGCCCCTGACCGGACGCACGCCGGACGAGCTGGCCGCACGCCTGCGGGCGATCCTCTCACCGCCGCTGGCGCGGGTGATTGACATCCGCACTTGCGACGTGCTGGGGCAGGTCGCCGACCCGCGCGATGTGCCGCTGCACTTCCCCGGCTACGCGCTCGTTCCCGGGGGCGACCACCGCGCCGATCAGGGGAAGCTGTACGTAGAGCGCGCTGCCCGGTAGGTCCGACGGGACCGAATCCTCATCCGTTGCCGGACGGTGCGTCCGGCAACGGATTCACTACTGGAGGTGTTCATGTCCACCATCGCTGAGCGCGTGGCGCGCCTCTTCCGCCGGGCGCAGCCGCCACGGCAGACGAGCGCCGTCGGCCTGGAGAGCGCGGACGCCGTCGGGCTGAGCGCGCTCTGTGGCGAGGGCGCGTCGGAGAGCCGCTTTGAGATGTACGACGATGCCGACCGCCTGGACGCCGAGTGCCCCGAGGCGGCGGCGGCGCTCGATGCCATCGCCTCGCTGGTGAGCGCCGCCGCGGAGGGCGAGGATGTGCCCTTCCGCATCGAGTGGGAGACGGGGGCGCCCCCGGCGGCCCGGAGCGCCCTTGGCGATCTCGTGCGGCGCGCGCGCCTGGGACCAAAGAGCTTCGCCATCGCCCGCGACGCCGCCCGCTACGGCGACAACTTCCTGGAAGTGGTGCTCGACGAGGCGATGCAGGTGGTGCGCCTGAAGCACCTGCCGGTGCGCCAACTCTTCCGGGAAGAGGGGGCGCACGGCGAGCTCCTCGATCCGGCGTTCACCCAGCGTCCCTATCCGGGCGCGGCGCCGCTGGTGACGTTCCACGCCTGGCAGATCGTTCACCTGCGCTGGGGGCACGAGGGGGAGCGGCGCTATGGGCGCTCCCACCTGAGCGTGGCGCGCACGGTATGGAAGCGGCTGCGCCCGCTGGAGGAATCGATGCGCGTGGCCCGCCTGGAGCGCGGCTACGACAAGCTGGTACACTACGTGGAGATCCCCCCGGAAGCGGGCAGGGAGGACGCCCAGCGCCGGCTGGATGACTACCGCCGGCGCATGGGTTCGCGCCTGGTCTACAACCCCGACTCCGGCGCCTACGAGCTGCGCCGCCAGGGGATGAACGTGCGCACCGACTTCTACGTGCCCGTCAGCCGGGGCGAGAGCGGCGGGGTGACCGGCGGCGACGTGAAGCTGCTGGCGGCCGACAACGCCCAACTCGCGCACATCGCCGACGTGGATTACCTCCACCGCCAGCTTCTCTGCGCGCTGCGGGTGCCGGCCGCCTTCCTCGGCTTCGAGAAGGACGTGAACGCCCGCGCCACCCTCTCCGAGCAGTATGCCGAGTTCGCCCGCGCCATCCGCCGCGCCCAGGGGACGCTCTCGGCGGCCTACCGCCAGGTGTTCGACCTGCAGCTCCAGCTCCTTGGCTACGACCCGGCCGCCCTCGGCTACCGTATTGTGTGGCCCGAGGTGCGCGTCGAGGAGGCGCAGGCGCGCGCGGAGGCGGAGCTGCTGCGCGCACGGGCGGAGAGGTAGCAGGCCGGACCCGGCGACCAAGGTCGCGGGCAACTACGGCACGAAGTCGGCCGGCGCCGACTCGCCTTCCCGCTCCGTGGAGGCCGCCGGCGCCGACTCGGCCTTCCGGTCCGCGAGGGCGACTTGCGCCGACTCACCTTCCTGGTCCGCGCAGGCGGACCTTGTGCGCTTGTTGCCCGCGGTTTCAACCGCCGGGCACGCCCTTGAGGCGCTCGAGCAGCGCCAGCACCCCATCGGCGCGGCGGGCGAGCTCGCGACCGACACGGGGCGCCTCGGGGGCCAGGGTATCGTCTTCCGGCACCGTGTACGAGGACCGACCGGCCCACTGGCGCACGCGCGCCACCCACGAGTCGTACAGGCTGCAGGTCTCTTCGGGCACCTCGCGCCCCTCGAAGGCGGTCGCCAGCCAGAGAAGCTCGCGCCCCTCCTGTATCAGCTCCTCAACGCGCAGATAGGTGTACATGCCTGTCGTCCCCCTGCCCCGGGCCGCTCCCGACGGGTCCATTATACCCCGCGTCGAGAGCGCGGGTCAATGAAAGGAGGTCCGTTTTGAACGTCCTCACCGAGCAGATCAGCGCCAGCCTGGAGGTGCTGGCGGAGACCCGCGGCGCCGACCGGGCGTTCCGCTTCCGGGGCACGGCCCTGGTGCAGGGCGCGCTCTCGCGCAATGGCCGCTACTACCCGCCGGAGGTCGTGGCGAGCGCCGCGGCGCAGGCGGGCGAGACGCCGCTGACGGTCTACGCCCGCCACCGCGATGCCCTGGAGGGCGCCGGGCTGCCGGTCGGCCGCGTGGATCGGCTCTATCTCGACGGGCGGGAGCTGAAGTACGAGGCGAGGCTGGCGCCCACCCGCCTGGGGCGTGACCTCCAGGCGCTCATCGAGGGCGGCTTCGTGGTCGGGGCCAGCATCCGCGCCTTCCCCTACAGCAGCCGCCGCGCCCGCTGGGGCGACCGCGAGGTGGAGTGGATCGACTCGCTCACCCTACGCGGCATTGACTTCACCGACGACCCGGGCGTGCCCGAGGCCGCCGGCTTCACGATCCTGGAAGCCGGGCCCGTGCCGATCGGCAGCGTGCCGGCCCCTGCCCCGGGATCGGCGGCAGGGCACGGAAAGGACCTGAGCATGGACCTCAAAGACCTGACCCTCGATTCCCTGCGCGCCCAGCGCCCCGACCTGGTGGATGCCATCGCCGGCGAAGGCGCCCGCGCTCCCGGCGGCCTCCTGGAGGAAGCCCGGAGCCTGCTGTCCGTAACCGAGGACGCGGCCATCGTACCCGCGATCCGCGAGTTGGTCGCCCTGCGCACTCGCCAGCAGATCGCCGATTACGCCGCGCAGCAGCTCGGCGAGGACCCGCTGCGCGAGGTGATCACCCGGCGGCTGGTGGAGGAGTGCGCCTCCCTCGCCGAGGCCCGGGCGCGCCTCCCCCGGGAGCAGCACTACCTTGCCGACCTGCGCCGCGTGGCCGTCGCCGCGCCGGTGGGCCCCGCCGGCAGCGGGCTGGTTGAGAACCCCGAGACGGGCTCCCTCACGCCCGAGAAGGGGCGCGCCCGGGCGCTGGTGGGACTGCGGTAGTTCAACGTTCAACGTTGAAGCGAGGACCTGGACGCCTGAAGGGAGACCGATGTTGACTGCCAACGACGCGAACGCGTTGATTCGAAAGCATTCGTACCTGCTGGAGGGGCTCGAAGCTCGCCAGCAGGCAATCGTGGCGCAGCTCCTGGAGAACCAGGAAGCCTACAGCCGCGGCCTGCTGGAGGACACCCTCACCACCGACCTGGCGATGCCGCAGGTGTACGCCGCCGCGCTCATCCGCGCCGCCTACCCCCGACTGATCGCCAACGAGATCTGCTCCATCCAGCCGATGCGCGGCCCCGTGGGAAAGGTCTTCTATATGGACCATGCCCACGAGCCCTTCGCCACCTATCTCACCGCGACCGCCGCCGCCGGCACCGATACCATCGAAGTGAACTCGGCGTACGGGTGGAAGGCGGGCGACACCGTGGCCGTCGGCAGCGGCGGCACGGTCGAGAACAAGGTGATTGACACGATCACCAACAAGACGGTGAAGCTCACGACCAACCTGGCGAACAACCAGGTCAAGAACGAGCCGGCGTCGGTGGCCTACGCCACCAGCAAGACGACGGAGGGCGGCGCCGTCGCCCGAGCCAAGCTCTCGCTGACGAGCGCCGACATCAGCGCGCAGAAGTACGCGCTGGGCGTCGTCTGGTCGGCCGAGGCCGCCGAGGACCTGCGCGCCACCCACAGCCTCAGCGCCGAGCAGGAGCTGATCGCGGCGGTGGCGGGCGAGATCGCCCGCGAGATTGACGCCGAAATCCTCGCCGACATGCTCTCCAGCGCCACCGCCGGCACGGTGACCTACAGCCAGACCAAGCCGGCGGGCTGGACCGAGACGGAGTGGCGGCACAATCTGTACGAGTACATCGTTCAGGCGAGCAACGCCGTGTTCGGCAAGCGCTTCCGCGAGGCGGACTTCCTGGTGGGTGATCCCGACACCATCGGGCTGATCGAGCGCCTGGAGGAGTTCTCGCTCACCACCGGCGGCGAGCGCGCCGCGGCGGGCACCGTGCGCGCCGGCACCCTCAGCAACCGCTGGACGGTCTACAAGCACGCCGGCTTCACTGCGGACCGCATCCTCGTGGGAATCCGCGGCGACGGCTACGTCTACGCTCCGTACGTGCCGCTCAGCCTGACGCCGCCCGTCTACGACCCCGGGGCCGACCGGTGGGTGCGCAACGTGCGCACGCGCGCGGGGAAGAAGTGTACGGTGGGCGATGCCTTCGCCGTGGTCGAGATCACTGCGTAGGCGAGAGGAGGTGCGGAGATGTCCGATCGGCGCGTTCTCCTTCTCGGCCCGAACGGGAATCCGATCCAGGCCAAGACGAGCGATGCCGACGCCCTGGTGGTGGCGGGGAACCAGATCCTCGCCGCCGGCCTGGGGCACGCCTACAACGGCACGACCTGGGACCGCTGGCGCGGCAACACCGACCTGACGCTGCTGGCCAGCGCGGCGCGCACCGCTACCTCGCTCGCGCCGAACCAGCTTAACTACAACGGGCGCGGCCTCTACGTGGTGCTCAACGTGACCGCTACCTCCGGGACCGGCGGTCTGACGCTCAGGGTCTGGGGGATGGACCCGGTCACCGGGTTCGTCATCGCGATGCTGTCGGCCACCGCCGCGGTGACCGCAACCGGCAGGTATATCTACCTGGTATACCCGGGCGCGATCAGCCCGGGGGCCGGCGGCGGGTCGCCGGGAGTGACGCAGCTCTCGGCGATCCCGCTGCCGCGCCGGTGGTTCGTGGAGGTGACCCACGTCGACGGCAGCAGCTACACCTACAGCGTGGGCGCCTCCCTGGTAATGTGAGGGGAAGCATGATCGCAATCGCATCGGCAACCCAGCGAGACTCCACTCTCGTCATCGAGGTGTGCCCCGTCTACCAGGACGGCTGCGCCTGCGCCCCGGACGCGGCGCACCCGACGTTCGAGTTCCAGGCGCAGCCTCCGGAAGGGCGCACGCCCGAGGAGTGGGCGGAGGCCTGCGGGCGCGAGGCGCTGCGGCTCGTGCAGGCGGCCATCGCGGCCCGGGAGGGAGAGCCGCTGCCGGGGCTGGCGGGACTGACGCTGTAGGAGGGGGTCGGGGCGGCGGGCGCGCCCGCCGCCCCGGCGATCCCCCGGAAGGTCGGATCAGAAGGGACCGATAGTGGCGAAGAACCCCAGGCTGTGACCGACGAACCCGAGCAGGTAGAGGATGAGAAAGCCCGCAAGGTGTACGTGGCTGTCCTCCCGGCAGCCATCGGCCAGCAGCGGCTTCAGGCCGAGGCCGAGGAAGAGGGCGATCGGAATCAGCATCGGGAAGAGGAATCGCCCCTGGCCCTGACCATACAGAACACCGAAGCGCACGACCAGCGCCAGGTTCACGACAATGGCGGCGGCCATCGCCCAGAGGAGTTCGCGGTTCCCGTCAACGAACGACGCCCATGTGGGCTTACGGACCAGCAGCAGGTTGCGCAGCAGCCCCAATACGCCCAGGTAGCCCAGCCCGACGCCGACCCGCGGAAAGAAGAGGATCTCATTGTGGATGCCTGCGGCCGTCCAGAACGTCTCTCGCAAGACCACGTACGTCGAGGCCAGGGCTACTGCGAGCGAGGGCCACAGGCGCGGAACGTTGGCGACCTCCTCCGCGGTGAGGCTCCCGTAGACGTGCCAGTTCCTGAGCAGCCACGGCGCCCAGAGCGCCGCCGCGGGGATCAGGGCTGCGCCGCAGTGGGCGAGGGCGTCTCGCGGCTTCAGGGATCCCCCGCGCCACTGAAGTAGGCGCAGGAGAACAACGACGATGACGTATGCCCCGGCCGTCAGTTTGGTGAGCAGCCCCACCCCGAGCAGGAGACCAACCCACCACGACAGCCGGATGGAGGTCCCCTTGGTGAGCAGGTAGAGCAGTCCGCTTCCGATTGCGATCAGCAGGTTGTCGTTGTTCACCACGGACGAGAGAAAAGCGTACGTGGGGAGCAGGCATACCATCGCCAGGACGATGGTATGGATCAACGGCTCCTCCACGCGGAGGTTCTTCAGCACTTGCAGCGTGAGCGCCACGGTGAGCAGCCAGAGGAGCACCGAAACCAACCGCAGCAGCCGCAGCACCGCTCCCCCCCCGAATAAACTTTCGACAACCGCACAAGCGGGCGCCAGGAGCGCGTAGTAGAGCGGCGGCTGGTAGTACTCCCAGTCGTTTGTGGCGGCACCCGTCTGCGTGATCTGTACCGGGAGCGTCCTGACCTCCACCAGGTGGCGGACGTACTTGAAGTGCGCCTGCTCGTCCGGCGCGTAGAAGTCGGGGGTGAGGAGGGCGAACGCCAGCCGGCAGGCGAGCCCGATAGCCACCAGGGCCACCGTGAGGCTGCGCAAGGGCAGTCCGCGCCAGCGGCTCTGGAGAGCAAGCGTGGCCCACAGCAAGACTCCGAGGATGAGTGCGGCAGCTATCATGGCCGTAGATTCGCGATGCCCGTGAGACTTCCTGCACTCACGGGAAGAGAGGAGCGGAGGGTATGACACTCGCGGAATGGGCAGCGGCTCTCAATGACCGGATCAAGGACAGCGGCAACGTCCTCTTCACCGCGGCCGAGAAGGAGGCCCACATTCAGGCGGCCGTGCAGGAGTACGGCCGCCGCCGGCCGCGGCACTTCTACAGCGACCTGACCATCACGGCCGGCACCCAGGCGTACGCCCTCCCCGGCGGCTGCGCCTGGGTCGTCGAGGCGATACTGCCCGGGCCGGCCATCGAGACGCTTCAGAACGAGGACCCGGAGGACGCCGCCGTGCGCCTGCGCGGTTGGCTCCTCGTGGATGACCACTTCTACCTCTTCCCGGTGCCCCGGGAGGACGCGACGGTGAAGCTCCACTGCGTCGGGAGTTGGGCCGTGGACGAGGTACCCGATGAGGAGAGCGAGCTGGTGCTGCTGGCGGCGCACGCACGCTGCTGCGAGGTGCTCGCCACCGACAGCGCCCGCGCCTTCGCCTTCTGGTCGGGCAACGAGAAGTTCGACCGGTCGCAGGTGAGCGAGCACTATCGGGCGCTGGCCGGTGACCTGTGGCGCCAGTTCGCGCGCCGCCTGCCCGCCTAAGCAGGTCGGTGGAGTGAAAGGGCAGTTTTCGTGTAGGGGCGGACCGCGTGTCCGCCCGGCACCGCGAGTGCGCCACACCCGGGCGGACACGCGGTCCGCCCCTACACGGCCCGGTTTCGTCACGGGGGTGCGCGATCTGCCCCTTCAGTCCACCATC
>JACQGM010000031.1 GCA_016199585.1 Armatimonadota bacterium
ATCCCCGATCTCTCCCAGGGCCCAGGCCGCCGTGCGCCGCACTTCGGGCTGCTCGTGCCGAAGGGCTCCGATGAGCGGATCCACGGCGGGCTTGCCCAGGGCGACCAGCTCCAGGGCGGCCACCGCGCGCGGGTCCTGCTCCAGGGTGGTCTGCGCCTTCGGGTCGGTGAGTTGCTGCACGAGGTTGCCGAGGGCCCCGGGGGCGTCCGCCGGATTCTTTCCAGCGACGGAGACGGCGCCGAGAGCACCGGCCAACGCTGCCAGCATCATCGCGTGTGGTCTCATGGTTCTTCCTCCGGTGACGAAGCACCTGTGTCCTTTCCGGACGCCCTGCGGGGAAGGGGCGTCTGGCGGCGAGCACCCTCACCGCGCGAGCGCCAGGCCGGACTGGGGCATGACCTCCCGCGTCAGCGGCCGATCCACCCGCACCCTCTCCCCCTCGGCGATGCGGATGTGCCCGCCCACCTCGCCCGTCTTGTTCAGGGCGATGGTGTAGGCACGTGCATTCGCAACAAACGTGAGCTCGATATGGTCCCCTTTGTCCTGCACCCGGCTCTCGATCATCTTCGCCACCGTCTGGTCGGATGCCTGGAGCAGATGGAGGAAGCAGTCCTCGGTGCGCGGAGCGCCGGGCTTCACCTCGACGCGCCAGCGGCCCATCGCCTCTGGCGGCTCGGTGTGGCCGCGCCCGTGGCGCTTCCACCAGTTGCCGGCGCCCGGCTCGTGCAGCGGGTGGAGAATCGCCCAGTTGCGGCCATCCGCCCAGAACTCCTTCCCCGGGCCGCCGATCTTCTCTAGCACGGCGTCCAACGGATAGAGCGTGCGGCAGAAGATCCGGCCCCGGTCCTGGTCCGCCCGGAACTCCTTTCCCGCGATCATCGGCTCATTGGAGGTGTGCAGCAGCCACGTCTTGGGGTACTCCGCCTTCTTTGCTGTCACCCGGTCGAAGACGACGAAGTGGTCCGGCGGGAGGAAGAGGAGTTGGCGCACCATCTGGGCGCACTTGGCCTCGTTGTAGACGGGCGTGGCGTCGGTGACGACGTAGGCGAACGCCGGGTGGGTCTCAAAGGCGAGCGTCCGCGCGTCAACCGGGTAGCGGTTCTGCCCGCCGGCGTTGGAGGTCACCGGGCCGAGCGAGCTGGTCGGGAATCTCTCGCCCGGCATGTGGATCAGAACGGCGTTGTGGGCCACCGTCATGTGCCGGTAGTTGGGCGAGTGGTCTATGGCGAAGCGCGTTCCCGTGTCCAGAGCCAGGTGCCCCTTCTTGTAGATCGAGAAGTGAGTGGCATCCCAGTCGGAGGAGGTGAGATCGAGCCCGCCGCCCGCGCAGAAGAGGGCGTAGGTGTCCTCGGGTCCAAAGCCCGACGACATCAGCACCAGCCCGGCGTTCTCGAAGTGGCGCGCGATTGGAAGCCCCGCGGGCAGCACCGGTTCGGGCGCACTCTCCAGACCCGTGAGGAAGAACTGGAAGATGGGGTACTGGCCGTCCGCTGGCCCTGCGCCCGCGGCAACCATGCGCTGCCGCAGGTAGCCGGCGATGGCTGCCTCCTTGGGGTGCGACTTGCCGAAGAAGTGGATGTACTGACCGAGGTAGTCGTAAAGGAGATCGGACTGCCACTCGCCGCGCCCCCAGCAGCCGTTGTTCTGCCCGGCGAAGTTGAAGTACTTGAAGCTCCCCGGAGCGAAATCAACGGCCGCGCGCAGCGCAAAGCCGGGGGAGATGCCGACGTCCGCCCACTCGTCCGGCAGCTCCTCGCCCGTCGCTCCTTTCCAGGCGTGGAGGAACGCGAACTTCTGGGTGGGCTTTTCGCCGAAGTCGTAGTCGAGATTCCTCTGCCAGGCACCGTCATCGCCCGCTCTGCGCACGAGCCAGGCAAAGCGTTCCTGGTGGTGCTTCAGGCCGATCCCAAGGAGTGACACGACGCGAGCCTGCGCCACTTCATCGCCTGCGGGATCGAGCAGCGCGAGGCCCGCGTACCCGTACGTGCAGTGCCAGTAGTAGGACGGCCACATCATGAGCGTGGGCACCATCCTGCCCGTCTCATACGTCCTATCCTCAGCGACGAGGGTCCACGCGTGCCCGAGCATCGCATCCGCCAGGGCTTGCCGCTCCGCAGCGGGCAGATCGTTCCAGACCCAGTCCAGCGCGGCCAGCCACGCCAGGGGCTCATAGACACGGTAGCTCCCGTGCTCCCGGCGCTCGGGAAGGACGTCCATCGTCACCCGCAGCATCCGCCGGACCTTCTCCAGAACCGCCGGATCCCGGGTGACCCGGTAGACGAACGCAGCATCCATCGCCTCCTTGGCCCAGTTGCGGTCGGGGCCGATCCCATCGAGGAGCAAGGCTTCCACCCGCGCCTTCATCTGGTCGAAGCGCTCCCTCTCGGCCGTCAGCGCGCGGCGCTTCACCGCCGGCCAGGTTTCCTCGGTGATGAAGAGGCGCGGGTGGCCCGCTCGGATACGGGGCGCCAGGTCGAGGGCGCCGATCAGCGCTTCGGCTTCCCACTTCGTCAGCTCCTCTGCCCCCTCCACCGCGAGGACCTTCCGGAGCTCCTTGTGAGCGGCGCCGTAGTTGCGCTCCTGCACGCAACTCCTCGCGAGGAGCATCTGTGCCCTGCCGGCCCAAACGGGGTCATCGGTCGCTGCTCGCGCCTGAGCGCAGGCCTCTCGCGCCGAATGATAGTCCTTCTCCCCCAGGTGGGTCTGTGCCGTGCCGAGAAGCGCTTCGGCGCGCTGCCGGGGAGTGAGTGTCTTGAGGGCCAGGACTCTCGCGTAGCCCGCGCGCATCGCCGCCATGTCGGTGTCGTTCACGTCAATGAGCGAGGCGCGGCCCAGGGACAGGAGGGCTTCCGCCTTCTCGTTGTCGGTCGCGGCGAGCTCGGAAGCCCGGCGGAACTCATTCCTTGCCCCGGCATAGTCGAGGGCATCGCCGAAGGTCATTCCCGCGCCCCTGTACTTCTCCATTCCCGCGCGGTAGGCTTGCTCGTACCCTGAGGTCTGGCCGTGCGGGGCCTCGGCGGCGAGGACGAAGGCGGACATCGCCGCGCCCAGTAGCAGGGCTCCGGCGGCGATCCAGGTGATCTCGAAGGAATGAACGTACATGGAGGGTCCCTTTCACGGGAGCGAGCGCCCTGGAAGGGGCGCCCGCTCTCCACACCGATCTCCCGTAGGGGCGAACCGCGTGTTCGCCCGGCCACTCCAGGGCGAATACGCGGTTCGCCCCTACGAGGGTTGGCGGGAACGCAGCTCGTCTCAGTCTGCGTCAATGGTGTACATGCGCGGCGTGCCGCTCTTCCACTTCACCCACTTGGCGTGCCCGTCGCCGAAGACGGCGTTGAACCCGTCGAAGTGGGGGTTCCCCACCCGGCAGTAATAGGAGGAGCTGCCGCCCATGTAGGTATTCATGTGGTAGTCATGGTGCGGCTCGTAGGCCATGGTCTGGTACCCCGAGACGCGGTACTCCACCGGGCCGGTTGACCGACTCAGCGATTCCGCCAGCCAGATGGTGCCCGCGGGGTCCTCCACCATCGCGTCCGTCACCGGGGGCGTGCTGCTGTCGGTGCAGAACCCCATCTTGGTGTTGTAGGCGGGATTGAGCCACCAGTACCCCCGGCACGCCTTGGAGTAGGCGTAGCTCATATCGAGCCATTTGACCCAGTACCCGGTTCGCGCTTGGGCGTCGGCGTCCGGGGGGCTACTCGTCGTGGTGTAGGCCCACCCCCGGAAGGTGCTGGAGGGGCACTTGAAGACGTTCCAGTTCTTGCTGGTGTAGGGCAGCATCAGGGCCGGCCACATCGTCTGATCGAGGGCGCTGCCGAAGAGCCGCGTCTGCTCGATCAGCACGGCGTCGTAATCCTGCATGTACATGTTCCACGCCATGCCGAGCTGCTTCATGTTGCTCAGGCAGCTCGCGGCGCGGGCTCTCTCCCTGGCGCGGGAGAAGACCGGAAAGAGAATCGCCGCCAAGATAGCTATGATAGCTATCACGACGAGCAATTCGATGAGGGTGAAACCGTTCGACCGGTAACTGCGATCCTTTCGCTTCATTGGATGCCTCCGCTTTTCGGCAACGAAGCCCCGGTTTCGGGGCGGACACAGGGCCTATCCGAAAAGCGGCCCAGCGTGGGGCGGCATACCTTTCTCCAGCGCCCACGAGAGGCTAGGCTGCGGTCATTCGGATAGGCCCGTCTGCGCTTGTCAGCTATCGGCCCTCCTTTCCCGTCCCGCGGCCGCCGCGCCGCAGGACGCGCGCACCACCAGGCGCGGCTTCAGGCGGATGGCCTGTGGCGGCCGTTCCCGGTCGGGGTTCTCGATCCGGTCGAAGAGGAGCGCCACCGCCTGCGCCGCCTGCTCCTCGACCGGCTGCGCGATGGTGGTCAGCGGCACCGGCAGATATGCCGCCACCGGCATATCGTCGAAGCCGACGACCGCCGTGTCGTCGGGGACGCGCACGCCCGCCTCTCCCAGCGCCTTCATCACCCCGATGGCGATCTCGTCGTTGCTGCAGAAGACCGCTGTCGGCAGGGGCCGGATGGCGAGGAGGCGCTGCGCCGTCTCGTACCCTTGGCCGTAGCTGCCGTTGCGGCTCGAACCGACGTTCGCCACCAGAAGCGATGTGTCTACGGCCAGCCCGTGCTCCGCGAGGGCGTCTCGGTAGCCCTCGAGGCGTTCGTGGGCCAGGGGGAAAGTGGGGGCAGGATGGAGGATGGCGATCCTTCGGTGCCCGAGTTCCAGCAGGTGCTTCGTCGCCAGGTAGGCGCCCGCCCGCCGATCCACGGTGACGACATCCACCGGCACTCCTTCGAGCAGCTCCAGGCTGACGACCGGGATCCCCCTCCCGACCAGAACTTCCAGGGCGTCACGATACCCGCGCTCGAGGTTCAGCAGGATCGCCCCTTCCATCGCGCCGCTGACGAACTCCTTGGCGAACCGAACCAGGGCCTCCTCGTCCTCGTCCGCGTGTCCCACGAGCGTGCGGTAGCCCCTCGCGTGGATGGCTCGCTCGATCGCCTGGAACTTGGCGAGGCTCATGCCCTGCGCCAGCACCCAGGCGAGGATGCCCACCGCCTCGCTCCTCCCGAGGCGAAGCTGGCGCGCGTGAGAGTTGTGCCGGTACTTCAGGCGCCGCGCCGCGTCCAGCACCCGCTCGCGCGTGCCGGCGCTGATCATCGGGTGCGGATTCCCCCGCAGCACGAGGGACGCGGTCGTTGTCCCTACCCCGGCCTCACGGGCGACATCTTTGAGCGTGATTGCCATCCTGCTGCCATTCCATGGAGCGGCCACCAATCGGCGGGCCGGCGCCGCGCCCCGGAGGGCGTCCGCCCGTCCGGTGTCAGCCTGTATCGTTCCTATTGTAACGATACAGCATTCTACCACGCGCTTGCTCGCGTGTCAATAGGCATCGCTGTCTTCCTTCAATCGGCAACCGAAGTGCGGACGCGAGGCGGAAGTAGTGCGGGCGCAGACTGAGCAGCGCCCCTACGGAGTCCACGTCGCACGTAGGGCGGCGGCCATCGGACCGATCCTTCTCCTCATCGGTGAGCAGCACCCCTACGGAGTCCACGTCGCACGTAGGGGCCGTGCTCCGTCTCGGCCAACTCCGGCGCGATTACCGGTCTCGCTCGTCACATTTCATCAGGGTGACACTTGCGATGCGTCGCCCCTGGTGGTGTTTGGTTCCTCCGACAGCCGGAATCCCGGCGCGTTTGGGAGGCACTGAGCCGGGGCAGATGATCCCGGAAGACGGAGACGCAGCGGGACGAGCCGCACCGGAGTGGAGGGGTAGGGCGATGCGGAGAGATCCGGGAGAGAACGAAGAGCAGGAGGAGTCGCACTTCAAGCCGCAGCCGCTGCGGCGCGGGCGGCCCGGGTTGGCCGACCACCCGGGGCCGGAGGACGTGCGCGCGAGCGACGACGCGCCCCAGCCGCTGCCTTCGGAAGAGGACACCGGGCCGGCGGGCGGGGCCACCGGACCGGGCTACGAGACGCCGGGGACCCGGGAGTCCGAGGCGCCCACGGTCATTCACCAGGAGCCCCCACGGCGCTGATCGGCGTTGTTTCCCGGCACGGCGCCCGGGGTACGAGAGGAACCGGGAGGAGGGATCTGGCATGGAATTGGAGATGCTGACATTGGCTCCCGAGAGGGAGGATGTACTGGAAACACCCGAGATCACTGTTCCGGTCGCGGATCCGGCGGTCGAGACACGGAAGGCGAACGAGATGGCCCGGTTGATTGATACCCATCTCGACTACGAGCGCCAGAGCCGCCTTCCGCTCTCCATGGACCAGTTGACGCCGCGACGCCTCTGTCCGGAGCAGCGAACCGACCTCGTGACGGACCTCTACGCAGTCACCCGTTAGCCGCCCCGGCGCGGATGATCTGCTTGACGCCCCTGGGTGCTCGGCCATCCAGGGGCATGTCCCACACCCGGTGCTGCGCCCGCCCCCTGGCGCCGGCCAACGCGGGATCCGCCGGAGGGATGCCCTTGGTCGTCCGGCGGGCGCTCGTGTTTCGGCCCCGCGCGCGTCGGGAATGCTGCTCGGGGAGCGGCACGGCCGCGGTCGTTCGTGGCGTGCGGCTGACAGTGAGGGGGAAGCCACGTGAGCAGACGGCAGTCCCGGAGAGGACGCGGGAAGCCCGGCGTCGGTGGTCGCCGGCAGGACGGCCCGGCACAAGCGCGAAGAGAGCGGCGCGCGGAGGAACCGCGCGAGCGGCGCCCGGCACCGCGCCTCCGGCGGACCCGCACCGCGCCGCCCGGCGGCATGGCGCCGCCGCGCCGTCGTCGCCGCGCCTCGGCCGTCATCGCCCTCATCGTGGCCGCCCTGGCGATGCTCTACGGCATGAGCCTGGCGGGGTGGGTCCGCATCCCGGGTCTGGGCTGAGCGCCGGTCCGGGGGCACGCATGCGCTTTCCCTCCCGCGGACTCCGCCGTGGCGCTGCTCATCCGCATCGGCGGCGTGATCACCCTCTACTTTTTGACGTAGGGGATCCGGGCTTCGCCCGCGGCGCTCCCGGGGTTTCAGGTCCCCCGTTCCTGGATATGACGCCAGGAGGGGAGACGATCCGATGACTGCGACCGTTAGCCTGCTGATCGCGCTGGCATTCCTGCTCGTCGCCGACTACTTCCCCCTCGCCCTGGTGTTCACCATCGTCGCCCTGCTCCTCTTCCAGCGAGAGCGACGCCGGAGGCGGCGAGGGCCGGGCTGATGCCGGTCGCGACCGCCGTAGCGAAAGCCGGGCGCGGGCATGAACGGCGCAGCGCCCCCACGTGCGCCGTTGGTCATCGTAGGGGCTATCGCTCCGTCTCGGCCCGGCGCGATTGCCGGTTTCGCTCGTCACGTATCATTAGAGGAAGCCCGGCGGAGATGCTCCGGTTCGGCACCTCAGCATGACGACTGCCGGGGAGGAACCGTGAAGGAAAACAGGCGTGTGATCGGGAACTGGGTGCCGGCGATGAACTTCCAGGCATTCCTGAATGAGATCCGCGCTTCCCCCGGCTACGCGGGCCAGATCGTCCACGTCCGCGAGGTGCCGGCGCGCCCGGCCGCCTATGCCGAGCCGGAGCGCCCCCTCTCGCCGCCCCTGCGCGCGCTGCTGGCGAGCCGAGGCATCGCCCGCCTCTACACTCACCAGGCCGAGGCGCTCGACCGCGCCCGCGAGGGGAGGAGCGTCCTGGTCGTCACCGGCACCGCCTCCGGGAAGACGCTCTGCTACGTCGCCCCGATCCTCGAGACGCTGGCGGGCGCGGAGGGAGCGGCGCCCCCGCCGGAAGGCGGAGCCGCGGCGCTGCTCCTCTTTCCCACCAAGGCGCTCTGCCAGGACCAGTGCCGCGGTTTCAGGGAGGCGCTGGCAGGCGCGGGGCTCTCTCGCGCGCTGGCCGGGGTCTACGATGCCGACACGCCCCCGGCCACCCGGCGCCGCCTGCGCAACCACGCCTCGGTGATCTTCACCAATCCGGACATGCTCCACGCGGCGCTGATGCCGCAGCACGCGCGCTGGGGACCCTTCCTCTCGCGGCTGCGCTGGCTGGTTCTGGACGAGGTACACGTCTACAGCGGCCTCTTCGGCTCGAACATGGCGAACGTGCTGCGCCGCTTCCGCCGCCTCTGCCGCCACTACGGCGCCGCGCCGCAGACCATCGGGTGCTCCGGCACCATCGGCAATCCGAAGGCGCTGATGGAGGCGCTCATCGAGGAGGAGGTGGCGGTTGTGGCGCGCGACGGCAGCCCGCGCGGCCGACGGACCTACGTCTTCTGGAACCCGGTTCGCCTCCCCGGTCCCGGTTCCCCACCCTCCTCGTCCTCGTCGTCGGAGAGTGAATCGAGGACGAGAGCGAGGGCGAGGACGAGGACGAGCAATAGGGCTGCCACAGGGCGCCGCAGAAGCGCCAACGTCGAGGCGCACGAACTGATGGCGGCCCTCATCGAGCGCGGCGCCCCGACCATCACCTTCTCCAAGGCCAAGATGACGGCGGAGATGATCCATCGCTACGTCACCGAGACGCTGCAGCGGACGGCGCCGCCGCTGGCGCGGAAGGTTGCCCCCTACCGCGGCGGCTACCTCGCGGTGGAGCGTCGGGAGATCGAGCGCCGCCTTTTCACCGGCGAGCTGATGGGCGTCAGCACCACCCCCGCCCTGGAGCTGGGCATCGACGTGGGTGGCCTCGACGCCGCCATCCTGGTCGGCTACCCGGGCACGCTGGCGTCCTTCTATCAGCAGTCGGGGCGGGCCGGCCGCCAGGGGCGCGATGCCCTGGTGGTCCTGGTCGGCCTGGACACGCCGGCGAACCAGTACATCATGGGCGCGCCGGAGTACCTTTTCGGGCGGCCGGTCGAGCAGGGGCTGGTGGATGCCGACAACCCCTTCGTCACTACCGGGCACCTGCGCTGCGCCGCGCACGAGCTCCCCCTCGCCGATTCCGAGGCGCCCGGCTTCGGCAGGCACGCGCAGACGGTTCTTCGCCTTCTCGAAGAGAACCGCAAGCTGAACCACCTGGAGGGCCACTGGTACCATGCGGCCAGCGAGACGCCCCAGCACGCGGTCTCGCTGCGCAGCGACGCCGGCCGGAACGTGGTGATCCAGGATGTGGAGACCGGGTTCGTCCTCGGTGAGGTGGTCGAACACGACGCCCCGCCGCTCCTCCACCCGGAGGCGATCTACATGCACCTGGGCGAGACCTACCGCGTCCTCGAGCTCGACCTGGAGCGCGCCATCGCCGGCGTGCGGCGCGTCGAGGTGGACTACTACACCCAGGCCCTCGGCGGCAGCGACGTCCATCACATTGACCACTGCCTGCGCGAGCGGCCCTTCGGCAGCGGGCGCGCCTGCTGGGGCGAGGTGACCGCCTACTTCGACACCTACGCCTACGAGCGGATTCACTTCTATTCGCTCGACGCCATCTCGCGCCACGGCGTGGACCTGCCCACGCTCGCCCTGGAGACGATGGCCCTCTGGATCATCCCCCCGGAGGCGCTGGTGCAGTCGGTGCGCCGGGCGGGGCTGGACGCCCACGCCGGGCTGCGCGGCGTCGGCTACGCCACGCGCACGATCCTCCCCCTCTTCATCACCTGCGACACGCCCGACTTCTCCCACACCGTCGGGAGCGCCAACTCGCCCTGGCAGGCGATCTTCGTCTACGAACGCTTCCCGCACGGCCTCGGTTTCACTCAGCGCGCCTATGAGGAGCTGCACCGCATCCTGCCCGCGGTGCTCCAGATGATCCGCGACTGCCCCTGCGCGGATGGCTGCCCCTGCTGCGTCGGCAAGCCGCTGCGCCCCTTCACCGTCTGGAACGTGGAGCGCGGCGAGGGATCCATCCCCAGCAAGGCGGCGGCGCGGATGATCCTGGAGGGCTTGTTGGGCGACGGATCGCGCCTGGAGACCGCGGACATCCAGGCGCTGACCGACGGCCCGGCGGGGGAGACGGAGCGCCTGGAGTGGGCTCTGCGCCGCCGGCTGGAGCGCATGCGCGAGCCGCAGGTGTTCCATCCGATCCGGCCCGAGGTGGAGACGGCCTACCCTGAGATCGAGAAGCCCGAGACGCTGCCCGAGCCCGACGTGGCCCGCCGCGCCACCCGCCGCCGGGAGTTCGAGCGCGCGCTGCGCAAGCGCATCGCGCTGCTGGTGGATCCCTCTCCCCCCGGCCCGCCGTGGCCGGCCGTGACCCCCGCCTCCCGCGATTCCCTCGCCGCCCGCGCCCGGCGCCTGAAGAAGGATCGCGACCGCCCGGCATAGGCGCGCGGGATCCACATCGCGCTGCCCCCGCGGAAGCGCCTCTGGCGCGCGCCTTGGCGCTCTGCCATCTTCACATTTCCCCCTCCCGGTCATGTCCCCCGGCCGCAGTTTGCCGGCCGGGACCACCGGGTAGCGTACCGTTGCGCCAATCAGGGACGGAGACCCCACGTGGGGAAACCGGCCTGCGGAACGCAGACGCGTACGCGGAATCGGAGTGAGCGGGCGCTGCAAGGCGCCCGTCAGAGGGAGGCCAACATGGAGTACCGTGAGCGAGGCTACCGTTATCCCATCCGGGGCGGGGAGCATTTCGACGTCTTCCGCAGCGGCACCTACCGCCGCGAGGATCTGAGCCTTACCCGCCTCGAGGACCTGGAAGGCTGGCAGATCGCCGAGGGCGAGCCGGACATCCGGGGCTGGGGCATCTACTACCGAGGCGGCGACCGGATCGGCCAGGTGGAGAGCCTGATCGCCAGCCCGAAAACACAGGACGTTTACTTCCTGATCGTCCAGACCGGGGGCACGCTCGGCTTCGGCGGCAAGCACGTGCTCGTGCCGATGGACTATGTTGACCTGGACCGTGACAACCAGTGCGTCAACCTCGACGCCAGCCGCGACGTCCTCGAGCACGCCGTGGAGTGGCACCGCGACCGGGAAGTGGACTACCTCAATGCCTACCGGTACTGGCAGGAGAAGGTGCCGGGCTACCTGGAGGAGCGCGCGGTGGCCGGCGTGGCCGGCGGCGAGGCGCCCCCTTCGGGCGAGAGTGAGACGCGCATCCCGCTGCGCGAGGAAGAGATCGTCACCGAGCGCGGGCGAGAGCGGGGCGAGGTGGTCGTGGAGCGCCACGTGGAGACCGAGGAGCGCACGTTCGAGACGCCCGTCACGCACACCGAGGTCGAGGTGGAACGCCGCCCGGTGACGGGCGAGGCCCGATACCGCACCGAGGGGGACATCTCCGAGAGTGAGGTGCGCGTCCCCGTGGTGGAGGAGGAGGTCCACGTCGTGAAGCGCCCCGTGGTGAAGGAGGAGATCGTCGTCCGCCAACGCCCGGAGACCGAGGTGGAGCGGCGCCGGGAGACCGTCCGCCGCGAGGTCGCCGAGGTACGCAGGGAGGGCGATGTTGACATCGAGACCAAGGGCGACATTGACGTGAAGTAGCAGGGCCGTCTCCGGCACCGGCCGGTGCCCGTGCCGGAGACGCGGACCGGGCGTCCGCTCCCGTGCCGCGTCCGGGGAAAGGGATGAAGATGGACTACCTGGATGAGGAGGAGCGCCAGCGGGAACGTGGCGACACCGCGGGCGACCCGGAAGTGCGTGGCTGGGACGTCTACGACGCGGACCGCCATCGCATCGGCCGGGTGGAGGGTCTGGTCGCCAACCCCGAGGCGCCCGAGATCCGGTTTCTCCTCTGCGGGCTCGAGAGCGGCAAGAGGGTGCTGGTGCCCCTCTACTACGCCGATCTGGACCCCAGGGAGCGCCGGGTCTTCGTGGTGGCCAACCGCCACTTCGTGGAGAGCGCCGTGGAATGGCGTGAGGGGCAGGAGGTGGACTGGGACGCCGCCTACGCCCGCTGGGAACGGCGGACGTACGACATCGCCAAGGATCGTGAAGAGGCGGGTGTCGCCGGCGGCGAGGCGCCCCCGCTGACGGAAGAGGAGCGTCACGTCCTCGGTATCGGGGGATGACCCGCTCCTGGCCGGCACAGGGGCGATCCAGATCATCGGCGGCGGCTCAGGAAGGAACCGCGCTCTCGGGCGCGAACGAATCGTGCGGTGCCCGTGAATGAGGAGACTCCGGGAAGTGATTCCCCGCGTCCACCCTCCCACCGGCTCGCCGATTGCGTCCGCGTCACGAGACCCATGCGACTCCTTCAGCGAACAGGCCGGGTGGCCTCCAGCGGTCGGCGCACCTCCGGTGCGCCCGGCCGCCCGCGTTGTGTCGGGCGGATGGCCGGAGAGCGAGTGCCGGCATGATCGAGTTGGCGATCGCGCTCACGCTGGCCGCCGCTCTTTCCATCGGCCTGGTCCTGGTGCTCGCGCTCATCCAGTGGGGCGCGGCGCGCCGTCGCGAGCTCCTCTACTTCCATCTGACGCTCGAGAAGCCGGTGTCGGCCTACTTCCGGGAAGCGCGGGCGGCGCGCGAGTACTGCAGCCGGCTGATGGCGGCCACCCTCGTGCTCCTCGCCCGCGAGTTGATCCTCATCAGCCTGGCGCTGTCGGGGAGCTCACTCTCCTTCTACCGGGTGGGCTCCGGCGCCGCGCTCTGGATGCACGTCGTGGGCCTGTCGCTCCTCGCCTATGCCCTCCTCTACCCGAACTACGGGCGGCGGACGGCGCTCCCGCTTCTCAGCGGCCTCACGGCCGCGGCGGCCGCGGCCGGGCTGGCGGCCGCCTGGGGCTGGCTGCCGTCGGGAGCCTCGATCACGGTGGCGCGCGGCCTACAGATCGCCGTCGGCGCGGGAACCTTCGCCGCGGCTGCGGCCCTGCCGCCTGCCGAGCGCAGCCCGTCGCTCATGGCCGTCCCGGTCTGCGCGGTCGGGCCGGTCCTCGGCATCGCCGAGCTGCACCAGGCGGCGGCCGCCTTCTTCTACGGCCTGCTTGCCGCCGAAGTCTACCGAGACACTCTCGACCGTTATGAAGAGCTGGAGAGCGGCCACCACCGTCTCCAGCGCGAGCGGGAGGTGATCATCGGGTTCCTCGAGCGCATCGGCGGCGCCTACCAGGCCGCGCTCGACCTGGAGGAGGTGCTGCGCCTCGTCACCGCCGCCGGCGTGGAGACGACCGGCGCGGGAGCGGGCGCCATCTTCCTTCTTGACGCGCGCACCAACGAGCTGCAGATGAGCGCGCGGCAGGGGCCGTTCCCGCCGCTCTACCGCAACGTGCCGATCACGGACCTGCGTCACCGTTCGGAGGAGCTGGCTGAGATCGCAGGGCAGCAGCGATTCGCCCTCGGCGAAGGGGTCGTGGGGCAAGTGGCGGCGACGGGGAAGCCCGTGCGCATCACCGATGCCCGCCAGTCCGGGATCCTCGTCGGCGAAGTGGGCGACCCGGTGCGCCGCCAGTCCATGCTCCTGATGCCGATCGTCTTCCGCGCCGAGGTGATGGGCGTCGTGGCGGTGCTCAACAAGCGCAGTGCCGATGCATTCTCCGAGGAGGACCAATTCCTGCTGGGCACCCTCGCCGAGCAAGCGGCCTTCTACATCCACAACGCCCGCATGGTGGCGGCACTCGCTGCCCAGGAGCGCGTGCGCCGCGAGCTGCAGATCGCCCGCGACATCCAGCGCCTGCTCCTCCCCGCCGACGCCCCGGAAGTGCCCGGGTTCGACCTGCACGCCCTGGGGCGGCCCGCGCTGGAGATGGGCGGCGACTACTACGATTTCTTCCCGGTGACCGAGGGACACCTCGGGATCGTGATCGGCGATGTCTCCGGCAAGGGGATGCCGGCCGCGCTCACCATGGCGATGCTCCGCACCGTGATCCGCACCCACGCCCAGGGCGACACCTCCCCGAGCCGCGTCCTCGTCCGCGTGAATGCCACGCTCTCCGCCGACCTCCCCCGGGATGCGTTCGTCAGCGTCCTCTACGGCGTGCTCGACATCCGCGAGCGCGCCTTCGTGTGGGCGCGGGCCGGCCATGAGCCGGCCATCCTACTGCGGGACAGTGGCGCCGAGCCGCTCACGCCCGGCGGCGCCGCGATCGGCGTTCTCGGCGGCGACGAGTTCGCGCAGAGTCTGGAGTCCCACGAGGTGCGGTTGCGGCCGGGAGATGCCCTGATCCTCTACACCGACGGGATCACGGAGGCGATGGACGCCTCGGGGGAGGAGTTCGGCATGGAGCGATTCCTCCAGGCGCTCCAGAGTGGCGCCGCGACCTCCGCCCAGGCGCGCGCCCGGCGCATCGAGGAGGCCGTGATGGCCTTCGCCGGTCAGGCCCCCCAGCAGGATGACATCACCCTGGTGGTTCTGTCGATGCGGTAGTGGAAGCGGGTGGTAAGGATTCCCCGTGTCAGTGTCGAAGAATCGAGGGAGAGGACGACCGGCGAGACGCTGAATACTCAGCGTCCCGCGCGGCGCCGCGGATGAGTGAGGTCTAGGTTGGCTGTAGAGACGAAGAGCAAGGTTGTGGTGGGTATCGTGGGGTGCGGCGTCGTGGGAAACGGCGCGGTGCGCCTGCTGGTGGAGAACGCGCGCTGGATCGCCCAGCGCGTCGGTGCGCCGGTGGTGCTGAAGAGCGTGGCGGACATTGATTGGGAGCGGCCGCGCGAGTTCCCGGTGCCGCCGGAGCTGCGGCAGACAGACGCGGAGACTGTGTTGGCGGACCCGGAGGTCCAGATCGTCGTGGAGGCCATCGGCGGCACCGGGGCGGCGCGCCGCGTGGTGGAGATGGCTCTCTCGCGCGGCAAGTCGGTGGTCACTCCCAACAAGGAGTTGATCGCCAAGCACGGGCGCGACTTGCTCGCGTCGGCCGCGCAGAAGGGCGTTGACCTCATGTTCGAGGGCGCCGTTGGCGGCGGCATCCCCCTGATCAAGCCGATGAAGGAGTCACTCGCGGGAGACTCGATCCAGCGCATTGTGGGCATCGTCAATGGCACCACCAACTATATCCTCACCGGCATGGCCCGCGAGAACCGCGACTTCGGCGAGGCGCTGGCCGCCGCCCAGCAGCTCGGCTACGCCGAGGCCGACCCCACCGCCGACGTTGAGGGCTTCGACTCGCTCTACAAGATCGCTATCCTGGCCGCCATCGCCTTCGGGAGCTGGATCTCGGTGGACCAGGTCTACCACGAGGGCATCACCCGAGTCACGGCGGCCGACATCCGCTATGCGCGCCAGCTCGGGTTCGCCGTCAAGCTGTTGGCTATCGCCGCGCACCGCGACGGCGCCCTGGACATGCGGGTCCACCCCGCCTTCGTGCCCCTGGATCACCCCCTGGCGAGCGTCGGCGGCGTCTACAACGCGGTGATGGTGCGGGGCGCCCTGGTGCAGGACGTGATGTTCTACGGGCGCGGCGCCGGCGCCGGCCCGACCGGCACCGCCGTCGTCGGTGACGTGCTGGATTGCGCGCGCAACCTCCTGAAGGGCGCTGCGGGGCGCGTGCCGTGCCGCTGCTTCCGGCAACTGCCGGTGCTCCCGATCGAACAGGTGGTGTGTCGCAACTACGTGCGCATGCAGGTGACGGATCGGCCGGGGGTCATCGGCAAGATCGCCACCTGCTTCGGCAACCGCGGCGTGAGCCTGGCGAGCGTCTTCCAGCCGGACGCCGAGGTGGGAGACCACCTGGCGGAGGTGGTCTGGATCACGCACGAGGTGCCGGAAGAGCGCATGCGCGCCGCCCTGGCCGACATCCGCGGCCTGCCGGAAGTGGCCGCCGTCCCCGCGGTGATCCGGCTGGAGCAGGGGGAGCGCGAGCAGTGATCCTCCGGAGCCTGCCGACGGGGAAGGCTCCGCCGAGCAAGCGGGAAATGGCCGCCGACGCCCTGGCCGCGTGCAGTGCTCCGCGCGGGTGTCTCTAGAGGAGATCGATGCTCATGCCCTCGTAGGCGGCGGCGCTGTTGGCGAAGAGGCGGCGGGCATCGGCCTCCATCACCGCGACGACGCCGTCGTCGTGTCGGGGATCGTGGTGAAAGAGCACGAGACGGCCGACCCCGGCCGCCGCCGCGACGGCGGCCGCCATGGCGGGCGTGCTGTGCCCGTAGCCTTGAGTGGGCACCGGGCGGCCGACATACTCCGACTCGCGATACTGAGCGTCGTGGATCAGCACGTCGGCGCCGGCCGCGAAGAGCGACAGATTCACGTCACCACCCACGTAGCCTTCGGTATCGGTGGCGTAGACGACGCTGCGCCCGCCGTATTCCACCCGGTAGAAGCGGATGCCGCTGGGGTGGGAGTAACCGCGAAGGTTGCGCACCACCACGTGGTCCGGAGTGAGCGCCGGGCGGCTGCGCGTCGCGTTCACCAAGCGCGGCTCGCTGCTATCCGGCGGCAGCACGACGATCTCGTCGTCCTCCAGGTTGCGGATGGCCATCTCGGCGGCCATCTCGTCCAGATCCACCGGGAAGAAGGGCGTCAGGAGCGCCTTGGTGAGGGCTTCTTCCAGGTCCTGGCGCGCCAGCCGGGGGCCGAGGATGTGCAGCACAGCGCCGCGCAGGAAGACGGGGGCGAAGAAGGGGAAGCCCTGGGTGTGGTCGTGGTGCATGTGGCTGAAGAAGAGCGTGCATGTGAGTGGCTTGCGGCTCTCCGCATCGGTGCCGCTGCCCAGGTGTTCGGCCACGAGCTCCCGACCCAACTCGATGATGCCGGTGCCCGCATCGAAGATGAGGATGTGGCCGCCCACGCGCACTTCAACGCAGGGAGTGTTCCCGCCGATGCCGGTCGTGCCGCGCCCGGGCACCGCGTAGCTGCCGCGCACGCCCCGAAATCTGACGCTGAACCCATGCCGCGCGCCGACCTTCTCGCTCCTCGCAACCTGCCGCCCGGGCTCGTAGTCGAGCGAAACGCTGCTCATCGAACTCCCATCCCACCTGCCTGGCGCCATGGACCGCGACGCCACCTGACGCGCCGCCGCCCGGTCGAGCAGCACGCCGGTCTCGGTGCAGGGCAGGTGCGCGCGTGTGTCGAAGGCGTGTGCCTACTGCCCTGGTTCGATTATGACATATCGCCTGGCTGCTTGTCAAGCCCCGTCTCGCCCTGCCCTGTGAAACCGACTATTGACGCGGCGGGCGGTTTCGGTGTAAGCTGGGGCGGGGAAAAGGAGGGTTCGAGTTGCCGGTGCCAGAGCTTCGCCCCCCGATGGCTGCCGCCGCCGGGTTCGCGAAACGGAAGCGGATGGAGCTGCTGATCCTGGTCAGCATGACCACCATCTACTTCTTCTCCTTCTTCCAGCGAGTGGCGGTGCCGGGAACGCTCTTCGACGAGCTCCAGCGCGAGTTCTCCGCATCGGCCGGCGCCATCACGGGCCTCGCCGCGATCTACCTGTACCTCTACGGCGCCATGCAGCCGATCACCGGTATCCTGGCCGACCGCCTCGGCGCGGCGAAGGTGGTGCTGATCGGCGGCTTCCTGCTGAGCGCAGGCTCACTCCTCTTCCCGCTGGCCGGCTCCATCCCGGCTCTCTACGCCGCGCGCGCCCTCGTCGGGCTCGGGGCGAGCCTGATCTACGTCAGCATCGCCAAGGCGCTCGACGGGCTCTTCGGCGCCGCGCACTTCGTCGTCTTCCTCGGGCTGGTGATCTTCCTCGGCTACGCCGGCGGCCTGGTGGCAACCTGGCCCTTCGAGCGGCTGGCGAGCGCCTTCGGCTGGCGCGCCGGGCTGACGGGGGTGGGCCTCGCCTGCACGGTGGCCCTGGTCGGCGCCTTCCTCCTCTTTCGCCGCACCGGACAACTGGCGCACCACGCCAGCGGCAGCTCGCTGCGGGCCGTCGGCATCGTCCTGTGCAACCGCGATTCCTGGCCGAACTTCCTCCTCAGCGTGGGGAACTTCGCGGTCTACTTCCTCGTGCAGGCGACCATCGGGAAGAAGTTCCTGACCGATTACGGGGGCCTGACCTCTGCCGCCGCCGCCTCCTTCACCGGCGTGATGATCCTCGTGGTGATGTGTACCGCCCTGGCGGGGGGATTCCTCTCCCGGCTCCTGGGCAACCGGCGCAAGCCGTTGGTGATCGCTTCCGTCGCTTGCGTGTTGAGCGGGGTGGCGCTCATGCTCCTGCTCCTGCGCCTCGACGCCGCCGGTGCGTGGTTCCTGCCCTGCTACATCCTGCTCGCCTTCTCCTCCATCGGGTCGGCGGCGGGCAGCGCCCTGATGAAGGAGCTGAACCCCCCCGACATCGTGGGGACGACGGTGGGCCTGCTGAATGCCTCCTGCTACCTGGCAGTCGCCGTGGTCAGCAGCGCCGCCGGGGTGATCATGGATCGCTTCGACGACCGGGCGGTCCGCACCGCAACCGCGGTCATCTACCCGAAGGAGGCCTACGAGAGCATCCTGCTCCTCTGCCTGGCTCTCAGCGTCACCTCGCTCGTCGCGGCCTGCTTCGTCCGGGAGACGCGCGGCAGGAGCCGGGAGAGCGCCCGGCCCGCCGCCGCCCGGGCCCGTGCCGGCAGCCTCTGAGCGGGCGAGGATGCTGCCGGCGGGATCCGGCGCGGCGGCCGCCGGGCGCTCTCCGGTGATTCTAGGCCGGCCGGACCATGAACACCCTCGGCTGCCGCGGACCGATGCTCTCTTCTCGCTGGAAGTCGGCGGAGAGGCCGGCGGCCACTACCTTCTCCCCCTCCGGGGCCAACTCCAGCAAGACGAGCTCGCCGGCGGGCAGCCCGTAGTCAGCCGCCCGGAAGGAGTAGCGAACCTTCTGCTCCTCCCCCGTGTGGTTGACCATCACGATCCCCACGCTGCCGGCCTCGTCTCCCCAGCAGGTGCTGAGCACCGCCGGCGTCCGCTTGGGTCGGGCCTGATCGGACCACTTCACATCCACTTCCTGCGCCTCCATCGCCACCGGCGGCAGCCATCGCCCGTAGGTGAGGTAGTTGCGCGCGCGTTTCCTCGCCTTCACCAGGCGCTCCAGGTACCCGAGGTAGTCGCTGAAGGCGTCGGTGCCGACGTGGTGGGCGAAGTAGCCGCAGACCATCGGCTGGCTCCCGCCGGTCATCACCAGGGCCTCACCGAAGTAGTAGGCATCGGGGAAGGGCTGGTCGAGGGTCTGTACGGTGCCGTAGGTCATCGCATAGTCGTGGTAGACGCTGTGGAACATCGGGATCGGCAGCCAGCCATCGCCGTAGCGGTTGTTCAGCTCCGCCGCGTGCCGCGAGAGGTTCGTGTCGAAGAGGTCCAGGTAGCACTCGATCACGTCTTCAGAGGTCCAAATCACGTCCGGGTGCTTCGTGTTCAGGGTGGCCCGGATCCCGTCCATCATCTGGCGGTAGCCGCTGTACCAGGAGTTGCCGCCGCCGCGGGGATGGCCGTGCTCCGCCACGAAGCAGGGGAGCGTGAACGACGACGTGATCTGGTCGAGGTAGGCCCCGTCCATCCCCGCCTCTTCCACGATCTCCCGCATCAGGCGCTTGATCTTCTCCTGGTAGGGCCGGGCGTAAGGGCACATCGTCAACCACGTGCCGGAGTTGCTCCCGGGCCGCCCCCAGGGCCTCGGCCGGCCCTTCTCGTTGAGCACCACGGATTCGGGGCCGCCCTGGGTGCGGTAGGCCTCCGTCGTGCTGTCCCAGAGGCGGGCGTTGGTGTAGGGGATCGCGTGGATGCCGGCCTGGTGCAGCTCCTCCAGGCCCTTGGCGAGGCGGGCCTTCCACTGATAGGTCATCGGGAAGGATTCCGGGATGTTCTGGTTGAAGGGCCAGTCGTTCCATTCGTACCAGTGGATGCAGACGCCGGTATCCATGCGCTTCTGGAGGTCCTTGAGGGCCGGCACGATCTCCTCGGGGGAATGGTAGACCCAGTATTTGCTGGTGTAGTTCCAGTACCAGAGGTCCACTTCCTTGATCCACGCGGGGATGTCCTTGCGCTGGCGCAGGGGGCCCTTCTTGCACCACTCCTGGCCGATCGCCCATTCCCGGTAGATCTCCGTGGCCTTCCACCACTCGCCGGCGAAGACCCCGACCATGGTTGGATAGGGCATCCAGTAGTTGAGGCCGCCCTGGACCCGCTCCTCGGGGAAGTTGAGCATCACCAGGTCAATGCTCTCGCCCCCTGTTTCTCCGTAGGCCCCGAACCGCTTGAAGTTGGCGTGGGGATCGTGGGCGCCGAAGTAGATGCCCGCGCGCTCCGGGTGGTAGTAGGCCAGGAGCTGCATCGTCATCATGCCCGGGTAGCTGTAGGCGATCCCGGGCCGGGCCTGCGCGCCGGAATCGGCGGAGCTGTACTCCGAGAAGTCCGTCGCGGGGGTCTTCAACTTGCCCTGGCAGATCAGATCCACCGGATTGGGGATGCCGGCGCCCCACAGGAAGGGCACCGCGAGCCGGTCTCCATCCCCATCCCCGGCGATCTTCCCCAGCCCCCCGACCCTCGGGAAGCAGACCTCCCAGAGGGCGTCTTCCGTGTTGTTCTCCACCGTGATGTGCCACTCACTGACCGGGGAGTTCCGCGCCAGCGAGACGCGCACCGTGGCGCCGAGGGACTCCCCCGCCCAGCTCAGAGTCAGCTCCGCCAGCTCGCCGCTCTCCCGGTGCGCGATCCGGCACGGGCCCTCCGGCGCGATCGTCCGGGTCTTCCCCTCGGTGTCGCGCAGCGCGGCATTCCAGACCGGAGACCCCGCCGGCTGAACCGCGAACGTGTGTCCCGACTTCAGGTCGCGGAGGTGAACCAGCCCCCCCGCTGGAGACACAGCGATTTCGAGTATCCCGTTGGCGATGCGCCAGACGCCACCCTCCGTCTTCACTCCCGGATCCGTGCTCTTCATCCCTGACTTCCCTTCCCGTTCCCGTCAACGCGCGCGCCGCGGCGGCGGCGCGCGGGGAGCAGGCGGGCGCCGTGGCGCCGCTCTCGGCGCGGACCTGCGCCCGTCCGCTCTGCCAGTGCGTCCTTCTCGCGGCGGCGCCGTCATTCCTTCTCCCTGATGCCGACGTGGAGCTCGCCCGCTCCCCGAACGACGAGACCTTCACCATCACGGGCCGCATCGAGCCGTCCTCGATGGCCCGGACGCGCCGGGGACTCATCGTGGGGGTGTACTCCCTCGCCGCCGCCGCGGCCCTCGGCCGCCGCCGGAAGGGAGCCTGGGGGCGCGCCGCGCTGGCGGCGCCGCTATTCTTGATGGTGCTGCTTTGAGCAGAGAGGCGGCGGCCTCCTGGTACGCGGCGTTCACTCCCATCCGCCGTTGGACCGTGTGCGCCGGTTCGTCATCCGTGTGCGTGCCAGCCAAGCCCTGCCGCGGCAGGTGTGCCTGCACGGACAGGTAGTGTGAGCAGATAGTGGAGAAGCAGAGCGCGCTCCTTGGCGGTGGGAGGCCCGCAACCAGTCCTAAGCGAAGGACCCGCGACGAAGCGCTTCGTCCGGGTCGTACCATACTGCACTCACGAAGGTCTGGATCTCTCGGACGAACATCCACACGACCTCGGGGTCGATGGGGTATTCCCGGTGCTGGCGTTCGACATCCTCGGGTATGGGGCGTTTGTCCTGTGGAAGCCGCCTTGTGTGTCGCAGAAGGAACACGTTGTCGATATCAGTCAAACGGGAGTCCTCCGGGGTCATGTCCAGGTATTCGACGAGAACGAAGTACCTCGACACGGGACACCCCAGTTTCAGTCGGGTTGCCGTCCCGGCGGCTTCCTGGAACATGGTCTTGTCGAGGTTCACCTTGATTTCGGCAGCCAGCACAGCAAGAACGAAGGAGCCCGTGGTCGTCGCAGCCGCCTCGAACTGCGGATGCGAAGAGAACTTGTAGTGGATCTCCGACCCGAGCACGAAGTCCTGGTCCTTCGTCTTCACCACGACCTCGGGCTGACCGCCGAGGCTGCTGAAGCCCCGGGGTCGGAACGACAAGGACATAAAGGCGTTCTGCGGGCCGGTCTTGAAGCGGGTCTCGCCGAGGCCCTGGATAATCTCGGGGCGGACCAAGCGGGCGATGAACTCCTCTAGCACCGAGTTGTCCAGCTTCAGTTGCCCTTTTTGGCGCCGGAGGAATGCAGAGGCCCGCTTCATCATGAGATCAACCTCCAAGGTGTCCTTGTAGCGGTTCAGCAGGGCGACCATTTCATCAACGCGCTGGCGACCGATGGATGTGAGCGATTCCATCTCAGACACCCACTGCTGATACAGGGCCAAGGCGTCCCGAAGGACAGGAAGGTCGGAGCGGCACTTGGGGTTCTGGATGGCAGCAGTCAGCTTGTCGAGGTGCGATGTTACCACGGGGGGATCTCCTCCGAGCGACGCTTGGGCTTGTAGAGGGGCGAAGGCTGGACAGCCGAAGCCGCCGACATCGCGCGCTCGATATCGGGGGCGACTTTGGGATCGCCACGGCACACGGCTTCCCGAAGCACAGCTCGGGCAACATCAACCGCCAGGTGGTGGGTGGGCGGCAAGGTGCCAAGAACGGGTACGAAGTGGAGCACATCCTCGTATATCGTCTCACCAAAGCGGGTTGTGAACTTCCGTTCCTGGCGAAGGACAAGCCGGAGTGACGCCGCGCCTTCAGCGAGCGCAGCCACGACCCGGGCGTTGTGGAACGGTACTCCCCGAACAGTGGACTCCCTGCCGATCACGGTGATTAGGTGGCCGTCGACAGACAGAACCCGACGCATCTCACGGAGTGCGGCAAGCATGTCGATGGCGTACTGGATAACAGTGAGGAAACGGTTCGCTCGGTACTTGCGATTGGAACCGAACTCCGACCTGGCAATCTGCAGAACGTCCCAACCAAGGAACTCCATGGCGGGCCGGTAGTTCTGGTGGTAGTTGAACACGTTGATGTACGGTGGGGACGTAATGATGAATTGAACGCTGCCTTCGTTGAGGGGCAAGCATCGCGCGTCGCAGTGGAACACCTGGCAGAGGGCAGGAGTGAAGGGCAGGCTATCAATGATGGCCTGGTAGTCTCGCAACGCACGCCAGAAGCACATGGGCCAGCCATCCAGTCTATCCATGAGCCGCATGACGAGATTGGCGGCGGCGTTGTACGCGAGCGGATCGCCTGACACGGATGACAGGAAGCGGCTCAGTACTTTGCGTATCTGGGTGTCCGTGTCGTCTGGGATGCCGAAGAGGCCGGCGGCATAGGGCGAAGGGATGAACTCCTGCGCGGCGGACACGAGGTGATCGAAGCGGGTTCGTCGATCAGCGCGACCGAGGGATGCAAATGCCACAGATCCTGCCATGATGACCGCGGCGGGGTTCACCTCTGCACCAAAGGCGGGAAGCGCTCGTCGAGCAGCTTCGAAGAGGGTGGTGCCACTCCCTACAAAGGGATCGGCCACTGTGTCATCCGATCGGGCGTATTCAGCGAGCATGAACTCGACGAACTCGGGGGAGAACTGGCCGCGCCAGGGGAAGAGGCTAGTGCGCGAACGGTCAACCAGATCCAGGTTGGCTTGCGGAACAGAACGTGTGTCAATGGGGAACGCGTCGAACCGCGCGAGCAGATCGCTTGCGGGCAGGCGCGTGATGCCCGTGTCCGGAGGATGAACTGCAACTGCGGTCACTGATTTACTCAACCTTCCTGGGCCTGTCGGGGTGGGCGCGGCACCACTGCCATCACCGGGCCGCTCCTGCCCACTGTCCAAGTTCGATGGACAAACGCGTGTTCCCTTCATGGCTGGACCGGCCGTCCGAGCGTCTTGCGGTGTTGCGGGTCTCCAGCGGTGTCGGTTTGTGTTAAGAGTGCGGGGAAGCCGGAGAGGGCAATCTGACACGTCTCTCCCAAAATAG
>JACQGM010000382.1 GCA_016199585.1 Armatimonadota bacterium
GCACTACAAGGTGCCGCTGCCACCTTGGGCGCCACCAAAGCGTCGGCGGCGTTCGCGCAAGCAGGCACTTGAGCCTGCCGCGGCGCCCGGGAGCCAACCACGGTAGAATGTGGTGCTACATCCGAACACTACCGAGCGACAATTCAGAGCACCTGAGTGCTCGCGCGCCCGCCCGGCAGGGAAGGCGTGGGGATGCGGAGAACCAGACTCACGCGGCCACACCAGGAGGGGCCGACTGATGAGCATGGAGATACGTGGTCTCACCGAGGCCGAGCTGGAAGCGCACTCGGAGTTGGTCTTCCGCTCATACTGGGTCGAGGGGCGGAGCGCGCAGGCGGTGGGGGATCGCCTCTGGTGGCTGCGGGCTTGCCGGCGCGACCCCTACTACCGGCCGGAGCAGTCGCGGGTGCTGTTCCTGGACGGGCGGATGGTATCGAGCGTCACCTGCTTCGCGCGGCCCTCCTACGTGGCCGGGCGCACGGTGAACGCGATGTGCATCGGCTCCGTCTGCACCCACCCGGACTACCGCGGGCGCGGGCTGGCGCGCCAGACGCTCGCCGAAGCGGCAGAGTGGATGGTGAGCCAGGGCGCACTCTGGTCCTTCCTCTACGGGCTGGAGGCGATCTACGGCGGCAGCGGCTGGCGGCACCTGGCGTCGTGGGCGGTGACGGCCGACGTGCGCCTGCCCGAGGACCCGGGGCAGGGGATCACGGCGCGGCCTGCCGACCCCGACATGGACGCGCCCGGGCTCACGGCGGTCCACGAGCGCTTCAACCGGGGCCTGGTCGGTCCCACGCAGCGCACCGAGGAGTTCTGGCGCCGTCGGGTCCTCGGCGCGGGCTCGGACTCGGGATACCGCGTGCTGGAGCGTGATGGCCGCGCCATCGGCTACTACCGCGCGGGCGACGCCGCCGTGGGGGAGATGGCGTGGACGGAGACCCCCGAGGACGTGGTCGCGTTCTTGCTGCGCCAGTGGCCCGGACGCCCGGTCTCGCTGCCCCTGGCCACCCCGGAGGTGCTCGACGCCCTGCGCGCCGTCGCGGTCCTCCCCGCCCGCGACGACTTCCGCGAGACGCCGCACAGCGCCCTCACCCTCCACGAGACGAGCTGCGGCCTCTGGCGTTACCTGCAGGACCCGGAGGGGCAGTTCCCCGAGTTCCACGACACCGAGGGCCTCATCCGCTTCCTGCGGCGGCACCATTACGTGATGTGGCCGCCGGACAAGGCGTGAAGGGGTTCCGGAGCGGCGCGGCTTGCACGGTCCGCCCCCCGCACAAGGCGGCGGCTCGCCATCGGCGCCGGTGCGCGAGCCGCCCCTGTGGCATCTTCGTTCTCTTCGTGCCCTTCGCGGCTTTCGTGGTGAGAAGCGCGCCTACCTCCCCCCACCACCAGGGGGCGTCGGCGACTCGGTACGACAGGCGCTCAGGATCGCCTCGATCCGCTTCACCACGTCGGGGTGTTTCGCGGCGACATTCTCCCGCTCACCGAGGTCGTGGCTCAGGTCGTAGAGCTCCACCGGGGCGTCTGCGCCACGGCGGACCGCCTTCCAGTCGCCGAGGCGCACCGCCTGCTGGAAGCCGCGCTCGTGGGACTCCCAGTAGAGATAGGGGTGCGCGGGCTGCGGCCGACTCAGGAGGGTTGGGAGCAGCGAGATGCCGTCGGTAGCCTCGGGCTGGCGGGCGCCGGCGATCTCGGCGGCGGTGGCGAGGAAGTCCCAGAGGGCCGAGGGCCGGTCGCTGACGCGGCGGGGGCGCACCGTGCCGGGCCAGCGGAGGAGCAGCGGCACGCGGATGCCGCCCTCGTAGAGGTCGCCCTTGATGCCGCGCAGGGGACCGCTGCTGCGGAAGAACGCCGGGTCGCTGCCCCCCTCGGCGTGCGGGCCGTTGTCGCTGGTGAAGATGAGGAGGGTGTCCTCGTCGATCCCCAGCTCCTTCAGCAGGGCGAGGATGCGGCCGACGTCGGCATCCAGGCGGGTGATCATCGCCGCCTTGTTCCTCTCGGGTTGGGGCCAGGGCTGGTCGGTGTAAGGGGCATCGCCGGGCACTTCCAGGCCGTTCCCCGTGGCGCGGGGGAGGGTGCCGGCGAGGTAGAGGAAGAAGGGATGGCCGCGGTGGCGGCGGATGAAGTCGAGTGCCTCCCCGGTGAAGAGGTCGTGGGCGTACTGCTCCTTCTTGCCGCCCTCGTTGCCCGGCAGGGGGCACTTCTCCTCGTTGCGCCAGAGGTGGTCCGGGTAGTGGCTGAGGGTGCGGCTCTCGCCGAGGTCGCCGAACCACTCGCCGAAGCCCTGGCGGTTGGGGACCCCGGTGGTGCCCGGCCCGCCCAGGGACCACCTGCCGAAGGCGCCGGTGGCGTAGCCCTGGCGCTTCAGCACCTCGGCCACGGTGAGGTCCTGCGGGCGCAGGGCCAGCGGCGCGTCGCCGCGGATGAAGGCGTGGCCGGTGTGGCGGCCGGTCATCAAGGCGCTGCGAGAGGGCGCGTCTGCCGGGCTGCCGGCGTAAGCTTGGGTGAAGCGGATGCCCTCCGCGGCCACCTGGTCGAGGTAGGGCGTGCGGATCCGGTCCTGGCCGTAGCAGCCGAGATCGCCGCAGCCGAGGTCGTCGGCGAGGATGAGGAGGATGTTGGGCCGGCGCGCGCGCGCTCCGCGCAGGGGCGAGGCGGGGATGGCGAGCGAGAGCCCCGACGTCCCGAGGGTGGCCGCGGCGCCTCTCAGGAGATCGCGTCGGGAAAGACGTGCGTTCATGCCCCTCTGTTTGGCGGGGGCGGGGGGATCTCCTTGTGGCGGGTTGACTTCGCACCCGGTTCGCGGTATAGTGATCCCGCGCCGAGCCGCGGCTGGCGGCCGATGGACTGCCGCCGACGCCGCGCGGCGAGGAGGGTGACATGCCGGAAGTGCCGCTGTCGCAGCTCATCCGGGCCGACGAAGCCGGGGTGCGCCTGGAGATCGTGGGGGGTCTCCCGATCTGGGAGGCACACCCGCTGCCACGCCATCAGCGCGCCGTGGATCGCATCCGCGCCACTATCCGCCCGGCAGGAGCGGCACTCACCGCGGACGCGCGCGAGTGCGTCCACCTGGCCGATGTCTACGTCTCCTTCCCCGACGGCTCCCTCAAACGGCCCGACATCTCCCTCTTCTGCCGCGAGCCGGAGCAACTGGACGAGCCGGTGACGCTGCTCCCGGAAGCGGTGATCGAGGTGGTGAGCGAGGGCTACGAGGCGAAGGACCTGGAGATTGGCCCGCGCTTCTATCTCTCGCAGGGCGTGAAGGATGTGGTGGTCTTCGATCCCCTCACGCTGCTGGTCCTCCACGTCCGCAGGGACGGCACGAAGCGGCTCGTCTCCCCGGTGGATCTCCTCCTGGAGTGCGGGTGCGCCTGCCGGGTGTGAAGCGGCCACCTCTCACCTCGCCATCAAGGCGATGCGGACGCCGCCTCGGAGCAGTACGGAGGAACGGGCGAGCGGACATGAGGCACCTGAGGAACCTCCCTGGAGGCGTGCGGTCCCCTGGGACCCACGGCGGCACCCCGGGCCGCCTATTTCCACCTTTCCATATTTCTATGTTTCGACCCGCGGCCGGCCGAGCGCAGTGGCCAGCACCTCGGTGTCCAGGTAGACGTCCTCCCCGCGGCCGTGGCCGATGTGGTCCTTGCGCTCGATGTGAACCTGAACGTCGGTGGCACCGGCGCGGCGGGCGTGGGCCTCGGCGAGGGCGCGGACGTGACGGATGGCGGCCTCGACGGCCTTCTCGCGGTCGCCGTAGTTCTCGACGCCGGTGGGCAGGTGTACGCGGTAGCCGGTGCTCCCCGGCTTGATGAGCGCGCGCGCGTGCTGCGCGATCCCGCCGACGACCGCCCCGAGGGCGTTGGCGATCTCCGCGTGTCGGGGGATGCAGAGCCCCGTGCGCAGGCGCTCGGCCACGACGGGGTAGAACGTGGCGACCGGCGCCCCGACGGCCACCAGCGGCCGGCGCAGCGTCAGCGCCACGTCCATCAGCGCGCCATCCTTGCCGTCCGCGGAGAGCGCGCGATCCACGAAGAGCCGGCGCAGGGGGCCGTGCCCATCGAGGGCCACGCCGTCGGCCTCGGCCAGCGCCGTGGTGACCAGCGAGCCGCCCGCCTGCACCGTCATCCGGTCCACCACCGCCTCGCAGAGGCTCTCCGCACTCAGGCCCTGCCCCCAGGAGTACTCCATCGCCTGCCGGGCGCAGAGAGTGGCCCCCAGACGCGCGGCCGGCCCGGACCAGTGGCGCTGCAGCCCCAGGACGTGCGCCGCGTCGGTGGGGGTGAAGCCGCTCACCACCACCAGGCCCCGGCCCACCAGGTCGTCAATCGCCAGCCGGCGGAAGAGCGGGATCGGCGCCCCGGCCAGGAGGTCCTCCATCGCCACCGGGCCCCCGGCCAGGGCCTCCCAGACGGACTCCTCGGCGCCAGAGAAGGCGCTCCGGGCGCCATCCCGCGGGCGCTGGCGGAGGACGAAGCGGCCGTCGTGCGCCTCCGGCTCCGCGCGGGCGAGTTGGAGCTCCAGCGCCGCCGCGACGCCCGGGTGCTGACACGCCAGCAGGCTGAGGGGCACCACGCGCCGCGGGCCCAGCACCGGGCCGAGCCGCTCATCCAGACGCACCTCGCTGTCGCCGCCCAGGCCGAAGGTGTGTACCGCCACGGCCTCGACCATGGTGCGCCAGCCGCCGACGCTGGCGCCCTCGAGGTTCAGCATCGGGCGGCCATCGCGCAGGAGGGCGATGTCGGTGGTGGTGCCGCCCATGTCCACCACGAAGACGTTCTCTTCACCGGAGAGGTGGCGCGCGCCGACGACACTGGCGGCCGGGCCGGAGAGGATCGTCTCGACAGGGCGCTCCAGGGCGAAGTCGGCAGCCACCAGGGAGCCGTCGCCCTTCACCACCATCAGCGGCGCGCGGATCGCCTTCTCCTCCAGCATGCCGCGCACGGCCAGGATGAGCTGCTGCAGCAGCGGGATGAGCCGGGCGTTCAGGGCGGTGGTGAGCGCGCGCCTTGGCGCGTGCAGGTTGGAGGTCAGCTCGTGCCCGCAGGTGACGGGGAGGTGGGTCGCCTCGCGGATCAGGGCGCGCGCCGCGAGCTCGTGGGTCGGGTTGAGCACCGCGAAGTAGCCGGAGACGGCGAAGGCCGACACACCCCCGGCATGGGCGGCGATCGCGCGGCGGACGGCTTCGCGATCCAGGGGTGCCTGCTCCTCCCCGGTGACGGTGTGCCCGCCCGTGATGAACGCCACGGGGTTCGCGCCGAGTGCCTGGCGCAGGCCATCCTGGTCGAGGACATCCTGCGGGTAGCCGAGCAGGAGGAGGCAGATCGGGCTGCCGTGCCCTTCGACGATGGCGTTGGTGGCGAGCGTCGTCGAGAGGGAGACCAGGTGGATCGTGGGGTGCGGATCCGGGAGCACGGCATCCACCGCCTCGCGGATGCCGAGGGAGAGGTCGTGCTTGGTGGTGAGCGCCTTGGCCGAGGCGAGGACCCCGGCGCGGTCGTCGTAGAGGACGGCGTCGGTGTAGGTGCCGCCCGTATCAATACCCAGGTAGATCGCCATAGAGCCTGACATTCCCGGAGCGCCTGCGGGCGCGCTCTTCACGAGTATGCTGCTCTATTCGACCCGGATGCGGCAGACCCCTGGGTGAGCCGATGGTGGGCAACGGGGGTGGTGGCTGCGCTGTTCCACTCGCGCCTCCCGAACGGTGGAGATGCGGCTGCGGTCGCCTTCACAAGGGCGCAGGCCGGGCGTGCTCCATCAGCTTCTCCTGCAGCCATAGGTTCACCAACGTTTCGGCGCTCACGCCTCGCTTCCGTGCCTCCTTCTCCACTGATGAGAGAAGGTCCGCCTCAATCGGCACGGCGCAGGTCACCCTGAGATCCATGTCCGGCGCGTCCGTGTCGCATTCGGTGAAGTCGTGCGCATCCCAGAACTCCCCCATCCCCTCGAGGGTTTCCGATCGCGATATGCTGCTGATCCTATCTCTTCCCATATGCCCTGCGCTCCTTGCCGCTCATGTCGCGGGCACTGATGTGCGACTCAAGCTTGCGCTCGATTCCATCAGGGCACACGATCTCATGACCTTGCACAGTGATTAAGTCCTCTACCACCGAGATTCTACCACGGGCGGGGCGACCTGCCGAGAGGACCATGCCGCGCAGCCAGGGCCATTCCATTACCCCACTGCCCTGAGGCTCGTAGCGCCCTCGACCAGCAGGAGC
>JACQGM010000397.1 GCA_016199585.1 Armatimonadota bacterium
CGCCTTCGAGGTCTGGGTGAGCGCCGCCGACAAGGAGGCGGTGCTGCCGCTGCTGCAAGAGATGGGCTACCGGACGGACCTCTTCCAGCTCTGAGCGGGGGCGTAGCGACTCTTGCGCTACGGCATCGTTAGGCACGCCCGCGAGGGCGCTTGGCGGCTCCGAGCCACCCCCCGGACGGGATGTCCATATGCCCGGCCGCCGGCCTGCAGTGACGCTTGTTCCCTGGCGGCTCCTGAGACACGCAGGAACCCGCGCCAACAGGGAGAACGTGTCAGAGGGCGCGGAGGATGCCGCGCCCGGCCCTCTCAGGGCCGCTGCGAAAGGTGACAGCGATGCGAGTGCTCATCATCGGCGGAACCGGCGCCTTCTCGGGGCGAGTGACGGAGCGGGTGGTGCGGGCGGGGCACCAGGTGACGCTCTACAACCGCGGCCAGCGGCCGCTGCCGGAAGGCGTGCGGGTGCCGGTCATCCGCGGTGAGCGGAGCGAGCTGCGCCGGAGTGCCGATGCCATCGCCGCGTTCGCGCCCGAGGCGGTGATCGACTCCATCTGCTTCAAGCCCGAAGACGCCGAGGACCTGGCGGCCCTCTTCCCCGGCGCGCGCCGGGTGGTCTTCATCAGCTCGGTGGATGCCTACGGTGAGGACATCGGGGCGGCGCCGGTGACGGAAGAACGCGCGCCCACCCCGGTGAGCGACTACGGCAAGAAGAAGCTGGACTGCGAGCAGGTCCTCCTGAAGGCGCTGGGGAGCGCCGTCTCCATCTTCCGCCCCAGCCACATCCTCGGCCGGGGGTTCCTCACCACCAGCCTCTGGAGCCGCAGCCCGTTCCTGGTGGATCGCATCCGCAAGGGGAAGCCGATCCCGGCCATTGACGGCGGGCGCAACCTGATGACTCCCGTCCACGCCGCCGACATCGCCGAGTGGATCGCGCGCGCGCTGGAGAGCCCCGCGGCCGACGGGCAGGTGTTCAACGCCGTGGGACCCGAGATCGTCTGCCAGCGCCGTTACTACGAGATCATCGCCGAGAGCCTGGGCGCCGAGCTGCGCCTCGTCGCCGTGCCCTCGCACCTCTTCCGCCGCCACTTCGCCTCGCCGCCGCAGTTCAACTGGCACCGGCCGTACTCCTGCGCCAAGGCGGTCTCCCGCCTCGGACACGCGCCGCAATTCACTCCGGAGAAGATGCTTGGCGAGACCGTGGCGCACATGCTGGAGCGCGGCCTGGTGCGCGACTGCAGCGAGGATCCCTTCGACGACCGCCTGGTAGCGCTGCTCCTGCGGCACGAGGAGGAGCTGGGGTCACTGCTGGAGGCGAAGAAGCAGGGCGCGTGAGCTTCGTGGCACTGCGCGATCCACTCAAAGCGGGGGCATGTTTGCAGGCAGACCGGTCGCTCCGATTACCGGCTGGGGCGTTCGCGGTCGTCGGTCACGGCGACCAGCTTGCACAACCCGCGATAGATCTCCGTTACCATGGAGAGGAGGACTTCGGTGACCGTGGCGGGGGCCGACCCGAGGATGACCGTTGGCCTCGAACCGGGGTGGCCCGAGGCTGTCGGCTCCTCGACGGGGTGCCGCAGGCGCACCGGCGAGCACTCTTGGGCCACTACGATCTTGGCCCGGTGGTGATTCTCGAGCAGTTGTGGGAGGAGCGTGTCCTTCGGCCTCACCTCACGCTGCAGGCGCACGGTTGAGGAGCGCCGGGGCGAGTGATGGAGCCGGGCGTCAGCGCTTGCGGCACGGCTCAAGAAGGTGAGGTCCTCTCTCCAGCGAATAATGGAACCGTTACTGCCCGTCACGCATCTGGAGAAACGGGTCGCCCGACTTGGGGCAGCCCGGTAGGCTCGCCGGCTAGCACGGATCGTCAGGCGCGGAGGAGCATTCCGCAACAAGGCCTCACGCCGCCAGCGTAGGCGGCCGCGGGCCTCGGATATCGGTCTTGGTTGCTGGTCTTCCCAGTTGCCGTAGCCGGACCGGACAGAGGTCGACCAGGTGAGGGATGGTTGGACCTGTTGTGCGGATCCCAGTGGGCTACGAGAGATCCCTGCCTTCGCCAACCCGGCTCCTGACGGCACAACAGTAACGCTGGATCACACATACCCGGGCAAAGCGATGGGTATGATACGATTGGTAGGTGTGTTCTAGGAAGCTGCTGAAGGACCCCTCTGAGGGCCGATTCTCGACTAGGCGTAGCCGCCAATGGCCGCCTGTGAATAGGCTGTTCTGGCCCATTTTCGGCTTTTTCAGCAGCTTCCTAGACCGCGGTAGGGCAAGCGCGCGTCAAGGCGCCCAGCCGGAAGGTCCGCAGCCAGATGGCTGCGGCCGCACTGACCAGCGGCGGCTTCCGGGCGAGATGCACCTGCGGAGCATACGGCCGTGTGCAGCGGGTCCTCAGGCTGCGTCCGTCCCTGGCGAAGGAGGTTCTCTTACAATGCCACCTGAGTTCACCTTGCAGGTGCCGAAGATGGTCTGGCCAGCCATCGAGTACATCACCGACGCGCCCGTCGAGGAATTGGAGCGGCTCGCCAGCTTCATCGCCACGGCCGCCCCTTGCAGTGACGTGGAGGACCTGGGAGAGCTGTGCGCGGAGCAGACCGGCGTGCCTGCCGCCAGGGCTGACGACGTTATCTCACTAGCCATCGGCCTCAACCGTCTGCAACGTGAGTTCGGCAGGGCACCCGGCGAGATACTGGGGATGGTCTCGCGAGCTCTTGAGCGCGCCGACTTCCCCGGGTGGGGGGATGCCCGAGGCCGAGCCTGGGAAGAACGGCGTGGCATCCTCGAGCGCATGCTGGATGCGGACGGCACCGTGGAGGCAATGTCGAAAGCTCGACAACTGCTGTACGAATTCCAGTGCATCCTGCGCGACACTATGGTAATCACCGACACGCGTCATATCTACGACCGGTCCGGTGCCAACCTGAGAGGCGCACTGGTCGTGCACACCCTGGCACTTCAGTTCTCCGAGGGCCTGGAGGCACGCCAGATCCACATCGCACTTTCCGCCGACGACATCGAGAAGCTCGTCGCACAGTTGACGCGGGCGCAGAAGAAGGCGGAGGCGGCTGTTGCGCTGCTGCAGCAGACCGGCATCCCGGAACTCACCCCCAAGAGGAGTCTGGAGCCATGAGCTTGACCGCTGATCAGCTACGGGTTCGACCGCAGGGCATCGTGCCATGGCAGACGCACAGCAGCGATGTTGAGGCGGCTATCGAGAAGCTCGTCAACTGTGAGGCTGGCCGACGCCAATCGGCTGTTCAGGGCACGCGACCCGAAGTATCCTTTGCTGGGAAGCCGCTAACGGCGACCCAGGAGTTCCCACGCTTTGTCATCCCGAGGCCCGATGTGCTCTGGAGCGCCAGACAGTGGCTGCAGCCCAGGGCTCCCATCTGTGAGGGCTCTGTATTGATGCAGTTGCACTACGGTGCTGCGATCGCCCCCAGTCCCTCGGGCGAAGCCAACGTACAGGCCCATGTAGCCCATGTCGCCGATGCCCTTGAGCAATCCCGGTGGATGCTGGACCTGGATGACGATTGGGATGGTGAGGGCAGTCCCGCGTACTCAGAGGCAACGTGGAGGCGGGCCGCCCGCCTTGCTCTGAAGCTGGCTGGTAACTACTGGGACATGTCCCATGAGCGGGTGGAAACCCCCAAGATCCACAACGGCCCGGATGGCAGCATCGACCTGCACTGGGACAGACCGAAGTACGAACTCCTCATCAACGTTCCGTCAGATCCCGAAGACGCGGTGAGGTTCTACGCCCGTGACACCCAGGACCAGGAGATCGAAGGGTGCCTGGTAGGTACGCGCCCGAATCGATGGCTTCTCATGTGGCTAAGGGAGAACAGGTGAGGTGGCGCGCTTGCACTATCCGTCCGAGGACATTCCCCATGGATGTGTGCTGTTCATGAGGGTGCATCGCAACGATCTCGAGCACGACGGCACGCCCAAGCCTGGTGCCTTCAGGAACCAGCCGCCTCCCGAGGGCGATGACAGCCAGCCGTCTCCTCAGCCTGGCATGTCGACGGATTGGGGCAAGCACGCTCGGCCGAAGGAGACACGCTGCCGCGGTCGGCAGCCGCCAGAGAACTACGCCGTGGTGCGGCTACCAGTAGGCGGTGTGCGTGAGGTGCCCGGGCAGCGTGTCGAGCACACGCCAGATCAACCCAGTGCCGATAGTCCGATCGGCAACCGTGCCCACACGGACGTCTTTGGGGACAAGAAGGCCCCAGGGGTGCGAGCCAAGCTGCGAAAACTGTCGCACGTGGTCGTCGGGCTGCAGGATCCCCCGGAACGCGCAGAGTCCTGCTGAGTTCGGCGCACTGGGTCGAACCCCCTCAGGCCCCTACTCCGATGCTACCTCGCGTGGCTGCGGCTCGTGGTTCCACACTGGCTGCCATCTGTCCACGCCACCATGTGTCGGTGGGGTATCCGCCGCCAGCCCATCTTGGCTCCACCGTAGATCCACCTGCCCGTCGAGCCGGCGGGCCATCCATGACGACCTGCGGCCCTCTCTACCCCTGTGGACAGACAATCCGGGTCGTGCTCACCGCCCGACGGCCGGCGGCGCCTCCTCCTCGGGCGTCTCCCGCTGCAGGTCGGCATCCTCGTCGTAGGTGATTCTAACCTGGTCGGCGACGATCTCGGCGCGGTAGTCGTAGAGGCGGCGGAGGTCCCAGGTGTTCACCCACGAGCGGATGTACTGGCGGATGCCGGTGCTGGAGAGGTACTCCCCCTTCTCGATCTCGGGAGCTTCCCAGCCGTAGGCGCTGGTGTAGAGCGCCTGAACCCGGCGGTGGATCTCCTCGAACTGCTGGCGCGTCGGCGGGCGCAGCTCGATGCCCTTCCCCTTGATCGCCTTCATGCCCGCCTCGGCAGGCAGGATGTACTCCGCGTCGCGCGTCTCCTCCAGGCGACGGGGAATGCTCTCCAGATCATTCTTCCGGCCGAGCAGAACCTGCCCGGTGTAGTCCTTGGTGATCGTGAAGACACCGGCCAGCCCGGGCACCGCGGTCCCCTTCCAGAGGCCCAGCAACTGCGCCAGGTGGGAGTAGGCCCGGGCGCGCTGGCGCAGCGTGTACTTCGAGATCATCTCCGCTTCGTCGAGCAGGATCACCCAACCGGCGTACCCCGCCGACCGGAAGAAGCGCGAGAGGAACTCGAAGCGGCGGATGACCTGCACGCGCTGCGGACGCGTGACGTGGTAGGCGCGCGCCTCGCCCAGGTCGCGCAGGGCGGCGCGCAAGTCCGGCACGCGCATCGGGTAGCCGGTCCACTCGCTCACGATCCGCTTGCGCAGCTCGGGGTCGGTGGTGCGCTCGAAGAGGAAGAGGGTCGCGGCGAAGCGGGGGTCCAACCCCTTGTCGCGGTGGACCCACTCGAACAGCTCCGCGTATCCGGGCGCGTGGTCGGAGTGATAGGAGAACGCGATCTCCTCCAGCGCGGGCCCGGTGCGGTCGCCCACCAGGGCGGCCTCGGCGCAGGCGCGGTAGACCTTGGCCAGGTCGTGCAGGGGCGTCTCCTTGCTGATCACGATGCGGGAGCAGACGCAGCCCGCTTCCAGCGCCGCGTGCTGGAAGTACTCCAGCCAGTGCGACTTCCCCGACCCGAAGTCGCCCTCGATGAGCAATCCGGGGGCCTGTTTGCCCGCTTCCCACCCGGCCTCCGGCGCGGCCAGCAGCGCGTGGAACCGCTCCTCTACGTCCGGCTGCACCGGGGGCAACTGGCGAACGACATCGCGGTTGGGCACGCCCGCCCGCAGCGCCTCGATGGCGCAGCGCCGCGTCACTCTCTCCTGGTCCACGTCAGGCCTCCTTCATCGGCGGCGCCATCGAGGCGCACCAGGGTGTTGAGCGGGTTGGCGCGGTCCCGGTCGCGCACCTCGTTGACGATCCGCAACTGCAACGCGGCGTAGTTTGCGACGCTCCGCTTGGGGTCCTCGACCAGCCCCGGGGTGCAGACGACCGCCAGGAGGAGGTGCCGCGTCTCCTCGATGCCGTCAATGAACTGGCGCAGCACCTCGTAGGCATCCAGCAGCGTGTTGCGCGTGTAACGAACCGGAACCTCCCCGACGCGGTACTCGGTCACCACCGCGCTCAGGTTGATGACCAGCGCCACCCCGGCGTAGCCCACCTGGCGCAGCCACCGCGTGAGCGAGGCGAGAAGCAGGCGGGCGTTGTGCCGGCCGATGCGCTGGTAGATCTGCACCCGCTTGAGCGCCGCCAGGCTGCACCGCTCGCCGCGCAGCCACTGGCGGATCATCGCCGCCTCGTCGGGGGCGACATTCGCCGGGTTGATGCACCCCCGGCACAGCATCGCCATCGCCGTGCGGAACTCCTTGCAGAGCGCGTAGTCGCGCAGCACGTTGTTCACGATCAGGCGGTTGATCTCCAGGTAGAGGTCATCGCGCAGCCTCCCGTTCGCCTCGGCGATCCCGGCAAGATCGCGCAACGGCTGCTCCGCCCCCACCAGGATGCCGTTGGCGTTGAGGAGGGCGCGCAGGTACTGGTCGGTGATCCGCTCCCACTCCACGCCTCGAGCGACGGCGTGGAAGACGTGATCAATCATGTGGATGCGCGTCTCCGCCGCGCTCACGCGCGCGACGAAGTAGCCGCGCTCGTCTGCCGCGGCGGCGACCGCGTCCATCGCCGCCGCCACTTCCTCGGGATCGGCGACCGCGATCTTCACGGCCGAGCCGCCCGCGGGGACGAAGTCCCTCAGGTACTCGCGGTCAACAAGCTCCACCCACTCATCCAGGGCGACTCCCATGTGGTCCTCCCCGAAGAACGCCGCGCGCCGTCGCGACGGCGCGGCGCCCCTCAAGATTCCAGGTCCAGCGCCGGAGCCGGCGGCGTGAACTTGATGCCCGCGTAGTCCTTCTCGATCCCCTCGCGGGTGACGAAGCGGTAGATCGGGGCGCTGCGCTCACGGCTCACGGTGCTCGCCGTCAGGCTCATCCGGTAGCCTTTCCGGGTTTCCTCGGTGTCGCTGGCATCGAGGATATAGACGTCGCGGATGAAGTCGAGAGGGGTGTAATCCCTATTGGCGCCCGGCAGGAGCGTCAGCACGCGGTAGATGCGGGCGAGCGACAGATCGATGTGCTCCCGGATGCGGCGGTGGGCGCGGACCAGCTCGTAGGCCTCGTAGAGCGTCTCGATGAAGCGCTCCGGCTGGCTCTTCGGCTCGCGGCTCTGCAGCTTCTTCAGGATCGCCGCCAGCGCCTCCGGGCGGATGCTCGATTCCAGGTTCTTGTCAATGCGCACCGCCGCCAGCTCCGGCTCCGCGCGCACCAGCACCGGGTAACAGAAGATAGTGCCGTCGCGCTCGAAGAGGCGGACGCCCGCCTCATCCGCGGCGCGCTGGAGCTCCGGCAGGAAGCCGCCGTCGCGCGAGAGATAAGCCGCGGCGTCGAACTCGAGGGGCTCGCAGTCGCCGGCGCGCTGGGAGGCGGCATCGGCGGCCGCGCGCGCCGCCAGGCGCAGCTTCTCCAGGTCCCTCAGCTTGCCGGCGGCCACCGCCTTCTGCAGCCGCTGGACCGCCGCCGTCTGCCTCTTACACTGGTCCAGCCACGCGCCCACGCCTCGGCCGTACTCCTCCAAAACGTCACTCAGTCCCATTCAACCTTCCGTTCCTATTCGGGCCAACCCATGCGAGACGCAAACACCAAGACACAAGGGGTCCTCTCTTCCCTACCCACACACCCCCATACTCACACACTTTCATTTGCCATATCCCCGCCATTTCCTACAGATACTGCTCCAGATACTCCCGCGCCGCGCGCATCACCGCCTCGGACTGTTCGTCGGCGTGCTCGATGAGGGCGGGCAGCGCCAGGTTCTGGGCGCGGATGGCGGCCATGAGGCGGGCGTAATCCATCTCGCCCCGGCCGGGCGGCGGGTAGTCGAGGCCGCCGGGGCGGCGCCGAATGTCCTTGAGATGCACCAGGCCGAGGACCGGGGCGAGGGCGGCCACCAGCGGGGGCAGCAGCTCGGAGTGGCGGTCGATCTCTTCCGGGGGCACCAGGTTGGCGGGGTCGAAGGTGATGCGCACCACGTCCGGGTCCACTGCGGAGACGAAGGCCGTGCAGTCTTCCGGGGTGCGGATGACGTGGGCGTAGTGCGGCTCGATGCAGAGGTAGCCGCCGCGGGCGCGGAGGCGGATCGCCAGGTCGCGCGCTTCGGCGGTGGCCGCGCGGCGCGCCTCCGGGGTCTGGTTGTCGGGGTGGGCTTCGGAGGGGAGGCGGCCATAGGTGCCGCTGTAGACGACGATGCGGCGGCAAGCGGCGTAGCGCATTCCGTCAATCAGGTTGCGGGCGCCCTCGATGCTGATCCCGTGGAACGCCTCGTCGTCGGGTCGGAGGAGGTTGATGTAGGCACCGAAAGCCACCACCTCGAGGCCCCGCCGCTTGCAGACGTCCTCGGCGGCCCACGCCTCGCCCGGAGTCGCTTCCCAGCGGAAGGAGACCTGGCAGCGATGGTAGCCGGCAGCCTGCGCGCGCGCCGCCTTCCGCTCCAGCATGCCAAGATCCACACACGACAGCGCGATCCCGAGTTGGAGCCTCGAAGCCGTATTACTCATCGTGTTCTCCCCGGAGGGTGTCAGCCATCGGCCATCAGCGGCCGGTGATCGGCGACCGGACCGATCGATCCGACTGATCCGACTGATCGGTTCGATCAGTCGGATCACGCCTCATTGGCTATCGTATTCCCCACCGCGGCTCGCGGTAGGAGACGAGGGAGTGGACGCTCCCCTCCTCCTGCGCGGCGGCGGTGCGGCGCTCGAAGCGCAGGCGCCCGGAGTAGAGCGCCTCGTGTGCCTCGGTCACCGAGCGCACGCCCATGTCCTGAAATGCCTGGCTGACCCCCTTGGCCAGGTATGGGATGTAGTCGGTGAGCGAGCCCTTATCCACGACGGTGCCGGCGACGCCCTGCGGCACCTGGATGCCATCACCTTCGACCAGGTAGCGCTTGCCCCCGCCCGCGCTCATCGCCTCCAGCGACGCCATGCCGCGGTATTGCTTCACGCGCACGCCGTTCTCGTAGAGGTACTCGCCCGGGGACTCGGCGGTGCCCGCGAGGAGCGACCCGAGCATCACCGTGCAAGCGCCGATGGCGAGCGCCTTGGCGATGTGCCCGATGCCCCGGATGCCGCCGTCGGCCACCACGGGCACGCCGTGCTCGCGGGCGTAGCGCGCGCAGCGGTAGACGGCGCTCGCCTGCGCGCGGCCCACGGCCATCATGTTCTGGGTGATGCAGATCGAGCCGGGCCCCATGCCGATGCGCAGCCCGTCGGCGCCCGCGCGGATCAACGCGTCGCACTGCCCCAACGACACGATGTTCCCGGCGATCACCTCCACGTGCGGGTAGCGCTCCTTGATGTAGCGCACGGTGTCAATCTCGAACCGCGAGTGGCCCTGGGCGGCGTCAATCACCAGCACGTCGGCCCCGGCGGCCACGACGCTGTCAATGCGTCCGCGCTCCTCCTCGCGCGTCGAGACCGCCGCGCCCGCCAGGAGCTGCTTCCGCGAGTCCTTCGACGCTTCCGGGAAATCCTTGTTCTTCACCAGGTCGTTGCGCGAAACGAGCGCCGCCAGCCGGCCCTCGTCGTCAATGACGGGGAGCTTCCCCTTCTTGCTGCGCTTCAGGATCTTGTTGGCCTCGCTCAGCGTCACCCCCTTCGGGGCGGTGACCAGGTCGGTGGTCATCACTTCGCGCAGGAGCCGGGTGCGGTCCTTCTCGAAGTCAATGTCGCGGTTGGTGACGATCCCCACCAGGCGGCTCTGGAGCGTGCCATCCTCGGTGATCGGGATGCCCGAGAAGCCCAGCGTCCGCTTGATGTGGTCCACGTCCGTCACCCGGTGGTCGGGGCTGAGGGCCACCGGATCGCTGATGAACCCATTCTCGAAGCGTTTGACGCGGCGGACCATCGCCGCTTGCTCCTCGATGGTGTTGTTGTAGTGGAGGATGCCGATGCCGCCCTGGAGGGCGAGGCCGATCGCCATGTCGCTCTCGGACACCGTATCCATCGGGGCGCTGACCAGCGGCCGCTTCAGGCGGATGCCGCGCGTGAGCTGGGTCTCCAGCGAGACCTCGCTGGCGTGGAAGTCAATGTAGCCGGGCAACAAGATGAAGTCGTCGTAACTGAGCCCTACCCCGTCCTCGAAGAGGGCCGAGGCGGGCACGCCATCGTGCGGAGCTTCGCGTTCCTCTCTCATAGCTCTCTCCCTGCAATCCACAGGCTCTCCAACAGCGCGGGGGTCACCTCCCCGAGCGAATCCAGCACGAGGGCGGCGCCGGTGAAGTCGCCGCCTCGCGTCCACGCGGTGGGCACGGCCACGCACGGCACGCCCGCCTCCGCCGCGGCGCGCACGCCCTTGGGCGAGTCCTCGAAGCTGACGCACTCCCCCGGGTCCAGGCCGAGCGCCGCGGCCGCCCGGTAGAAGACCTCGGGGTCGGGCTTGGCGCGGCGGACATCGTCTCCGGTGAGGACGAGGGGGAAGTGGCGCCCGAGGCCGAAACGGCCCAGGACCACGTCGGCGTTGAAGCGCGAGGAGCCGGTGGCCAGCAGGCAGGGCGTGCCGCGCCGCGCCAGGGCGGCCAGCAGCGCCGTCACCCCGGGGAGCAGCGCCACTTCCGCGGCGATGACCTGGCGAAAGCGCTCGCATTTGCGGGCGAAGACGCGATCCCACCCATCCGGCGTTCCCCCGCACGCCCGGTAGAGATCCCGGATCGTGCCGCCGGCAAGGGTGACGTGACGCCGGTACTCCTCGGGATCCAGGTGCAGACCCGCCTCCCGGAAAGCGAGGGCGTAAGCGGCGGCATGGACCGGCTCGGTGTCCACCAGCAGGCCGTCCATGTCGAAGATGGCCCCCCGCGGCGGCGCGGCGGGTCTGAGATGCACCAGCGGCTGCGCCATAGCATATTATCGCGCAGACGCGGCTCTGAGTCAAGAGCGAGCGGGCGTTTCACCAGCGATGCTCCATCAGGGAGCCATCGCCGGCCTACACCAGCCACCCGACAACCCGATCACCGCACCGCCACCCGGCTCTCGGCCCCGCCGGCGCGCAGGGCCGGATCGTACATGCCGGAGAGGCTGGTGGGCATGACGTGGTAGCGCCCCGGCACCGAGGCGCGGAGGTAGTACTCCAGCACATGCTCGCCCGCGCCCAGCCGGCGCGCGAAGAAGGCGATGCGGTCGTCGCGGACGTCCATGTCGGTCCACCAGTGTTCCCACTCGTCACGGTCCGGGCGGCCGCGGTCGAGAGGCTCGCAGCCGGCGGGGAGGGGATCCTCGATCACGACATGCTCACACTCGCTCGCGGCGCGCACCACGATGCGTCCCAGGTAGGACTGCTCGGCGCGGAAGCGGTCGGTGGGCCGCGCGTCGGGCAGGAGGCGCAGCTCGCCGTCGCCGGGGTCGCGCGCGGGGCGGAGGCGGTGGTAGGTGCGCGCCACGGTGATCCCCGAGCCGCCGATGAGCACCGGCAGGTCCTCCTGGCCGACGAACTGGCGCACGCGCACCGTGTAGTAGAGGCTGCCCACGCCCTCTTTCCGCAGCGCCAGGTGGTTCTCCCCGGCGCGCACCCATCGGGGTGGCACCGGCACCTGCGCCTCCGGCCGGAAGAGCGACCGCGCATCGAAGCGCACCGCCGCGAGCGCGTGCCCATTCACCACCGGCGTCACCGTGAAGTCGGGCGCCAACTCGCCCGTGGCGGCGAGGTAGTCCACCAGCGCGAAGAGCACGCGCGCGGTGGCCCGCGTGGAGACCCAGTGGTCGCCGTCCCGGCGGGAGAGGAGCCAGCGGACCGCCTTGGCGGCGATGGGGGGTGTGGGGGTGTGGGGGTGGGGGGGTGTGGGGATGTGGGGATCCGAGGGTGCCGGAACTCCCGGACTCCCATACCCCCACACTCCCATACTCCCATGCTCGCTGCCCCGCAGGAGCGCCTGCAGCGCGAGCGCAGTCGTCTCCGGGTCGCCCCAGTGGCAGAAGGTCTCGCTCTCCTGCGCCCGGGCGACGAGGCGGCGGCGGAGCGCGGCGGCCTCGGACTCGCGGCCGAGGGAGGACGCCGCCAGGGCGAGGCGCGCCAGCACGGCGGGGTCCACCGTGCGCACGGCGCCGGCGGAGACGACTTCGACGGCCGGAGTGGCGGTCTCGCCCGCGCCGGCCCGGGCGAGGGCGAGGAGCGCCTGCGCGCGGGCGGCCGATACCCCGCGCGGCGCCAGGTTGTAGGGCGCGGGCTCCGCCCCGCGCCGCGCGTCCGCCGCGAGGGTGGCGCGCTCCTCGGGGCGGGCGGCGCGGAGCAGCTCCAACAGGCGGGCGGGGGAGATGCCGCGCTCCTGCGCCAGCCGGCGGTGCTCGCGCGCCCGCAGCCATTCCACGCCACGCTTCACCACTTCCGGGTTCACGGCGAAGCCGGCGGCGCGGGCCTCCACCAACCCCTCAATGACGTAGGCGGTCATCCCCTCATCGGAGTCGTCGAACTCCCACCACCCCCAGCCGCCGTCCGCGTGCTGGAAGCGATAGAGGCGCTGCAGGCCCGCGCTCACCATCTCGGGGATCTCCTTCTCCAGGCGCGCGGAGCGCATCCCGAGGCGGCTGAGAGCGCGGTGTACCACCAGGTCCGGGAGGAAGGCGCTCATCGTCTGCTCGGTGCAGCCGTAGGGGTACTCGGCCAGGTAGCGGAGCGCCGAGAGCATCCCCGAGGCGAGCGAGGGCGCCATCTGCAGGGTGATGCTCGCCACGGCGGCGGCATCGGGGCGCAGGATGATCTTCTGAGCCGCCGTGCCGTCGCCCGCCAGTGAGCCGGAGTGCGCCTCCAGGCGCGTGCGCCCGTGCGGCGCCACCGGCAGACGCAGCTCCACCGCGTCGCGCAGGCCACCGTGCGCCGCTGCCGTCGCCACGAGCCGGCACGGGCCCGGTGCCCCAGCCCTCACGCGCCAATCCAGCCGCGCCGCCTCACCGTGCCGCAGCGCCTGCTCCCGCTCGGGAGGCCCCTCCAGCGCCAAGCCTTCGGCGCGGAGCGACACCTGGATCCGCTGTGGCGCTCCCGACTCGTTGTGCAGCATGGCGGAAACAGTGCTCTCATCGCGGGCGGTGAAGAAGCGCGGCGCCTGGAGGCGCACCATCAGCTCCTTCCGGCAGGTGACGCGCGACACCGCCTGTCCCACCCGGGTATCGCGCGTGTGGGCGCGCGCCGTGGCCCGCCAGGCGGTGAGCGAATCGGGGATCTTCAGAACGACCTCCGCCTCACCCCGGGCATCGGTGTGGACGGCGGGGCGCCAGAGGGCCGTGTCCGGGAACTCCTTGCGCACGCTGTCGGCCACGCCCGACTTGTCCGGCCCGCTGAGGTAGACCTGCGGGAAGGAGAAGTCCGTGCTGATGGCGTTGTAGCGCCGGGGGTAGAAGGCCGTCAGGATGTCCGCCCGGTCCTCGCGGATGGCGTAGAGCGAGTCGTCAACGATGCCGAGGGAGACCTCGGCGGGCACGGGCTGGCCGTCGGCATCGAGGGTGCGGATGCGGTAGACCGCCCGATCTCCCGGCGCGTAGGTCTCGCGGTCGGGCGATACCTTCACCTGGAGGGACCGGGGCCGGGGCGAGACGTTCACCACCGTCTCCTGCTGCACGAACTCCTTGCGGCGCACCAGGCAGACGGAGAGGTAGAAGTTGGGGAGGTGCGCCCGAGTCAGGCGCAGGGAGAAGGGCGTGGCGCGCTCCTTCAAGGGCACCAGGTGGCGCTCCAGGAGCGAGTCGGCTTCGGCGGTGACGAGGGCCGTCGCGCCCGGCTGCGAGGTCGTGATCAGGAACCGCGCCGTGTCCCCGGGCCGGTACTCCCGGCGGTCGGTGGTGATTTGGAGCTGCGGGCCGGGCGCGGACTCGCCGCCCCCGCCCTCCCCCGAGACCCAGAGGTAGGCCGAGGCGCGCACGCGGTTCCCGCGCCGGTCGCGCGCGACCGCCACCACCTGGTAGGAGCCGCCGCGGGGCGGCCGGAACTCGGCGGCGGCCCGCCCGGCGCGATCCGTCTGCCGGCGCTCCCGGCCGGCGCTCACCAGGGAGAACTCATCGCCCGACCAATCGCGCCGGACGAAGGAGAGTTCCACCGGCACGCCGGGCTGTGCCTCGCCGCCATGGTCGCGAAGGGTGGCGATCACCGGCACGCGCTCGCCGGGCGCGGCCAGGAAGCGGCCGGGTTCCACCACCGCGGAGAAGTCGCCGCGCCAGACCTTCACCGCGGCGGAGCCGGTGGCGGAGAAGCGGCCGCGGTCGGTGACGGTCGCCTCGATGGCGTACCGGTAGTCGTTGTCGTCCGGCTCCTCTTCTTCGGAGAGGGAGGCGGGCCGGGGCGCCGCCGTCTCCAGGCGGATGCGGCAGCGCCCCCGGGAGTCGGTGCGCGCCTGGCCGGAGGCCACCACCTCGCCCCCGCCGGATTCCTCGCCGTAGTCCGCCATCTCCGCCGCGCCGTCCCAGCTCCAGAGCGGCGCGCGCAGGATGGTGTAGTCCACCGTGGCGCCGACGACGGGTGCGCCGAAGAAGTAGCGCGCCTCGATGCTCACCCAGCCCGACTCGCCCCGGGTGTAGCTCGCCTGCTCCGGCTCCACCGTGACGCTGTACTCCGGCTTCCGATAAGCGGCCACCGAGAAGGTCTCCTCATGGCGCGTCTCCCCCGGGAGCGCCGTCAGCGTGTATTCCCCGGTGGCGGCTTCGGACGAGAGGGCAAAGCGGCCAGAGAAGGAACCATAGTCGCTCAGGGCCGCCTCGCCGGCGTAGACGAGGGTGCGGCGCGAGTCATGGACCTCCACCGGAACAGGGCCGCGCGGCGGCAGCCGGAAGTCGGCGCCATCCAGGATGCGGGCGATCCCCTTGAAGTAGACGCGCTGCCCGGGGCGGTAGACGGGGCGGTCGGTGTAGAGGAAGACGCGCTGTTGGCCCTCTTCATCCGCGCCGCCAGGGTGGATGCGAACGAAGGCCATGGACTCGCCGCGCCGTGCCATCAGCAGCAGCAAGTCACGCCCGGCGCCCAGCGGCACCGGGAGAAGACCCCAGGCGTCGCACCGGCCGGAGAAGCGCTCGACGCTGCCGTCGAAGAGGCGGACCTCCGCGCCCGCGGCCGGCGCACCGGAGGCGAGGTCCACGGCGTAGGCGAGGCAGCGGCCGCCGATGTGCTTGGTCACCAGGCCCAGGTCGGTGATCATCAGCCAGTCGAGGCGCTCGATCCCGTCCCCGCGGCAGACGACGACGTAGACGCCCGGGTCGCGGACGGGGAGCGTGATCCGACGGGTGAAGACCCCTTCGGCGTCGCGCGGCGGGGCGACACTGAGACGCGCTGCGGTTTGCAGCCCGTTCAGCCCCGCCAGCTCCACCGGCTCCTCCGGCTGCCCGTAGCGCTCCGCGTCCCCCGGCGTCAGGATGCGCCAGAGACTCCCCCGGGCCTCGCGGGCCACCCGGAGCGGATCCACCCGGTAGGCGGCCACCTGCAGCGCCTCCTCCCGCGTGAAGCCATGCGCCGTCACCTGCACCGGCTCGCCCGGCACGAAGACGCGCTGGGGCACGTAGACATCGAGGAAGGAGCCGGTGGGAGAGAGTTCCAGGGTGAGGTCGAGGACGCGCCCCTCGGGGATGGTGACGCGCGTGCGCGGAAGGTGGTGGGCGCGGGTGCTGGCCGACACGAAGTAGTCGCCGGCGTGGAGGCGGCGGAGGTGGAAGAACCCCTGCGCGTTGACGAGGAGGCGCCGCCGGCGCGCGGGAACCGAGGCATCCGCCGGGGCGAGGAGCAGGTCTACCTCGCCGATCGGCTGCCCCGTGTCCTCGGCGAGCAGGCGCCCGCGCACCCCGCCCAGCGGCGCTTGCCGGGCCGCGAAGACCCCGATGAGCGCCACCGCCCACACGACGCACGCCACCCCGGCCAGGAGCGGACCCCTCGGGGATCGCCGGCCGGCGGCTCTCTCGAACTCAGGTTGCGCAGCCATAGGTCATCCTGTCGTCGCGCGCGGTGACGTCGGGGGGAGCGCGCTATCGGCGGCGTGCCGGCGCAGCCGCGCCGCGCATCCGAAAGCGTAGAAGTAACGCTCGAAGAAGGCCGCGTCGGAACGGTAGACGTTGTCCCCGAAGAAGAAGTCGGCCCAGACCTCCTTGATCCGGGCGATCTCCTTCAGCCGTCCTCTGTTCTCGGGGTTGGCCAGAGTCAGTGAGAGCAGCTCGAGAGAGCGGTAGAAGGAGGAGAGGGCGTAGTCCGGCTTCTTCTCGCGCCAGTTGAGCGCCCGTCCCACCTCGGCGCCGACATTGGCCATCTGCTCGACCAGGCTGAGCTTGTTCCACCCCGACTCGGCAAGCCCCTTGTGTTGGTACGTCATCTCGTCACCAGCCTGTTGACGATGGCGATGATCCGGCGCCGGATCATCGCCATCGAGTACGGCGCGTGAGGGGTTGCCCTGTCGGGGCCGAATGTTGATCACCGAGTCGAACTCTATCCACTCCTCTTCGGCCCATTCCGGGTGGAGATTGATCCCCCAAATGGACTGCATGCAAATGACAAGTTCTGCATGATGCGCCCCCTTGCCGCGACCCGGGCAAGGGGGCGTGCTTCTTCTGGCGTTAGATGAATGGGAGACAGACGTACCCTCCCGACAGTGCGAGAAGAAAGCCCCTACTGCATCCACACGCCGCTCCTGCGTTGCTTCAAAGGGGATGATCAGCCGCTCCCCTACTGGCGACCAGGAGTAGGTAGCGGGTAGAGTGGGAGCAAACCCGGCCTCGTCTACGTGGCAGACATCCGCCTGCTTAGCATCGCCCTTTGTTCCAGCTCTGCCAACTCGGCAGCTTTGGCCTCTACCTGCTCCGGGTCCTGCTTGTGCTTCACGCTACGACTGGTACGCTTGTAAGAAAGCCTCTCCCGCCGCAGCAACTTCCCCACCCAGTCAGCCGTCAAGCGCAGCCCAAACCGCTCCGCTACCCAGTCCGCGATCTGCTGTGCCGTCCAGGTGCGCTCCTTCTTGCCGATCTCGGCCCGAATGCCGGCCCTCATCTCCGCAGTCAACGCTGACCGTTGGCCCGGGTGCGGCTTCTCCGGCAAGGCGTCGAACCCGCCTTCCAGGAAAGCCCCAATCCAGTGGCGCACCCGCTTCCGGCCGATCCGCAGATGCCGGGCGACCTTGGGTGCGCTCCATCCCGCGTCTGCCGGGCGTATCATCTCCAGTCGGTCACGCGTCCGACGCGCCAAGCCAGGCTCCCGGGTGCGCCGCTGTAATTCCTCCCGCTGCTCCTCACTCAAGTGAACGCGATACATATCCGAGGCAGCCTCCTGCCTCCTATTTCGGCACGTTCACTCATGCGACCTGCTTAACTCGACTTTATCCATTTCTGAAGGGAGTTCGACCGGCAGAATGGCGCAATTCCTTGGTTCCCGGTACTCTCGTTCGTGTCGCAAGCTGTTGCGACGGGCAACGACGCGCAAGAAAGGCC
>JACQGM010000387.1 GCA_016199585.1 Armatimonadota bacterium
CTCGGTGCCCGGGGTGACGACGGGGGGCTGGGGGCGGCTGCCGTCGTGAACCCGGTAGGGGCTGCCGGGGATGAAGGGCGTGTCGCTGTAGCCGATCGGCTTCTTCTGCTCCATGTGCGGATCTCCTTCGGTAGTGCGCCTGCCTGGCGGCGTCCATCCGGGGGAAGGGGACTTCCGGCGCCAGGGCGCCCGCCAGGCGGAAGCGGCTCCAGACCGCCCCTATTGTATCGGTCGGGGGCGTGGCTGTCAAGGAAGGGCACGACGCCACACCGCATCCGCCGCCGCTCACTCGCCCAGCTTGCGCCGCAGAAACGCCACGCACCCGGGCACCTGTTCCTCCCGCAGGCTGTGGAGAATCAGCGGGCCATCATATCCCGAGGCGCGAAGGAGACTGAGGTAGTGGTTATAGTCCAGCAGGCCGGTGCCGGCGGCTTCCTGGCCGGCCTCGCCGTCGCGGTTCAGGTCCTTGGCGTGGGCCAGGATGAGGTGATCGCCGAGGAGAGCGAACGCCTCGTCGAGAATCGCGCGCATGCGGGGGAGCTCGCCGGCATGGAAGATGTTCGCGCCGTCCATGCAGATCTTCAGGCATCCTGAGGGCACTGCGTCCAGCAGCCGACGCGCCTTCGCTGCGGAATCGATCACGTTGGAGACCTCCGGCTCAATCGCGAGGATCACGCCGGAGTCCTCGGCCATGCGCACGGCTTCCCGCACCACGACAACCAGATTACGCCAGGCATCCGGCAGGTCGTTGTCGGGGTGGCGGCGCCACATGTAGTCTGGGTCGCGCGTCCCGGTGCAAAGGGTGACCGTGCGGGTACCGAGGCGCGCGCAGGCCGAGACCAGCACTCCGAGGCGGCGCAAGCCATCCCGGCGGCGCTGCAGGTCGGGATGAATCATGTTGTAAGTGCCGGTGACCGCGGCCACGCGCAGGCCCCGGCTCTCAACGGCTTCCCGCACGCTGTCGGCCAGGCCCGGGGGGATGGCATCCGGCAGGTCCGCCCAGCCCGCGCTGCTGAGGGTGAGCTGGACAGCATGAAGACCGTGAGCGGCAACGGCGTCCAGCACCGCTGCCAGCGTGGGACGCTCGAACGTGCGCGTGATGATGCCGATTTCCATCGCCTACCTCCGCTCCGGGCCGCGGGCGCGTCTCGCGCCCGCGGCACCGTCGGAATCTTCGCCAGCGGCCGCGCCTTTCGGCGCGCCTGCTTGTCGTGTGCCCGGGCTCTCACCATGCTGGCTCACACTCCAGCCAGCAGGCCCAGGATGAAACCGACAAACGCCTCGGACTGCTGCAAGACACCCTCGGCCTCCGGCTCCATCGGCCCTGAGGCGGTGCGGAGATCGGGGCAGCGGAACCGAATGCCGTACGGGCTGAGGATGTAGGGAGCCGCGCCCCTATGTCGCCGGCAGTCTGGGCAACGGGGTCATGCGTATACGGTCGGTGTCGACTACGGAGAAGTGTCCCGGCCAGTCGGAGCGGCTCTCGACGGCCTCGACTACCGCGTCCGCAACGGCCGCCGCGGACGTTGCCCGCACACGGAACAGGATGATGCCACAAGAAGCAGGCAGCCCGGCCCGAAACGCCAGGTAGCCGAAGTCCTTGTCGAAAGTAACCAAGACGCGGTTCTCTCGCACCGCCCTTGACAGCACATCCGCATCGCGGATGCCCGGGCTCTCCGTGCGTATCCAGGTTACGTCATGGCCGTGGGCCCGCAGGGCATCAACCGCGTCGCCAGCGAAGTTCTCGTTCGCCAGGATGCGCATGGCTACACCCCCACTGGGTACACCCGTTCGATCCGCAGCAGGTCTCCGACGTAGTCGAGACACGCACGGATGTCCTCACGAGTGATCCCCGGATAGTTCCTCAGGATCTCCGCCTCGTCCCAGCCTTGCGCGAACAAATCAATGATGAACTCCACGGACAGCCGGGTACCCCTGATGACCGGCTTCCCCACCAGGATGCCGGGGTCTACAACGATTCGCTCTCGCCAACCCATACAGTGACCTCCTTGCTCGGAACCACCACCAATCTGGCAGATGCTCCCAGGATTGCGCAAGTCCTGCACGATACCGGATCTTCACTGCCGGCCAGGTCCCGCCGCGCGAAGTGCATCAGCGGGGCGAGAGATAGCGCAACCGGGAGCGCAGTTCGGGCACCTGCACGGGACACTCTTGCCAATCGTGGACCCAGCACACGACCAGGTCGCAGTCCTCGGCGCGGTGCCCGTGATCCTGGAAGTCGCGGCTGCGGTACTCGAACTCGATGAGCGCGTGCTCCCACCGTTGACCCTTGGAATCCACGCACCGCTTCGCCTCGCAATCAGGGTATTCGGTTCGGATGGATTCAACGAGGAACCCGAGTTCCCGGCTTACCATGCCGAACAGGTAGACGACGCCCTGCTCATTCAGTGGGCCGAAGCGCAAGCCCCGGAAGTCAATGGGCTCGCCGAACTGCGCCCGGCGCCGGTGCTGCTGTTCAGGTGGTTTGGCTGTCTCAGCAGCACCGGGCTCGCGTCCCAAGTCACGTGTCACACGGATGATCTCCTGCAGCAGTTCGTCGTCGGTGCAAAGGGGTCGCGCCGAGCCGGGCACAATGCCCTGTGGGTTCGCTTCCAGCCCCGCAGCCTCAATCGCTGCCCGCCAACTGCCGAATGTGACCTTGACCTTTGACACGCTGACTCGATCGTTCGCTCTCAACTGGCTCTGGGTCGGCGACGACGTCTGGAGCACCTCGGCAACACGCCGAATCTCAGCGATGATCTGCGCCTTGCGCGCTTCCTTGCCCTCATCTTGCTCCGACCCGTCTTTCACAGCAGGCATGGGCTGCACTCCCCGTCGTGCCGCGTGAGAAACCCCTTGATCGCCTTCTCCACCGCATGCTGACAGTGGTAGACGGCCGTGTCCAGATATAGGGCTCATCACCCTCCATCAACCGGCGCGCAGACCCAAGGTCATGCCGCGACTTGACGAGCCAGTTCTCGATCGCCTCGCGCTTCGCGTCGTTCATGCAGGACCCTCCCCCGGTCGACCACCGTGCGTGCCAGGGATGTCCGCACCGTCACGCCCCGTGCCATCTCATCGCGCGTGTAGACGAGCACATCCACCGGTACTCCCACCCCGGACAGGCAGGCATGCGCCCGCTGGTCCCGTCGCACCGGCGGCTCGTCGGACTCCGCGACGATCACCATCAGGTCCAGGTCGCTGTCGCGCATGGCCTCGCCGTAGGCGTAGGACCCGAACAGGATGATCCGCTCCGGCTGCAGCCCTTCCACCAGCCGGTGGACGATCTCGTCAATGGTCTCCTGCGGAATCAGCTCGCCCATCCCGTTCCTCCATCCCTACTCTTCCCCGATGGCGGCAGGTCCATCATACCACACGCGGCGCACGCGCGGCAACCGGGTGTCCCGAACCCCGGCGCCGGTCCATCCCGGCGCTCGCCCGGCTCCATCGCACGCCCGGGGATCGTCCCAGGCGCGCACGCGGAAGCAGGCATCCGCCTCTTCCTCAGGCGGGGAAGCGCCGCGCGCGGGCTCTCCTTGGTGCCCCCGGGTCACCTGGCCCCGGGGATGAGAGCCGGTCCGGGCGCCCTTGACGACTCTTCCCCCGGATGGCACGATGGGGAAGGCGCGGCGAGGCCGACCCGGGGCGGTCGCGGCTCCTCGCTGCGGCGGGCGGGATCCCGCGGAAGGGGGTCGCCCCGCCAGCGCCGAATACGCAGTGGGCGGTACTCAGGCGCGGCCGCGATCCCTTGCGCTCTGGAGGGACGCGAACCGGCATCGGGGAGGTGGCGCGGCGGGGGCAACCCGTCGCCAGGGGGAGAGAGCCGAGCATGGAGTCGATTTCAGCGTTGATTGACCTGTTCCTACATCTGGACGATCACCTGCAGCGGATCATCGGCCAGTACGGCACATGGACGTACGCAATCCTCTTCGCGGTGATCTTCATGGAGACTGGCTTCGTCGTCACCCCGTTCCTGCCCGGGGATTCCCTGCTGTTCGCGGCGGGCACCTTCGCCGGCATGGGCTCGCTCAACGTGTGGGGCATCGCGGGACTGCTGATCGTCGCGGCGGTCCTCGGGGATTCCGTCAACTACGCCATCGGCCACTACCTGGGTGATCGCGCCTATGGCATCAGGTGGATCAAGAAGGAGCACCTCGACAAGACACACGCCTTCTTCGAGAAGTACGGCGGCAAGACGATCTTCCTGGCGCGCTTCGTGCCGATCGTGCGGACGTTCGCGCCCTTCGTGGCGGGCATCGGGAAGATGTCCTACGGCTACTTCATCACCTACAACCTGGTGGGCGGTGTCACCTGGGTGGCGCTGTTCACGTTCGCGGGGTACCTCTTCGGCAACATCCCGGTGGTGAAGAGGAACTTCGAGCTGGTCATTGTGGTGATCATCCTGATCTCCATCCTGCCGATGGCCTACGAGTGGTGGCGGGCGCGGCGCGAGGGGAAGCAGGCGAAGAGGCAGGCGAGCCTCCTGTAGCGGGGCGGCCGTTCCGCGGCTGCGGCGGCACAGAACATGGATTGGGTGACGTTCAAGGCTGTGAGGGATCCTTACACCCGTGAGGCCTGGCGCCTGACGCTGGAGGAGCTGGCGGCGTGCCCGCGCTGCGCGGCGGGCACCTGGCTCATGCCGTTCCCGGCGGGTGGAGCGCCGGTTGAGAGCGGGCCGGACGGCGCCGACCCCCGCTCCCTGCCGCCGCTGGATGGCGCCGTCTTCGTTTGCTTTCAGCCCGAGTGCCAGAGCCTGTACGTGGTCGTCTTCAACGCCGGGCGTGAAGCCGAGTTCGATGCCCTCATCCCCTACCTCCGCGAGGCCGGCCGCCGGGCCGCTGCAAGCGGCGGGCAGCAGGGCGAAGGTCGCGTGACGCGGTGACGCGAGGGATGCGTGAGTCGAGCGACCCCTCGCGCAGCGGGGCGGGCCTTCGGAAGCGCCTGCCCGGCACGGCTTCATGTTTTCCGTGAAATGTGGTATGATGGGGCCGTCGGTGGAAACGGCTCGCGCCCGCCGGCCGTAACCCGCATCGGCGCCGACGGCTCACAGAGCTGCCTTGCGGACCACTCCGGCTTATCATCCGAACTCCGTCATCCGGGGTCGGGCTGTGTCTCACTGCCGCCGCCATGGCGGAGGAAAGGGCATATGGCTGAACGTACTGGCAGTAACGACGTGCTCTCACGCAAACGCATCGTGCTCATCAACGGTGAGATCCGCGAGGAGATCGTGGAGAACATCGCGAAGGAGTTGCTTCGCCTCGAGGCCGCCAACCCCACCGAAGACATCACCATCTTCATCAACTCGCCCGGGGGGAGTGTGATCGCCGGCCTCGCCATCCACGACATCATCAAGATGATCCGCTGCCAGGTATCCACAATCTGCTACGGCCAGGCGGCGTCCATGGCGGCGGTGCTGCTGATGGCAGGGGATCGGGGCAAACGCTTCATCAGCCCTAACGCCCGGGTGCTGATTCACCAGCCCAGCGGCGGCGCCTTCGGCACCGCCACGGAGATCGAGACCACCGCTCTGGAGATCACTCGGCTGAAGAACCGCTTGAATGGCCTTGTCTCCGCCTACACCGGCCAGCCGATCGAGCAGGTCGCGATTGACATGGAGCGCGATTTCTACCTCGATGCCGAGGGCGCGGTGCGCTACGGCGTGGTTGACGCCGTCCGCTTCCCCGGCGAGGGGGCGGGCATATCGGATTGAGTGCGCCTGCGCTCGCGGGACTGAGAAGGCGGAGGCTGCTGCCTCCGCCTTGCCGCGATGCGCGTCCGCATGAGTGCCGCTGCTGATCAGCCCGCGTGCGCCATCGGCATCAAGAGGGGCCACTCGCCCAGGTCCAACTCCTGATCCTCGAGCAGCGCGTCGGCGAACGGGACGGCCAGGAAGATCCGGCTCGCCGACAAGATGCTGATGCCGCGCACGTTTTGGTCGCTGTCCAGGTCCACGAGGATATCGCGCGAGACCTGGATGGTCTGAACCGCCTCGCGGTTCGTCAGGTAGCAGTAGACGGCATCCGCCTGCTCATCATAGGTTACTCTCATCCACGCCTCCTCCCCGGTCCCACCCTCACCCTCTCGCACTGCGGTGGCGATCCAGGTCATTATACGTTCGGCGCGCGCCAGGTGTCAAGCACACGTGCAGGCTTGCGCTCGGGCGGCGCCGGGCCGACGCGCACCGGCGCTCGCCCCCTACCGCCCCTCTCGCCCTCACGCCGAACCGTCGGCCGGCGCCCGATATCGCTTGACAGGCACTTCGGCGGTCGGTATAATCTCCAACCGGCGCCTGCGCAAAGCGGCGAAAGGACGAGTGAGTGATGAGACTGGGTGTGGTGGGGCACGGCAGCCGCGTCAGCGGCATGATCAAGCACCAGTTCCGCGATGTGGATCCCGACCTGCGCGTGGTCGGGATCGTGGATCCCGACGAGGCCGGGGCGCGCGCCCGCCTCGCGGAGTGCGACCGGGAGGATGTCGTCTTCTACGACTCGCTGGACGAGATGGTGCGGCGCGCGCGGCCGGATGCGCTGGCCATCGGCACGCGCTGCGGCCTCCACGCGGAGTACGCCAGCCAGGCGGCGCGCTACGACCTTCCGCTCTTCCTCGAGAAGCCGGTGGCCACCTCCCTGGAGCAGGCGGTGACCCTCGAGCGCGCCTTCGAGGACTCCCGCTGCCAGGTGGTGGTGAGCTTCCCGCTGCGCGTCTCTCCCCTCTGCGCGCTGGCGCGCCAGCACGTCGAGGAGGGGGCGGTCGGCTCGCCGGAGCACGTCCTGGCCGTGAACTACGTGCCCTACGGGATGGTCTACTTCGAGGGGCACTACCGCAACTTCGCCTCCACCCGGGGCCTCTTCATTCAGAAGGCGACCCACGACTTCGACTACCTCAGCTACCTGATGGGGTCGCGCATCGTGCGCGTGGCGGCGATGGCGAGTTGGGGCCGACTCCTCGGCGGGAAGAAGGAAGCCGGGCTCGTCTGCTCTCAGTGCGGGGAAGCGGCCGACTGCCTGGAAAGCCCGGAGAACCGCCGCCGCAACCACTCCGGCGGCTCGCTGAAGGACCATCCCTGCGTCTTCAGCGTGGATTGCGGCTCTCCCGAGAGCGGCATGAACGAGGACTCCTCCAGCGCCCTCCTGCAGTTCGCCTCGGGCGCGCAGGGGGTCTACACGCAGGTGTTCTACGCGCGGCGCGATGCCGGCGCCCGCGGCGCCACCGTCAGCGGCTACCTCGGCACGGTCCGCTTCGATTGGTATGCCAACGAGTTGTACCGAGTGCGCCACCACAGCCCCTTCAGCGACACGGTGCGCGCGGGCGGCGGCATGAGCCACTTCGGGGGAGACCGCGAGCTGGCCGACAACTTCGTGAACCTGGTGCGCGGTCGGGGCGCCTCGCGCACGCCGATCCAGGCAGGCCTGCGCAGCATCTATGCCTGCCTCGCCGCCAAGGAGTCATCGGAGACGGGGCGCTTCGTGGAAGTGCGCCAGGTGGGAGGCTGAAGCGGGGCCTCATGGGTTTCGACGAGCAGGATTGGTAGTGTGGGCGCAGACAGGGCGGCGCCCCTACGTACGACGGTGCATTGTGTAGGGGCCGTGCTCCGTCTCGGTCCGGTCCGCTGCGACTACCGGCTTCGCTCGTCCCCTATCATCAGGCGCTCGCGCTGAACTGCTTCCAGAAGTAGAGAACGGCCGCGGCAAGCAGCATCACGACCAGCAGCAGGTAGCCCGCCAGCGCCGCCGGATCGATCCCGGGGACGAGCACCAACCGCCCATACACCCCCAGGGCCCACACCACCGGCACCAACAGGACGAGCGCGACCAGGACCACCGTGAGCCAGAGCGTCGCCCGGCTGCCCGGGACCGGCTCCGCCCCGTGCTCGCGCGCGATGTCCGTGCCCCCGCCGGGGCCGCCGCCCTCCAGGTCTCCCGGGCTGCTCTCTTCCATGTCACGCGCCATCGCGGGCCTCCTGGCCGGAACGTTCCCGGGGAGTCGGCGCGGCAAACGGGAGCGCCGATGACACGCAACGAGGATCCCCGCCCCGCGCGGCACTACAGGTTACGCATTACGCATTACTCGTTACCCCGCGAAGTGCCGCCCCAGCTTCCCGTGGTCCACAATCGGGCTCTCCGGCCAGTCGCACCAGCGGTCGAGGTACTCGGCGACGGAGCGGGCGGCGGCCCAGAAGCGGTACTCCTCGGCGGCGATGATCGCCTCGGCCAGGCAGGCGAACTCCACGTAACCCTCGCCGCGCTCCAGTGGGAGATCGGCCAGGTCCTCGGTGCGGTAGGCGCGCACGTGCAGCACCGTCTCCGGGTTCGGGCCGAAACGGAAGACCTTCGTGATGTGCGGGAACGCCGTGACGAACCCGATCCCCTCGACGCCCGCGCCGGCAAGCGCCTCGACGAGCCCGGCGCGCGGCCGGCCGCACCGGTCCCACTCGAAGCGCTCCGGGGTGCTGCGCCCCGGAATATCAATGAAGTAGACTTTGAGCGCCGACCGCCCGTCCGCGAGGCGGAGCATCTCGGTGCCCGCCGGCCTGCCGATGTACGAGTTGCAGGGCTTGATCTTCTCCATGGTGACTCCTCAGTGTTCCAACAACCGCGCGGCCTCCAGCGCGTGGTAGGTCAGGATCATATCCGCGCCGGCGCGCTTGATGCTGGTGAGAATCTCCATCATGATGCGCTCGCCGTCAATCCAACGGTTGGCGGCGGCGGCCTTCACCATCGAGTACTCGCCGGAGACGTTGTAGGCGGCCAGCGGCAGGTCGAAGCGGTCGCGGGCCTCGCGGATGATGTCCAGGTAGGAGAGCGCGGGCTTCACCATCAAGATGTCGGCCCCCTCGTCGGCGTCCAGCGCCATCTCGCGCAGCGCCTCGCGGCGGTTGGCCGGGTCCATCTGATAGGAGCGGCGGTCGCCGAACTGCGGCGCCGAGCCGGCCGCCTCGCGGAAGGGCCCGTAGAACCCCGAGGCGTACTTCGCCGCGTAGGCCATGATCGGCACCTGGTCGAAGCCCTGTTCGTCGAGGGCGGCGCGGAGGGCGCCCACGCGGCCATCCATCATGTCGGAGGGGGCCACGATGTCGGCGCCGGCCCGGGCGTGCGAGAGGGCGGTGCGCTGCAGGAGCGCCAGCGTCGGGTCGTTGAGCAGGCGGCCCTCGGGCGTGACGACGCCGCAGTGTCCGTGGGAGGTGTACTCGCACAGGCAGACGTCGGTGACGACGAGCATGTCGGGGTTGGCGCGCTTGATGGCGCGCACCGCCTTCTGCGCGATGCCGTCCTCGGCGTAGGCCTCCGAGCCTTCCTCGTCCTTCGCGTCCGGAATGCCGAAGAGGAGAACCCCCGGCACGCCGAGCGCGGCGGCTTCGTCAATGACGGCGGGAAGTCTATCCACGGACCAGTGGAAGTTGCCGGGCATCGCGCCGATCTCGCGGCGGACGCCGCTCCCCTCCACCACGAAAAGGGGGTAGATGAAGTCATCCACCGAGAGGCGCGTCTCGCGGACCAGGCGGCGGGTGTTCTCGGTGGCGCGCAGCCGCCGCATCCGGGCGACCGGGAATTGGGCCATAGGAATCCTCCTCAAAGAGCAGCAGCCGGCCTCGGGACCGCGTCCCGGCGCGGTCCCCGCCGGCCCCATGCTATCACACCCGGACAGGCCGCGTCAACCGCTTGGGCGCGGCTTGCGGCCGGGCCGGAGCAGGAAGAGGCGCCGGCAGGGCACCCGGATGTTTCAGTGGGGCGCCATCGGGGAATACACATGGGAGAGTTGTGCGTTCGCATGCCCGGCAGGCGTCGCCCCTTCGTGGGGCCGGGCTGCTGGAACCGGCCCCGAAGTCGGCGTGCAGCCGCTTCCCCGTTGCGCCATGCCCTCGACCCTCTCCTTCCCGGCGGCGGCGCGGTGTTCTGGAAGGGAACGGTGTGTCCGTGCAAGAGGTCGGTGTGACGGAGCTGAGGGAAATGCCGCAGGAGCGGGCCCTGATCACGGTGGGCATCCTGCACCGTCTTTTCGGGGACGGGGAGCGCAGCGATTCGGCGCTGGTGGAGGGGATGGCGAAGGCCAGCCTGCTGGTGCGCGCCGATCTGCGCGTCCGACGCCAGTACGAGGTGCTGGTGCGCATCTTCCGGGAGGCGCAGGCGAAGGACGTGGAGTGGTGCGCCCGGTGCCTGGCCCAGCTCGCCCTGGCTGACCGCCCCGGAGACGGCGTGCCGGAGGGCGTCTCGATGCTGCACGAGCAGGCTCTCCGCGTGCGCGCCGGCGAGGGCGAGATGGATGACCGCCAGTGGCCGGCGTGGATCCAGTCCATGCGGGAAGGCGTTGACCGGCACGCTCACTGAGAGTGTTCCATCTCGCCACCACCGGCCACCGCAGTCAAGGTCTTGGCCCCCGCTGCCGCCAGGCGGCCTGGAAGCGGCTCACGTATTCCTCTTGCTCGCGCGTCTCGATGGCGCCGGGTCGCGCCCGCCGCACCGTCGCCATCGCTGCCGCCGGATCGTGCCCCGCCGCCACCAGCGCGCACGCGGCCACCAGGCCGGTGCGCCCGAGGCCCCCGCGGCAGTGGACCACCACGGTCCTCCCCGCCTGCACCAACGCCAGCACGTGCGCAACCAGGTCGCGCAGGCCGGCCGTGAAGGCCGGAACGGAGACATCGCGGATCGGGAAACGGATCACGCGCAGGCCGTGGGCTTCCGCCTGCTCGTAGAGCGCCGGGATGGCGAGCAGCTTCAACTCGTGCGCCTCGATCAGGCTCACCAGGACGTCGGCGCGGTAGTGGCCGCAGAGTCGGGCCAGGTCCACGCCGAGGTCGCGGTCCCAGTGGGCGTGGATCCCGGGGCCTTTCTTACCGGGGGCGAGCGTCATCCCGAGGCGGCCCGGCGCAGGCAGCGCGGCAGCCGGGAGGAAGTCCACCCGGATCGGATCGCTTTGTGACGTATGAAGAAGAGCACACATGCGTTTCAGACTCCCGAGCGGGCGGGTGAGTTTCATCCTCATGTGCCCCCGGCACTGCCGGCCTCCACCACCGCCGCGCGGGAGCCGGACACTTCACCCGGGGCGCGGTAGGAATATCGCCAACGGCGTCGAACCCGGTGGCAACAGCCTGATGTCGAGAAGCACCAGGCGTCCGTCCGTGCGTCGAAGGGAATCCCCGCCATGAGCGAGCCGATGAAAGCCCACATCCTTTCGGACCCATCCGATCCCGTCGTCGGTCAGCCGCCGGCCCGCTGGGCCGTCGCGGAGCTGCGCCGCGCCCTGGCATCCCGGGGGGTGTCCGTCACCGTCGGGGGGCGGAGCGACACAATCCCCGCCGGCGCGCGGTGCGTGGTGGCCGCCGGTCGGGACTCCATCCTGGCGCGCGAAGTCCTGAGCGGGGCGGGGCAGTCCGTGCCCGATGCCCCCGAGGCGCTGGCTCTCGTGCCGGGGACGCTCGCGGGCCGGGAGGTGGCGCTCGCCTGCGGCAGCGATGCCCGCGGCTTGATGTACGCCCTGCTGGAGCTGGCCGACCGCGTCGCGCACGCGGAGGAACCCCTCCGCGCCCTGGAGATCGGCCGACCGGTCGTGGAGCGCCCGGCCAACGCCATCCGCAGCGTCGCTCGCCTCTTCACTTGCGAGGCGTGGGACAAGCCCTGGTATTACGACCGCGAGTTCTGGGGACGCTACCTGACGATGCTCGCGGCGCAGCGCTTCAACCGCTTCAGCCTCACCCTCGGCCTCGGCTACAACTTCCCGCGCCACATCCGTGACGCCTACTTCTTCTTCGCCTACCCCTTCCTCCTCTCGGTGCCCGGCTACGACGTGCGCGTGCCCGGCCTGCCGGATGCCGAGCGGGAGAAGAACCTGGAGACCCTCCGCTTCATTGGCGAGGAAGCCACCCGCCGCGGCCTCCACTTCCAGCTCGCCCTCTGGACGCACGCCTGCGAGTGGCTGGAGAGCCCGGACGCCAACTACGTCGTCGAGGGCCTCACGCCCGAGACCCACGCCCCCTACTGCCGCGACGCGCTGCGCGCGCTCCTCGAGACGTGCCCGGACATCGCCGGCGTCACCTTCCGCGTCCACGGCGAGAGCGGCGTGCCGGAGCGGAGCTTCGACTTCTGGGCAACCGTCTTCGACGGCATCGCGCAGTGCGGCCGACCGGTCGAGATTGACATGCACGCCAAGGGCCTGGACGGCCAGATGATTGACGTGGCGGTCGCCACGGGGCTGCCGGTGAATATTTCGGCGAAGTACTGGGCGGAGCACATGGGCCTTCCCTATCAGCAGGCATCCATCCGCCCCGGCGAGATGCCCCCGGCACTGGACCCCGGAGGTGCGCGAACGCTCAGCGAGACCGCCAGAACCGAGTTCCGCGGTCTGATCGGTCGGGGGCTGAACGCCGACAACTTCATGCCGTTCAGCGGGGGCCTGCGCCGCTTCATGCGCTACAGCTTCGGCGACCTCCTCACCGAGGGGCGGCCCTACGGCATCTTCTTCCGCATCTGGCCCGGCACCCAGCGGCTCCTCCTCTGGGGCGACCCCGCGATGGCCGCCGGCTACGGGCGCTCTGCCAGCTTCTGCGGCTGCCTCGGCGTGGAGATCTGCGAGCCCTTCTCCTTCCGCGGGCGCATGGGCTCCGGTCTCCCCGGCGAGCGCGATGCCTACGCCGACCCCTTCCTCCAGACCCCCGGCGGCGACTGGGAGAAGCACCGTTACACCTACCGAGTGTGGGGCCGCCTCCTTTACAACCCCGAGGCGGATCCCGACGCCTGGCGGCGCTTCCTCCGCAAGGAGGTGGGGCCGGCCGCGGCGGAGGCCGAGGCGGCGCTCGCCAACGCCAGCCGCATCCTGCCGCTGGTGACGACGGCCCACCTCCCTTCGGCATCCAACAACGCCTACTGGCCGGAGATCTACACCAACATGCCGATCGTGGACGAGCAGCGGTCGCAGCCCTACAGCGACACGCCCACGCCCCGCCGCTTCGATACCGTGGGCGCGCTCGATCCCGAGCTCTTCTCCTCCATCGCGGACTTCGCCGATGAGCTGGTGAGCGGGCGGGCGAGCGGTCGCTATTCCCCGCTGGACGTGGCGCGCTGGCTGGAGGGGTTCGCCGCCGCGGCCGCGCGGCACCTCTCGGAGGCGGAGGCGCGCGGCGGACCCGTGCCGACCCCCGAGCTCCGGCGGCTGGCGCTCGACGTGGCGCTCCAGATCGGCCTGGGCAGCTTCTTCGCATCGAAGCTACGCGCCGGGGTTGCCTACGCCCTCTACCGCCGCGCCGGAAACCTGGCGGCGCTGGATGACGCCCTTTCCCACTACCGGAAGGCGCGCGCCGCCTGGACCGGCCTGGCCGAACGCGCCAAGGGCGCCTATGTTCCAGACCTCACCTTCGGGCGCACGCCGCAGCTCCGGGGCGATTGGGCAGACCGCCTGGCCGCCATTGACGCGGACCTGAGCGACATGGAAAGGGAGCGCGCCGAGGCCGTGCCGGAGCCCGATGCCCGGCCTCTTCCCGCCATCCCCGGACCGCCGCCCCGGGTGGCGTGGCGGCACGCGCCGCCTCCCTCCTTCCGGCGCGGCGAGCCGGTCGTTCTCGCTCTGGAGCTCGAGGATGCGCCGGGGATTGCGGTCGAAGTGCGCTACCGGCCGATCAACCACGTGGAAGCCTACCGGACGGCGGCGATGACCGGCGGAGGGGGTCGCCTGTCGGCCACCATCCCCGGCGGCGACACGGATACGCCTCACCCGCTGCAGTACTACTTCGTGCTGCGCGACTCGCCCGGGCGCGCGTGGATCTGCCCGGGGTTCAACGCAGAACTCTCCAACCAGCCGTACTTCACCATCCGGCAGGCGTGAGAGGAGGCACCAAAGGTGCGGGGAATGATAGGAGCGCCCCTCCTGGCACTCCTGCTGGCCGCGTGCGCGCCGGGAGAGGCCGACGGGCCGGTTGGGTACCGGGTTCGGAGTCGCGACGGGGGCCGGCGTGGTCCCGTCGCCCGTGCCGTGAAAGGAGTTCCGAGCGTGAGCGTAGCCGCCAGAGCCTTCATCGTCATCCCCGCCGCCGACCCCGTGGCGAGCCAGCCGCCGGCGCGCTGGGCGGCCGCCGAGCTGTGCGACGCCCTGGCAGCCCGGGGCGTCGCGGCAGCTATCGCGGAAGAGATGGCGGCGGTGCCCCCCGGAGCGCCCTGCGTGGTGGCCGCCGGCCGAGGCTCCGCTGCGGCGCGGGAGGTTCTCGGCGCGACCGGTGTGGCCGTGGCGGACACCCCCGAAGCCCTGGGGCTCGTGCCGGGGACGCTCGCCGGCCGGAAGGTCGCGCTCGCCTGCGGCAGCGATGCCCGGGGCCTGGCCTACGCCCTGCTGGAGTTGGCCGACCGCGTCGCCTGCGAGGCGCAGCCCCTCCGCGCCCTCGAGATCGATCGTCCGGTGATCGAGCGCCCGGCCAATGCCATCCGCAGCGTGACGCGCTACTTCTCCAGCGACGCGTGGGACAAGCCGTGGCTCTACGACCGCGGCTTCTGGCGGCGCTACCTGACGACGCTGGCGACACACCGTTTCAACCGCTTCAGCCTGGCGACGGGCCTCGGCTACAATGCCGCGCGCCAGGTCCGCGACGCCTACCTCTTCTTCGCTTATCCCTTCCTCGTCTCGGTGCCGGGTTACGACGTGCGCGTGCCCGGCTTGCCGGATGCCGAGCGGGCGCGGAACCTGGAGGCGCTTCGCTTCATCAGTGAGGAGGCCGCTCGCCGCGGCCTCCACTTCCAGCTCGCCCTCTGGTTCCACGGCTACGAGTGGGAGGAGAGCCCCGAGGCCAACTACGTCGTCGAGGGGCTGGCGCCCGAGACCCATGCCGCCTACTGCCGCGACGCCCTGCGGACTGTGCTCCAGGCGTGCCCGGCGATCCGCGGCGTCACCTTCCGCATCCACAGCGAGAGCGGGGTCCCCGACGACAGCCACGGCTTCTGGAAGACCCTCTTCGACGGCATTGCGCAGTGTGGGCGCCGGGTCGAGATTGACATGCACGCCAAGCAGATCAGCCAGGAGCTGATCCGGGTGGCGCTCGCCACGGGGATGCCCGTCGTCGTCTCTCCCAAATACTCGGCGGAGCACATGGGCCTTCCCTACCAGGAAGCCTCCATCCGGCCCTCGGATGGGTCGCTGCGCTACAGCTTCGGCAACCTGCTCACCGAAGGACGGCGCTACGGCATCCTCTACCGGATCTGGCCCGGCACGCAGCGGCTCCTCCTGTGGGGAGACCCCGCGATGGCCGCCGGCTACGCGCGCGCGTCCGGCTTCTGCGGCAGCCAGGGCCTGGAGATCAGCGACCCTCTCTCCTTCAGAGGGCGCATGGGATCCGCCATCCCCGGCGACCGCGACCTGTACGCGGACGTTTCCCTACGGCCCGCCGGGGGAGACTGGGAGAAGCACCACTACTCTTACCGGATCTGGGGCCGCCTACTCTACAATCCCGACGCCGACCCCGAGACCTGGCGGCGCTACCTGCGCAAGGAGTTCGGCCCCGCTACGGCGCCCGCCGAGGCGGCGCTCGCCAGCGCCAGCCGCGTCCTGCCGCTCATCACCACGGCCCACCTCGCCGCCGCCTCCAACAACGGCTACTGGCCGGAGATCTACACCAACATGCCGATCGTGGACGAGACGCGGCGCCACCCCTTCGGCGACAACCCGCCCCCCAGAACCTTCGACCGGGTGAGCCCGCTCGACCCGGCGCTCTTCTCCTCCATGGACGATTTCGCCGCGGAGCTGCTCGGCGGGCAGGCGAGCGGGCGTTACACGCCGCTGGACGTGGCGCGCTGGCTGGATGACTTCGCGGAGGCGGCCTCGCGTCATCTCACGGAGGCGGAGGCGCGCGCCGCCAAGCCCGCCAGCCCCGAGTTCCGCCGGTGGGCGCTCGACGTGACGATACAGGCCGGCCTCGGGCGCTTCTTCGCCGGGAAGCTGCGCGCCGGAGTGGCCCAGGCACTCTACCGCCGCACGGGCAACCCGGCCGCACTGGACCCCGGCCTGATCGCCTACCGGGATGCGCGCGCCGCCTGGGCCGCGTTCGCAGAGCGCGCCCGGGGCGCCTATGCCGCCGACCTCACCTTCGGGCGCACGCCCCATCTGCGCGGCCATTGGACGGATCGTCTCCCGGGCATTGATGCCGACCTGGGCGACATGGAGAAGGAGCGCGCCGAGGCCCGCCCGGCGCCCGATGCCCCGCCCATCCCCGCGTTCCCCGGCGAAGCGCCCCGAGTGGCGTGCCGGCACGTGCCGCCCGCCTCCTTCCGCCGGGGCGAGCCGGTGTCGCTCTCGCTGGAGTTGCCGGCCGCCGAGGCGGGACGCCTGACGGTGGAGGTGCGCTACCGGCCCGTGAACCAGGGGGTGAGGGCTTACCGCACGCTGGCGATGGCGGGGGAAGGGAGGCGGCTTCACGCGACTCTCCCCGCCGCCGAGACAGATACGCCCTTCCCGCTGCAGTACTTCTTCGTGCTGCGTGATTCGCCCCGACGGGCGTGGATCTACCCGGGGTTCGGCCCGGAGCTGACCAACCAGCCGTACTATGTGGTCCGCCAGCAAGGCCGGGCCAGGGAGGATAGCAGATGAAAGGGATGATCACCGCCCCGCAGCCTCTCGCCGTGGATGCCGGGGCGAGAGTGCTGGCCGCGGGAGGGAATGCGGTGGACGCCGCCGTCACCGCCGCCTTCGTACAGATGGTCGTGACGCCGGGGAGCTGCGGCCTCGGCGGCTTCGGCACGATGAACGTCCACGAGGGAACGACCGGGCGGGAGGTCATCCTCGACTTCCACGGGAAGGCGGGAGCAAGAGCCACGCCGGACATGTGGCAGGACCAGATCGTTGAGGAGAACACATCGGGCTACGGATACACCCTCTTAAGCCAGGCCAACCAGCGCGGCTATCAGGCGATCACCACGCCGGGAACCGTCGCCGGGCTCCACAAAGGGATCGCGGACTACGGGACGATGCCCTGGCGGAAGGCGCTCCGGCCCGCTATCGAACTAGCCCGCCGGGGATTCGAGGTCAGTCAGTCTACGGCGCAGGCATGGCAGAAGCCGCCGGTGGGACGGGAGACCTCCCCCTGGCGGATCGCCGGCAGACCGGAGCACGCGGAGGGCGGCCTGATTGTGGCCAACCCGGAGATGGCCGAGACCCTCGAAACGCTCGCCGAAGGCGGCGAGGAGGTCTTCTATCGCGGCGACCTCGCGAGGCGCATGGCGGAGGATCTGGAGCGGGGGGGCGGATTCGTCACGCTGGATGACCTGAAGACCTACAGCGTCACCGTCACCTCCCCTCTCTACGCCACCTACCGTGGCTTTACCGTCGCCTCCAACCGTGCGCCGGGCGGAGGCGTCACCATCTTGCAGGCACTCCGCATACTGGAGGGCTACGACCTGGCGGGCATGGGGCACCTGAGCCCGGAGTACGTCTACACCGTCTCCATGGCGATGAAGGCCGCGTGGGCGGACCGGGCGAACCTGGTCGGCGACCCCGCGTTCGTCCCCGTGCCTTACGAGGACCTCCTGTCCCAGGCGCGGGCCAGAGAGTGGCGCCGGCGGATCGAGGGCCGTGAGCGCATCACCGTCCCCCGTTGGCACCCACTCGAGCCGGCCAGCACCACCCACCTCTCGGTCGTGGACGGCCGGGGGAACGCGGTCGGCCTCACTCACTCGCTCGGCTCCGGCTCGGGGTCGGGGATCGTCACCCCGGGCCTCGGGTTCTACTACAACAACTGCATGTTCTGCTTCAACCCGGTGCCGGGACACCCCAACTCCATCCGGCCCGGCAAGGCCCGAGTGACCGGCATGGCGCCGACGCTGGTGAAGCGCGGGCAGAAGCCGTTCTTCACCGTCGGGGCCCCGGGGGGCACCCGGATCGTCACCGGCGTCCTGCACGCCGTCCTCAACGTGATGGACATGGGGATGAGTGCGACGGAGGCGATCGCCGCCCCGCGCTTCGACTGCCAGGGCGACGTCATCATCGCGCACTCGCGCATCCCTCCCTCCACGTGCGCCAGAGTGAAGGAGATGGGGCACGACATCCGGCGGATGCTGGTGGCCTACGGCGGAATCGCGTCGGTCCACGGGATTCGGATCAACCCGGAAACCGGCGCGCTCGATGGGGGAGCGGATCCGGGTGACGGCGGCATGGCCCTGGCCGCCTGATGCCCCTCGCGCGTCGCGGCGATCGGCGCACGGCCCACCTCTGGCTGCCACCGGTGCCTTGTCAAGCCCTGTTGACACGCGGGCAAGCGCATGGTAGAATGCTGCATCGTTACAGGAGAAACGATACACTCCTGGGCCACAACGGGGGAGGGCGACCGCGCGGACGGCGCTCCCTCCTTGTGCCCGTCGGCGGTGGGAAGGGATCCCGCGCCCGGAGGAAGAGGATGATGACCAACCTGCTGAAGGAACGACCGCTGCTCCCGATCGCCCTGGCGTTGACGGGGGCAGCCGGCATGGGAGGACTTGCGATGAGTGCGGAGAGCAAGCGGGACAGCGCCGCGGCCGGGGCGAAGACTCCCGCCTACCGGTGGACCTGCGTGACCGACAAGGCCGCCTTCGCCGGGAGGGACGGGGCCGGCGCCCTTGTCTTCCGGGGCAAGATGTGGCTCCTGGGAGGGTGGAATCCCCCCGACAAGGTCCACTTCCCGAAGCGGTGCAATAGCGAGGTGTGGTCCTCGACGGACGGGCTCACCTGGACGCTGGTGACCCCCCAGGCCCCCTGGGAGTGCCGGCACACGGCCGGCTACGTGGTTCACGACGGCAAGATGTGGATCGTGGGGGGCGACACCCAGCAGGGCCACTACCAGAACGATGTCTGGTCGAGTGAGGACGGCGAGCGCTGGGAGCAGGTGACCGACAACGTTCCCTGGGGGCCGCGCGTGCTCCAGTACACGGTGGCATTCAACGGGCGGATCTGGATCATGGGCGGGCAGACCCTCCCGCAGTTCGCCAAGGCGGAGGAGGCCTTCTACAACGATGTCTGGAACTCCGCCGACGGGGCGAACTGGGTCCGCGTTCTGGAGAAGGCGCCCTGGTCGCCGCGCGGGTTGATCGGCGGGAGCGTCGTCTTCAAGAACCGGATGTGGATCCTGGGCGGCGGCACCTACGACACGCCGGGCAAGCCGAAGCGCGAGTACAACAACGACGTGTGGAGCTCCGCCGACGGCGTGAATTGGGAGCGAGTGCTGGAATCCGCCCCCTGGCCCCCGAGGGAGTACCACGACGTGGCGGTCTTCGATGACCGGATGTGGGTGATGGAGGGGGGCATCCAGGGCATCGGAAACGCCCGCGACGTGTGGTGCTCGACGGATGGCGTGAACTGGGAGGAGATCCCGGACACGCCCTGGGCGCCGCGACACGCCGCCAGCGTCTTCGTCCACGACAACGCGCTCTGGATGGTGGCAGGCAACAACATGTTCCCCGACGTCTGGAAGCTCACGCGGGTGAAGTGATGCGGAGCCCTCCTGTCCTCCCCGGAGAGCGGCGCGGCGCGGCGGCCGCGCCGCTCTCCGGGATCCCGCCCCCGGCGCGGCGCGCGTGCGCGCCGCTCAGACCGGCACCTCCCGCCCCTCCGCCGCGGAGCGATAGAGGGCATCGAGAATGCGCTGCACCGCCAGGCCGTGCTCGCCGGGGGCGGGGTTCGGCTTGCCCTCCAGGATCGCTCGCACGAAGGCCGCCTGGGCGGTTGGCGGCTTGATCTGCTCTTTCGGCGACAGCTCCACCAGGGAGCCTCCTACTTCCTGGACGACGGACACCTTGGTCGCAGAGGTCGCCTCGTCTCGGTAGATGTTGATGCCCCCCCGCGTGCCCAGGAGCATCGTGAACGTATCGTGCGCGCGGTTGGTGTTGCCGGCCCACGACGCCTCCAGCGTCAGGGTGGCGCCGTTCTTGAAGCGGATGAACCCCGCGGCCAGGTCCTCCACGTCGAACTCGAATCCCTGGCGCGCGGCCAGCTCCGTGCCAAGGTACGCATAGGTGGCGGCGCTCACCGTCACCGGCCGGGGGTGATCCATCAGCCAGAGCGCCAGGTCCAGACGGTGTACGCCGATGTCAATGATCGGGCCGCCGCCCGACTTTGCCTTGATGGCGAACCAGCCGCGACCGGGGATCCCGCGGCTGCGGTTGTACCCCGTTCGCCCGAAGTAGACGGGACCGACGACGCCCGCGTCCACCATCTGGCGTGCCCACATGCTCGGGACCGAGAAGCGCGTGTTGAAGTGGACCATGAGCTGGCGGTTCGCCGCCTTCGCGGCGGCGACCATCGCCTCGGCTTCCCCGGCGTTCATCGCCAGCGGCTTCTCGCACAGCACGTGGAGGCCCGCCTTCAGCGCCGCAACGGTCATCGGGGCGTGCAGGAAGTTCGGGAGCGCCACGGAGACGGCGTGCAGACCCGGCAACTGAAACAGCTCTTCGGCGCTGGTGAAGCGGTGGGTGACGTTGAACTCGTCGCCCACCGCGTTCAGGCGTGTGGTGTCCACATCGCAGAGGGCAACCAGATTGGCCTGCGGGCATTCGTGGTAAAGGCGGGCGTGGCCCCGACCCATGCCGAGGCCGATGACGGCCACGTTCACTCGATCCATAGGAGGTTCCTTTCCGATCCGATGCTTGCGCCGGGCGCGCGCGCTGTCGCACCTCGCAAGGGGCTATCCCTTGTTTCGATGTCGCGGGGGCGCTTGCCTGCAACGCCCTCCCCGGCGCGTGTTCCGGGTGCCGGCGGGCGGTCCCCCCGCGTCCTGAACGCACCGGAGGTGGCGGCAAGATAGAAGGGCCGGCGCGGTCTCCCCTCGACCGACCTGCCACCGGTCCGGGAATGCGGCCAGCCCCTCAACGCCAGTTGATCAGCGCGTTGGTGTAGACCGCCTCCACCTGCCGCCGTCCATCCGCCAGGCACGGGGGGCCGTGGCCGGGGAAGAGGCAATCGCACTCCATGCGCCGCAGCCGCGAGAGCGTCTCCAGGTAAGTGGGGCGGTGGTAGTCCGGGCCGCCGGCCCAGCCCGGCTCCGCCGACTGGCACGCCGGCCCGTTCGCGATCACGTCGCCTGTGAACCACAGCCGTCGGCCCTCCAGGATCACCTCGTAGATCACGCAGCTATTGGCGTGGCCGGGCGCCTCGGTGCAGCGGATTCGCGCCTCGCCCAGCGCGATCTCCTCGCCGTCACGGATCACGCGGTCGGCGCGGCAGGGATCGAAGGGGCGATGAACCGCGTAGCCGATGCAGCGGTCGTCGCCGGAGGCGATCGCCTCGGCGCCGTCCTGGTTGGTGACGATCTTCACGCCGAGCGACTGAAGCCGCGCCGCGTGGCTCGAATGGTCGTAATGGGCGTGAGTGAGCAGCAGGTAGGTCACCTGCTCCAGCCGGATGCCCCAGGCGGCGCAGTTCGCGCGCACGAGGTCGAGCGTGTCGGTGCCAAGGTCGCCGCTATCCACGATCGCCATCTCCTTGCCGGACCGGATGAGATAGCCGTTCTGGGTCTGCCGCCAGGGGAAGCCATTGATCAGGTACACATTCGGGAGGATCTGCATCTCAACCTCATCTCATTCGGGGCGCCTGCCGGCCCGGGGCGCGCGCCGGGCGCTGCCGGGTCCCTCCGTCCGGGTCGGCGCGCGTCGCCTCTCTACCGCGGCGGGCTGCCGCTCCGGCGTCACGGTCTGCGGGGCGGTGTGAGCACGCGCAGCAGCTCCGCCACGCTCCAGGCCTGGGCAGGGCAGCCGCCCGGGGCATGGGGGAAATCGCCATCAAACACTTCGCTGACGCTGCCGATGCCGGCGCGCGCCAGGTGGGCGACGAGCGGGCGGCAGACCGTCTGCACGTGCTCTTCGGTGGTGCCCGCCCGCCGCCGGGCATCCACGTAGGCGCCGAGGAGCCAGGGCCACACGGTGCCCTGGTGATAGGCCCCGTCGCGGCACCATCGGTCGCCGTGATAGTGGCGCTGGTAGCCGGGCTCCCACGGGGCCAGGGTGCGCAGGCCCACGGGGGTCAGGAGGTAGTGCTCCACCTGTGAGACGACGCGCTGCCACCGGTCGCGGCCGAGGGCGGGGTAGGGGAGGGAGATGGCGAAGAGCTGGTTGGGGCGCAGGCGCGGATCGGGGTGGCCGGCGGGTCCGTCCACGACGTCATAGAGGTAGCCCCGGGTGCCGCTCCAGAAGCGGGCGTTGAAGCTCTGGGTGGCGCGGGCTGCCAGGTCGGCATACGTCGTGAAGTAGACGCCGCGCGGTCGGGCGGCGCGCCGGAGGCGGCGGGCCCAGGCGTCCATGTGCCGCAGGGCGTTGATCCAGAGCGCGTTGATCTCCACCGGTTTGCCCTGCCGGGGCGTGAAGCACCAGTCGTCCACCTTCGCGTCCATCCAGGTGAGCTGCATCCCATCCTGGCCGGCATGGAGCAGCCCGTCGTCGGGGTCCACGCCGATGCCGTAGCGGGTGCCGCAGAGGTGCCAGGCGATCACCTCGTCAAGAGCGGGGAAGAGCTCCTCCAGCAGGGACGCGTCGCCGGTGGCGCCCACGTAGGCGGCGATCGCCTGGAAGAACCACAGCGTGGCATCCACGGTGTTGTACTCAGGCGACTCGCCGGTGTCGGGGAAGCGGTTGGGAAGCATCCCTCGGTCGAGGTAGCGGGCGTAGGTGGTGAGGATCTGGCGGGCTTCCGCGTGGCGGCCGGTGGCCAGGGTGAGGCCGGGGATGGAGATCATCGTGTCGCGGCCCCAGTCGCAGAACCACGGGTAGCCGGCGAGGGCCGTGCCCGCGGCGGCGCCGCTGCCGCGGCGCACGAGGAACTGGTCGGCGGCCAGGGCCAGACGGGCGCGCAGGGGGTGCTCTTCGGCGCCGGCGAGCTCGGTCAACTGTCGCTCCCGGGCCTGCTGGCGCCTGAGCGCCCCGGCTGCCTCCGCCTCTTTCTCGGACGTGATCGCCACGATGGCCGGCTCCCCGGGAGAGAGGGGGAGCGTGAGGTGGCCCAGAAGGTAGAGATCCTCCTCGCAATCGAGGCCGCGCTCCCGCTCGCGCCGGTGCAGGAACCGCCACCACCACTGGCCGACCGGGGTGAACCGCGCCCCGCGGGGCACCACCACCCGCCACGGTACCGCGCCCGGAAAGGCGGTGACTTCGATGCCGCTGCCGATGCGGTGGACGGCCATCTGCCACTCGGGTGACCCGTGGGTCTCGTGGTGATAGTCGCGGTGGGTGGCGAAGAACGCGATTCGGAGGCGGCCGCCGGTGCCGCGAGCCAGGTAGCGCAGGTACGTGGTGGGCAGGCCGTGCTCCATCCAGATCGCCTTCTCCAGGACGCCGCCCGGAACGTGGTACTCCCACACCGGGCGGGCGCCCTCCAGGCGGAAGGAGGAGAGGCGCGCCACGCCCCAGGGGTGGCGCGCTCCGTCGTGGAACTCGGCGGCGCCGAGATCCACCGGCCCATCGCCCGCATCAAACGTTTCGTCAACCCTGGCGCAAAGAAGCGTGCGGCCCAACGGCGGCTTCAGAGCCGCCACCAGCACCCCGTGGTAGCGGCGGGTGTTGGCGCCCGCAACGGTTCCCATCGCGTAGCTGCCCAGGCCGTTAGTGCATAGCCACTCTCGGTCCAGGGCATCTTCGGGTTCCACGGGCTCCAGGCGAATGACGGCCTCGCTGCCATCCATGACTATCTTTTCAACGCCGGCAGCAGGTGATCCTCCACGACCGCGTCCCAATTCATCCGCTCGCCCAGTCGGGATCCTTTCTCCATCAGGGCCAGGCGCTCCTCATCGCTCGTGGGGAGGCGCCGGGCGATCTCGATAGCGGCATGGCGGGCGACGCGCTCTTCCACGGCGTCCCGCTCGGCGGCGCCGATGGCGCGAAGATGGCTCAACGTCCGGGGCTGGTCCCCCGGCCGGCTGGTGAAGTCGCCGATGATGACGGTTTCCGGGTCGCCTCCGCCGGCCGCGCGCCGAGCGAACCCGGCGCAGCCGCAGACATTGGAGATCGTGCAGAGGCCGCCGAAGGAGAGCGGCTCGACGGGCGCGATGCCGAAGGGCTCGTAGATGGACATCCCGAGCTCCAGGTCCGAGGCGATGCGCAGGTCGAGCCAGCTCATGCCCTCCGGAGCGGCATCGCCGAGGACGGATCGCTCGAATCCGAACTGGTTGAGGAAGAGCACCCGCGTGTTGCGCGCGCAGACGTTGAACTTCTGGATGTGCTGGTAGAGTCCCGCCTCGCCGGGGGTCAAGTCGGCGCCGCCCTCACGGTGGGCGACCGGCCACGAATGGCTCTGCTCCAGGCCGCGCACCACGTCCCACGGCTGCGGCCCCCCCCGCTCCGTCGTCAGGAGGATGAACACCGCGCTCTTGCCCATGCGGTGCAGGGCGGCGTCGAGGTGCCAGAGAACCTTCAGGTCGCGCCAATAGGCCTTGGAGAGGACGAAGCGGCCGACGTGCGTGAAGACGTAATCCGGGCGATAGGAGATGAGATTCTCAATATAGCGCAGCACCACCTCGCGGCTGCGGCGCTTCTGCGCGGCGTCGCACGGCGAGAAGGGGAGTCCGTTGTAGACCACGTGCTTCCGCGCCCGGCGCATCTCCGGTCCGAGGAAATTGAGCTCGTCCACGAGCTGCTCGCCGACGCAGAGGATACCATCGAGATGGACGGCCGCGCGCGTCAATGGGTGCTTGAAGAAGGCCACCTGCGGCCCGAAGAGCTCATCAACGTAGCGGCCTTCTTGCAGCGCCTTCGCCATCACCGGGTAGACCATCGTATCGTGCCCCGGGTTGCCCTCCACCACGCGGCGCATGGTGGGCACCTCGTGGGCGTAGAGGTACGTTCTGAGCGCCGGGTTCCCGTCAATGAGCGCGGCGTAGGCGAAGGGCAGGCCCATGAACTCGTGCGCCAGGATCCCGACGGGCTCGTTCTGGCGGCCGATGCCGAGCGCGGCCAACGCCGCGAAACCGGGCACCGCGAGGCGAACATACTGCTCGTACTCCCAGGAGGCGTCCCAACGGTGGCTCTCGATGCCCAGGCGCGTGAAGAGATGATACTTGAACTGCGCCAGCGGCTCCGGCCGCAGGTGGCGCACGTCAATCAGCAGCACCTCCGGGTCGAGCGCGTTGCCCGACAGCGGATCCTGGAAGCGGCGGCGCCCGTAGACGAAGCGCGTGCCGAACTGTTCCTCCAGGGGGCGGAGCCGGGCGCCGTGGTCGCCCGTGTCAATGCCGTGTACCGAAGAGTAGAGCACCGTGCCGGTGTTGGAAAGGACCCGGTCGGGAGGGTCCTCTCCCCAGAGAGGCCCGACGAGCAGGGACCGCTCCACCGCGCGAGCATAGGACCGCGCCGTGAAGAGGCCGTGCAGCACGGCCCCGATGCCCCCCACTTTGACCACCGCTTCATGGGTCACGTGGACCAGTGTCTTCATCCGTTTTCTCCCAGCCAGGCAAGACCCGTGCTTGCCGCGAAGGGCGCCTTCTGCTATAATGGTGACACGCCGCCGCGCGCGGCGGTGCCACGGCAGCGCCGCTGACGTGAGCCGTTAGCTCAGCCGGCAGAGCATCTCCCTTTTAAGGAGAGGGTCGTTGGTTCGAATCCAACACGGCTCACCACCTTGCCTTCCCTCACTCTCCTCACCCCGCCGGGCGGTTGAACCGGCATCCGCGGCCGAGTCGGGGCCGGCCCGGCACGAGCAGGGCCGGAGTCGCAGGAACGCTGCCAGTGTGCGCGCCCCCATCATAACATGCGGCGCGCGGTTGCTCAACTCCCTATTGACAGTCTTGAGACCGCGTGCTACACTGTTGGCACGCGGGCAGGCAAGCGACGGCGGTATACCCCTGCCGTTGCCCGGTTCGGCGTGACGCACTCTCTTCCGACCAATTTCGTCGACAGGTCTGCCGTCTACCACCGGATGGCTCCCTCAGAGCCAGTTCGCCGGCGCTCCGGCCGGGCTGCCGGGTCAGCGAAGGAGCAGGGCAAATGGGTAACCTCACCTCCATCGGTTGGCGACCGTTCATCCGCTGCGCGGCGCTCCTCTGTCTCGCGCTCTCGGGGTTCTCCGCTCTGGCGTCTGCCCACACCGGGGGCAAACAGGGGCCGCCATCCAGGCGCGAGTCGGCGGGGCCGCGCGCCATGCCGCCGCATCCGAGTCTGCCCCCCGAGGTGCAGCGCCGGATGCTGGAGCAGCGCGCGCGCTTTGGGGGGACGATGGGCGCGGCGCGCCGCCCGGTCCGCAACCGCGGTCGGGCCGCCGGTCTCTACTCGCCGGCGGCGGGGGCGCGGGCGCCGCTCGTCTCCGGCACCAAGCGGATGCCCTGCGCGTTGATCCAGTTTCCGGACCAGTTGTCTACTTACTCGGTAGCCAACTTCCAGAATCTCCTCTTCGTCCAGGGAGGGGTCCCCACGGGAAGCGCCCGCGACTTCTACCTGGAGAGCTCCTACGGCCAGCTCACCGTGACAGGAACCGCCGTGGGCTGGTATCAGACCGCGAACGCCCGCAGCTACTACGGTGATGGCCGGGGTGGCGTCTATTCCACCTGGTGCGCCTACGAGGCCGCGCAGCGCGCGGATGCCGCCGGCGTGAACTGGGCGCAGTTCGATAACGACGGCGACGGCTACGTGGACACGTTGTGGGTGGTCCACAGCGGCCGGGGAGCCGACGAGAGCGGCGATGGGAACGACATCTGGTCGCACTCGTGGAGCTTCGGCTATGCGAAGCTGGCGGATCCCGGGTTCCCCGGCGTGTTCACCACCTCCACCGATGATCCGAACCGGCCCGGACAGAAGATCAAGATTGACCAGTACATCATCCAACCGGAGGCCAGCTACTACGCGGGCGGCGCAGGGGCAGTACGCACCATCGTCGGCATCGGCGTCTTCTGCCACGAGTTCGGGCACGCGTTGGGCCTCCCGGACCTCTACGACACCGGGGGCGCGGGCGGAGGTCTCGGATATGCCAGCCTGATGGCGAGCGGGAGTTGGGGCGGCAGCGGCGGCGATTCGCGGTTTCCGTCGCACATGGATGCCTGGTCCAAGGCATCGCTCGGCTGGCTGAATCCCACCGCGGTGACGACCAACATGGCCGGCACACTCAGCCAGGTGGAGACCAACCAGTCGTGCTACCTGGTGAAGCCTGCCGGGAGCGCCCTCAACCAGTACTACCTGGTGGAGAACCGCCAGCGGGTCGGCTTCGACCGCGACCTCTATGCGACCGGCCTTTTCGTCTACCACATTGACGAGGCGATCATCCAGGCGTACTCCTCATCGAACCAGGTAAATGTCAACACGCATCCCTACGGGGTGGCCCTGGAGGAGGCGGACGCCACGAGCGACAGCTACGCGAGCATGGACCTCTTCGCCGGTCGGAACCGCGGCAACGCCACCGACTCCTGGCCGAACGGGTCGCGCCAGGGCTTCAGCCCCTACTCGGTGCCGAGCGTGAAGAACAACGCCGGGACGGTGCAGGACTGCGCCATCACGCCGATCCCCTCGAAAGCCGCGGCGATGGTGGTGAACCTGTTCGTCCAGGGCACGCAGAACGCGGACGCATACGAGGCGGACGATGCAGCGGCCGCGGCCAAGCCGATCACCCCGGATGCTCCGGCGCAGGCGCACTCCCTCGTCCCCCTCGGGGACGTAGACTGGGTGCGCTTCAGCGCCACCGTCGGGGGCAGATACGGCATCGAGACCACGGCGCCCTCGGCGCAGCCCCCGCTCAATACCCTCATCCAGGTCTATGATGCCGGCGGCAGCACGCTGCTCGGCAGCAACGACGATGGCCCGACGCCGCCCCTGTCGCGCCTGGAATGGGTGTGCCCCGCCACGGGCGACTACACGGTGCGCGTCTCCACGCCGAATGCCTCTGAGATCGGGTTCTACAACATCGCCGTCACGCGCCTGGGCGACCGGGTCTCCGGTAATGGTGCCTCGTTGGCGCCGTCGAGCGTCATCCAGGGCCAGGCCGGCGTAGCGATGCTGCGGCTCAACATCACGGTGGAAGCGAACGATGCCGTCGTCACCGCCCTCAGAGTTGACGAGACGGGCAGCAGCACGCAGGCCAGCGACGTGGCGCGGATCAGCATCTACCGCGATGCGAACGGCAACGGAGCCTTCGACGCCGGCACGGATACCCTGGCCGGCTACGCGGTTCCGGTCAGTCAATCCACATGGGTGCCGCTGACGCCGCAGACGGTGCCGGCCGCGGGCGGAGCGACATTCTTCGTGGTCTATGATCTGGGGATGCGCGCCAAGGTGGGGATGACGTTGGCGGCGAGTCTGGTGGACGCCAACGCGATGGTGGTGCAGGCGCCCGACATGGTTCAGAGCGTCGGCTTCCCGATCTCCTCCGCGGCGGCGGTCATCAACGCCGCGCCTCCCGGTCCGCCCAGCAAGATCCTGCTCGGGAGCGTGCCCTCGAAGCTGGTTGCCGACGGCGTGAGCACCGCTACGGTCACCGCGCAGGTGGAGGATGACTATGGCAACGCCGTGCTGGACGGGGTGGTCGTCGCCTTCACGACGGACAAGGGCGGCATCACGGCCAGCGCGCCCACGGCCGCCGGCAAGGCGACGGCCACGCTCACGGCCGGCAGCGACCTCGGCACCGCCACGGTGAGGGCCACCGCCGGCAGCGCGAGCGCCATGCTCTCCGTGCCGTTCGTTCCGGGCCCGCCGGCGGCCGTCTCGGTGGCGGCAGCGAACAGCAGCCTCACCGCCGACGGCACGAGCACGACGCAGATCACGGCCACCGTGGTGGATGTCGCCGGGCGGAACGTCTCGGATGGCACCGCGGTGACGTTCAGCGCGGATGCGGGCAGCGTGGGGGCTGGAACCGTGACGGTGGGCGGCAAGGCGACGGTGACCTACACAGCGGGCACCACCGTCGGGAGCGCCAAGGTGACGGCCACCGCGGGCGGCGTGTCGGGCGACGTCGTCCTCACGCTGACGCCGGGCGCCTCGGCGAACGTGGCGGTGAGCGCGACCGTGACCCAGCTTCCCGCCGACGGCGCGAGCACCAGCACCCTCACCGCGGTGGTCACCGACGCCCGTGGTAACAAGGTGGCGGACGGAACCGTGGTCGGCTTCGCGGTGGACCGGGGGGCGGTCAGCCCGGCGGCCGCTCCGACGAGCGGCGGGCAGGCGAGCGTTACCTTCACCGCCGGGAGAGTTTCCGGGCCGGTGAATATCACGGCGACCGCGGGGAGCGCCACAGGTACGCTGAAGATATGGCTCATTCCCGGGCCGCCCGCTTCCATCAGCGTGGTGCCCGCTCAGACGAGCGCGACGGCGGATGGCGCCAGCACGGTGAGCATCACGGCCACCGTCCTCGATGCCAGCGGCGGTCCCGTTGCCGATGGCACGGTCGTCTCCCTCAGCGTGAACAACGGCGGCATTACGCCCAGCGCGGCAACGGCGGACGGCAAAGTGACCGTCACCTACACCGCGGGCACCACGGTGGGCACCGTGACGGTGACCGCGACGGCCGGCGCCGCCAGCGGCACTGCGACGCTGTCGCTGCTGCCGGGCGCGCCGGGATCCCTGACGCTGACTGCGGCGCAGGCGACCCTGGTCGCCGATGGCGCGAGCGCCACGGTGGTGACGGCGACGGTGAAGGACGCCAACGGCAACCTGGTGGCGGATGGCACGACGGTCACGTTCGCGACGGACAGCGGCAGCATCACCCCCGGCGCCTCCACGACGGCCGGGCAGGCGACCGCGACCTACACCTCCTCGAAGACGGCCGGCACTGCCCGCGTCACGGCCGCGGCGGACGGCCAGACGAAGATGGTGAATATCGCCCTGGTGGCCGGCGCCCCGGCGAAGATCGAGGTGGCGGCGTCGCGGAGCGAGTTGGTGGCCGACGGCGCCGCCAGCACCGTGGTGACGGCGACGGTGAAGGACGCCAACGGCAACGCGGCCGCCGGCGCGACGGTGACTTTCCAGGCCGACAGCGGCAGCATCCCCGCCAGCGCGACGGCGGATGCCAGCGGCGCGGTCAGCGTGACGCTGACGGCGCCGACACGCACCGGCACCGGCACCATCACGGCCGCCTCCGGAGGGGCACAGGCGATGCTGCAGGTCGTCTACGTGCCGGGGGCGGCGGCGAACGTCGCGCTCGCCACCTCGGCGGGGGAGGTGCTGGCCAACGGCGCCGGCACCCTTCAGGTGACGGCAACCGTGACCGATGCCAACGGCAACAACGTGGCGGACGGCACCACCGTTATCTTCTCCGCCGGCACCGGCTCGGTGGTGAGCCCGGGAGCCACCACGGGCGGGAAGGTGACCGTTCTCTACACGGCGCCTTCGGCCACCCGGAACGGCACGGCCACCCTGACCGCCTGGTGCGGGAACGCCACGGGAACCGCCGACGTCGCGCTGGTGGCGCCGGCGGTGCTCACCGGACGCGTGAGCGCCCCCGACGGTGTGCCGCCGGGGGCAGCCCTCGACGTGATGCGGAACGGGCAGGTGGTGGGCACGCTCACCACCACCGCCGACGGCAGCTTCCAGTGGACGGGCGCGCCGGGCACCTACGACGTGCTGACGCGGGCGGCCGGCTATGTCACGGTGCTCCGCCGCGGCGTTGACCTCCAGACGGCGAGCGCTGACGGCGTGCCCCGGCTGGACCTGGCGGTGCAGACCATCCGCCAGCCGGAGTTCGCGACGGGGCTGCACCTGGTCACTTTCCCGTTCGCGTTCGCCGACCCGGCCATCGAGTCGGTGACGGGCGATGCGCAGGGGCTGTTGGCTCACTGGCTGACGGATGCCCGGCGCTACGCGCTGCGGGGCGAGGGCGGGTTCCCGACGGTGGCGCCGGGTACCGCCTACTGGCTGCAGCGCAGCGCGAACCCGGTGCACATCACCCAGGCCGCCGAGCCGGTGGATCAGGGAGCGCCGGTGCGCTTGCGCCTGAAGCCGGGCTGGAACCTGGCGGGCAACCCCTACCTGCACGCGATCTCCGCGTCGAGCCTGGCGGTGAGCATTGACGGCGGCGCGCCGGTGCGGCTGAACGCGCCGGAAGCCGCCGCCGCGGTGCGCGACTACCTCTGGGCCCACGATTCCTTCTCCGGGCAGTATTCCCTGGTGATGGCCGGCTCGTCGCGGAAGCTGAACGTCTGGCAGGCGTGCTGGATCCGGGCGCTGAGGGAGTGCGAGCTGGTGGTGCTCCCCTACGGGCGCGGGGAGGACGCCGAGAGCGCCGACCGCGCGCCGCGCGCCGCGGCGCGGATGACGGCCGGGCGCTGGGAAGCGCGGCTGGTGGCGGTGGCCGGCGACGCGCGCGACGAGCACAACACCTTCGGCGTGGGCGAGGCCGCCCGCCGGATCGAGGCGCCGCCGCTGCTGCGCGACTATGTGGACGTTCGCTTCCTGCAGCCGACGCGCGCCGAGCTGGACGCCGGCACCAGTGGCCTCGCCAGCGACATCCGGGAAGCCGGCGAGGCGAGCCCCGTCTGGCGCTTCCAGGTCCTCTCCGACCTGCCGAGCCGGTCCGTCACCTTGCAGTGGCCGGACGTGGGGCGCGTGCCGGCGCGCGCGCGGCTGGTGCTGGTGGATGAGGCGACGGGGGCGCGGCGGCGGCTGCGCAGCAGCGCGGGCTACACCTTCACCGCCGAGGCGGGAGTGCCGCGCCAGTTCCGCATCGAGATGGAGCGCGGCGACGCGCTGCTCCAGATCACCGACGTGAGCATCCGCCCCGCCGGGCGAGGCGGGAAGGCGATCGGCTACACCCTGAGCGCGCCGGCGGCGGTGACGGTGGAGGTGCTGTCGCCCTCCGGGAAGCGCCTGCGCCTGGTGGCGAGCCAGCAAGCCCAGCCCCAGGGCCGCAGCGAGGTGGTCTTCGACGGTGGCGATGGCCGGGGCGTGCCCCTGGCGGCGGGCGTCTACCTGGTGCAGGTGACGGCGGCGGCGGAAGAGGGCACGACCGCGCGCGCGGTGCGCCCGCTGGTGCTGACGCGCTGAGAGGTGGAACCGGGGAGCGTGCCGGCGCGAGACGGGGCGCTCTCCGGGCGCGCATGTCCGATTCTTCTGCGAGATCCTGAGAAGGAAGCATTGTGGCAGGCAGCGAAGAGAGGAAGCGAGCGGAGGGCACGCATGGCCGCAGGCCGGCGGCGTGGGGACAGGATGCCTGGCAGTCAAGGGGAACAAGCCCTGGCGGAACAATTCAGGGACTGGCGCGGTCTAACAGAGTGTGTCAGCGTGCCACGCTGGCTGTGCTGCGTCTCACCCCCGGAGGCCTCGCAGAGCCGGCTCGGGGGGGGCCCGAGGGACGCTGCCCCGAGGTATCCGGTATCCGATACACTCCAACACTTGAGTATACCTGTTATCCTTATCCACCGTGACGATAGAGAGATGCGGTGACTGCGTCCCCGGGGCGCCGGTCGCGGGTGATACCCATCCGGAGTGAACGCGAGAGGGAATATCCATGAAGGCGAGCCTTTCTAAGGGTGAGCATGTGAGAAGCCTTGGCGCTGCAGGAGCGCCGGCGCGAGAGCGACCTGCCGGCCGGCAGGGCCCCGGGCTCAAGCCGCGCCTGCGTTGGCTGGCGCTGCTGGGCAGTCTGGCGGTCTTCGGCGCCGTGCTCGTCTACGCCGCCGGAGATCCCAGCTTGAAGGCTCCGGATGGGAGCGTCACGCAAGGCCCCGAATTGGCGCGCGAGGACACCTTCAACGGGGGTGCGTTCACCGCCGTGCGCGAGGGCTTCCCGGCACAGTGGCGATACCGCGCCATCTACACCTCCAGCGCCGGCACAGCCCCCGCCGCGATCACGCTCACCGCCTTCGATCCGGATGCCGCGCCGCTGGGGCCCGTCGCTATGACCCCGGTCGCCGGAATGGGAACTCTCAGTGACGGCGACTATGCCAATGGCGAGTTGTACCAGGCGGTGGCGCTGCTCACCAAGAACGGGTACCACACCTACCGCGTGGACGCAACGGATGGCACCAACGCCGCCGTGTTCCAGGGTGTCGGCCCAACCATCCGCTACCTGGACACTCCCACGCTCGCCCCGGTGAGCGGCACCAGCCGGGATACCTATACGCTCAGCATCCAGTACTCCAACCACCCGGATCCGGCGCAGTTCGCTGCACCGACCAGCATCTCTCTCTTCCTGGATACCAACGCCAATCCCACGACCCCCCGAGCCGTGACCGAGTCCGGGTCCGGGGCCGTGCGCACCTATACCGCCACAATCGCCCCGCCCGGGATCACCGGGCAGTCGCTGGCGCCCGGGCAGTACCAGCACTACTGGGCCGCCGCGGTCGGCGGCCGGGCCGACCGGCTGCCGGCTTCCGGTGTGCTCTCCGGCCCCTCCGTGCCGACGGTGGCTCCCGCCCTCTCCTTGGCGTCCCCCGCCACTCTTCGGGGCGGAGTGGCATCAGACATGGGGCCGCAGGGCGACTGGACCTTCCGCGTGGTCTACACGGAAGCCAACAACATCGCCCCCACCGTGATCACCCTGACGCCGCGGGATCCGCAGGGGGCGGCCATCCCCGGTGCTTCCGGGCCGATGATCCCCACCACGGACGTCACGGTGCCCGCCGATCTGAGGGACGGGGCTGCCTTCAACGGCGAGGTGTTCGAAGCGACGTCCACGCTGACTGCGGTTCCGCCGCTCCACGGCACGCTCACCTATGCGGTGAGCGCCACCAATGGCTCCCTGCCGGCTCCGGCCTTCACCGGAACGGGTCCGACCATCAACGCCTTGCCCACCTTCACCGGGCTGAAGATGACCAGCGCGACCGACGATCCGGCCACGCCCCTCATTGAGGCGGTGCGTAACGAGGGTCTTTCCTTCGAGGTGTACTACCGGGACGCGGATCGGGATCCGCCGTCCGGCGGGCTAAGCCTGCGCCTGTACGATCCGAACGGCCAGCCCCTGCCGCCCGTGCCGATGACCACCACGGATACGAATCTGGCTCTCCTGCCCGCGCCCGGCTGGCGGTACGCCGCCACGGGAGTCAACCTGGAGAGCATGGGAGTTCGCTTTACCGGCACGTTCTCCTACGATGCGGCGGCTACAGACGGGTTCCCCGTGGCCGCGCCCCGCACTGCGGTTTCCAGCCCGAACGCCGATCTGCGCCGGCTTGCCGCCTTCAAGCCGGAGTTGAGCGGCCTGGCGGTGAGCCCGAGCAGCGGCGCCGTCGGTCTGCAGCCGTTCATCTTCGACGCGGTCTTCGCGGACGGGGACGGCACGGCGCCGGTGGCAGGGTACCCCCGCCTGACGATCCAGAATGCCGGCGGGACGGATGTCACGTTCAACGACCAGGCCGGTCCGGTCACTTCCGTGGTGATGCAGGAGGCCGATGCGGCGCCTCTGACCACGGGGCGGCGCTATCGCTACACCTCGGTCGCCAATGCTTTCAGCAATCTGGGGCCGGGCACGTACTCCTTCCGCGTGGATGGCAGCGATGGCACCTACGCGGTGCAGCAATCGGTGATCGGGCAGCCGGTAGTGAACACACCGGGTACCATCTCGCTCAACCCACCGACCGGCGCGGTGCCCGAGTTGGCGCGCGAGAGCGCCTTCAACAGCAACACGTTCGCGGCGGCTGCAGTGGGGTTCCCGGCCCGCTGGCGGTTCGGCGCCGTCTACACCTCTCCGGGCGACCAGGCACCCGCTGCGATCAGTCTCACCGTCACCGATCCGGACGGCACTGTTGCGGCGCCCATCGCGATGGCGCGCACTGCCAGCGGCGTGGGCACCTTGAGCAACGGGAGCTATGCGGATGGTGAGCTCTTCGAGGCCGTGGCTCTCCTCACGCTCAATGGCGACTACCGCTACCGGGTGGATGCGGGCGACGGCAACTCCACGGCGACCCTGGTTCGCAACGGCCCTACCGTCCGCTACCTGGGCAACCCCACGCTCACGCCCTCGACGGGCACCAGCGTGGATACTTACACGGTGAGCGTTGACTACAGCAACCATCCCGATCCCGCGCTGCTGCAGGCGCCGACGAGCATCGATCTGCTCCTCGACACCAATGACCCGCCGACGACCGTGCGCGCCCTCAGCGCCGGGCCGGGCAACCCGGTTCGTTACACGGCGCAGTTCAGCCGCCCGGCGCCGTCCGGCCAATCGCTGCCGCCCGGGCAGTATCGCCACTTCTTCCAGGTTGCGGTGGGAAGCCGCAGCGAGCGGCAGCCCGCCGCCGGCAGCTTCGCCGGGCCTTCCATCCCGGTTGCCACTCCGGCCCTGCAATCGCCAACGCCCGCGCTCCTTCAGGGGGGCCTGCCCGTCCGTCTGGGCACCGAGGGCGCCTGGACATTCCGCACGCTGTACACCGAAGCGAACAACGTCGCGCCGACTCGCATCTACCTGACGCCGCGCGATCAGAGCAATCTGGCGATACCCGGCACGGCCCGCGACATGACCGTGACCGCCGATCCGACGGTGCCCGCCATCTTCCGCGACGGCCAGATGGACAACGGCGAGGTCTATGAGGCGACCGCTTCCATTGACCTCACGCCCGACTTCCACGGCACCCTCTCCTACCTCGTTGAGGCGACGAACGGGAGCAATAGCGCCGCCCTCACCCAGGCCGGCCCCACGTTCGACGCCCCGCCCACCTTCAGCGGGCTGCGGGTGATCTGCCCCAATGACGACCCCAACACCGCCGGCAGCGTGGAGGCTGCCCGGAATGATCTGGCAACCTTCGCGGTCACCTACAGGGACGCGGACCAGGACGCTCCGCCCCCTGGCGGCGTCCGCCTTCGCATCTACCAGCCAGACGGGATCTTCGTATCGCAATCCCCGATGGCGACGACCGAGACGGCGAAGTCGCTCCTTCCCACGACAGGATGGGAGTACCGCGCTACCGTGGATCTGGGGCTGGTCACGGGGGCTGGGCCGGGCACTTACAGCTATGAGGTCGAAGCGACCGACGGCTTCCCCACCGAACCGAAGGGGCCGCCCGATCCGTGGGAATGGCAGGTTTCCGGGCGCAACGCCGACCTGAAGGTCGAGTTGGGACGCCGGCCAGAGCTGACGGTTTCCCCCGTGAACCCGACCACGGGCGTCATCGGGACCCAGGCCTTCACGTTCCAGGCTCTCTTCCGGGACCAGGATGGGGATCCCCCGTCTGTTGACGGTACCCCCAAGCTCACCATTATTGGTCCTACGGGGTCGGTGGTCACTTTCAAGGACGGCGCGAATGGCTACGTATCCAGCGTGGCGCTGCCCCAGGCCAACCCGGCCGACTCGACCCC
>JACQGM010000381.1 GCA_016199585.1 Armatimonadota bacterium
ACGGGAACGCGGTCATCATCACGCTCCCCGGGCCGCCGCGCGAGGTGATGCCGCTCTTCAACTTGCACGTGGGTCCCTACATCGCCTCGCGCCTCCCGGGGAAGCGGGCGGCGCAGCGCGTGGCGGTCGCGCTGCCCGAGTCGGAGCTCTCGGGGCCGATGCAGGAGGTGATGCGCCGCTTCCCGATGTGCTACCTGAAGGCCTACGTGGCGCTGCGGGCGGTGCCGGGCCACCCGCTGCCGCTGGACGTGGTGGCGCGCGGCGACGACGAGGCGGCCGCGCGCGCAGCCCTGGTCGCGGCCATCGAGTGCCTGGCGGAGCTGGTGGCGGAGAAGGGCGCCGCCCTCCAGCCCTGGGAAGACCCGAGCGCCCCGCATCCCGCCTCGGAGTAGCGCCCGAGGGCGCTACTCCGAGGCGGGGTCCACGCACGGGATGAGGTAGAGGCGCGGCCGGCGCCCCTCCCCGAGGGTCACCAGCCCTTCGCCGTCGGCGCGGTAGGCGATCGCTTCGCCCTGCAGCTCTGGCGGGGCCGGGACCTCCGCGGGCTCGCCCGCCAGCGCGTCCTCAAGCCGCCGGCCGGGGGCTACCCGGAACTCCATGATCGAGAGGTAGGTGCGCAGCACGCACCGCTCGCCGCCCGGGGCGATGTCGGCCGCGGTGACCATCCGCCCCCAGATGGAGGGGACGGGCAGGCGCAGCGTGCCAAGGCGCTCGAGGGTGACGCGCTCCCCTGGCCGCAGCGGCTTGGGGAAGCGATAGATGCCGGTCGTCTCCTCCGCGCGCTTCGTGATGATCGTGAGCGCGCCCGTGCGCGGGTGCGCCATCAGCGCCTCGGCGTCGAACCGCCCGTCGGGATAGCGGAAGGGGAGCGCCCGCGCGGGCTCCGAGCGGACCTCCGGGCCGGCGCCGCTCAGGTCCGGCTCCGGGATGCAGTAGACGACCAGGTCCTCGCGGGCGTGGGCGTTGTTGCCGATGTCGCCGATGAAGAGCGATGGCCGCCCGTCGGGGCCGGGACCGGCGGCGATGTCCTCCCAGTCCACCGCGCGCGCTCCCTCGACGCTCACCACGGCGCGCGTGCGCCCCTCCATGTCGAGCGCGTAGAGGCGCGCGCCATCGCCGGAGTCGTTGTGCGCCCAGAGGATGCCTGGGTTGCGCCGGCTGGCCGCCAGGCCGGAGCACTCGTCGAGGCGTTCGTCGCGCACCGTGGCGACCTGCCGGGGCGGCCCGTAGCGGCACGGCACGGCGGCGCCCGCGGCGCCGGCCGCCACGAGGCAGACGGCAAAGAGACGGATATCCCCCGAACCCACGATCAACCCGGCGCCACGCATCCGCATCACCCCCCAGTCCCGTGTCAGTATAGCACGGCAGGGGGAGAGTGTGAAGGGACCGCTTCGGCACGCATCTTGCCTCACCCCCGCCGTAGCTCTTCTCGAGTGTTTCCCGTCCGGGTTCCTATTCTATCGTAGTGCCGACACGGGATTCCGAAACGCTCGTTCACCCGAGTCGGCGTCTCTCGCCGGGGCTGCACTCCGGGCGGCTTGCAAGGATCGAGAAGTCCCCGGCACGGGTACTCTCTGCGCGCCCGCGGAAGGATGGAGGGGCATCGTGGGATCGAAGGCTTTGTTTCTGAGAGTGAGAGTCGGACTGGTACTCGTGGCCGCCGCGCTGGCGGCGGGCGGCTGCGGCTCGGGCGGCGGCTCGTTGGGCACGGCCCCTGAGGGCACAACCTCGTCAGGCGACCCATTGGCGTTCCACACCGGCCAGGCCCTGTTCACCGTGGCCGGGAGGGCCTTCATCGAGCCTGAGGTGACCAGCCGGCAGGCTGAGAGCGGAGTCCACATCCGGAACGCCACGGCGCGAGTCGTGCGCCTGCGGGGGAACGGCCAGGTCGTTGAGGCGGCGCAGGGGCGGCTGGATGCCGACGGCAGCTACTCGATCCCCGTGCCGGCCGCTGCGGGGAACGCGGGGAGAGGTGAGGTCTGGGCCGTCGAGGTGCTCGGCCTGGCCGTTTCCGAGATCATCACCGACATCCGGCTGTGGGCCGCGTTCGTGCCCGGCTCCGAGGGGCTGACGCTGCGTCGCGACGTGAGCGCCGCATCCACTCTGGTGGCGGCCGGCCTGCTCAACGCCGCGACGATCCCCCCGATGACCCAGGGCGATGTTGACCGGCTCGAAGAGCACGCGGCGGCCCATGCCCGCAACGGCGTTGATCTCCTCTCCCTTCGCCCGGGCGCGGAGGAACGGCTCACCGGACAGACGGTGGCCGCCTTCAACAGCGCCGTGGACCGCATCGAGCTGCTGGCGGGCGGAGAGGCGGCATCGGCGGCCAACTCGGCGTCGCTGACGATGCGGGTGGGTGAAGAGGCAACGCTGTCCGCGCGCGCCATCGGGGACGGCGCGCCCCTCGCCATCCCCCTCGAATTCGCGGTAACGGGGACCGGCGATCCGGTCACTCTCACGCAGACCGGTCCTGCCACCGCCGCCCTATCGGCTGTTCGCACAGGGAGCGCCACCGTGGTGGTGCGGATCGCGGTGCCCGGGAACACCGAGGCGCCCCGCAAGAGCGCCACGCTGGCGGTCACGGTCGTCAATTCGGCCGGCGCGCTGTAGCCCCGGACACGGGCGCCCCGGCGGGGGCGCCCGGTCTGAGGAACATCGGGACGCCATCTGCGCCCGAGCACTGTCACTGGTGGCGGCCATGAATGAACGGGCCGGGCGGCGCGAGGGCGGGCATCCCTGGCGCCGATGGGCCCGGCGTTGACAGTTGCCCGCCGCGCGCGGTATACTTGCCCCTGACATCCGAAGCGGTCCGGCCTGGAGGCCGGCCGCGACCGGCACGCGGGCGTGGGGCCTGCCCTTCGCCCCCGGGCAAGGAGTGTTCGATGGCTGATCCGATCCGCTGCTGCGCCAGTCTCCTCACCCTCCTGGGAAGCGCGCTTTCCCCCACGGGCGGCCCGCTCGCCCCGGCGTCGTCCGGCGGCGCGGGCTCCTGGGTCAACGTGCAGGAGTGCGGCGCGTCCGGGTCCGAGTTCCAGACAACCGCCGCGACCACCGCGGGCTCGCGGGAGGTCGTCGTCGAGAACGTGGGCGATTTCCGCGTCGGCCAGGGCGTGATGGTCTCTCGCGCGTTCATCCAGTACGCGGGCGCCACCCTCTGGGGTCCCAACCGCGCGAAGGCCAACCCCTTGAAGGACGACGTCATGGAGATCCGCGGCTACGACGGCAGCAGCGGAAGCTGGTGCGTCTATCTTCTCGAGGTGAACCCGGCCGCGCCCGCCTCCTTCCGCTGGACCGACGACATCGGGCGCACCTGGCACGACGCCACGCCAATCAGCTACGATTGGCAGCCGCTGAGCGGCGGCATCGAGGTCCGGTTCCACCGCCGCGAGTGGGACGGCGCCTACGCCATCAGCTTCAGTGGCCGCGACCAATTGGTGAGCGCCATCGAGAAGATCGAGGGGAACGTCCTCACTCTCAAGGATGCGCCCAACCGCTCCGCGCCGGACGCCGTGGTGCGCCACTGCGACGACGCCGCCATCCAGGCCGCCGTGGACCGGGCGGTGCGGGAGAAGCGCAATGTCTTCTTCCCGCCCGGCTGGTACCGGCTGGCCGGCGGCATCACGGTGGCGGATGCCAGCGGGATCGCCCTCGAGGGGAGCAGCGGGGTGGATACCGTCCTGGACGTCTCGGAAGGGGGCGGGCGCGCCGGTGAGCAATCCACCGGGGTCGCCGCCGCCTGCTTCACGCTCCTGCGCGGCACCGAGGTGACGCTGCGGAACTTCCGCATGGTGGGGCACAGCGGCTTCGCCAACCGCGACCAGTGCGGGTCGCTGCGCCTTCCCCTGGTGCCGGCGATGTGGGGCTTCTACCTGAAGGGGTGCAACGCGGTGACGATCCGGGGCACCGAGCGCGTGCTGGTGGAGAACTGCCACGCCACCCGCATGGCGAGCGAGTGTTTCTATTCCGGGGGACCCAGCCGCTCCGGCGCCCGCGAGCCGAAGCAGTACACCAAGGCGATCACCTATCTCCGCTGCTCTACCGAGGACTGCGGGCGCAACGCCTTCAACAACAACGACATGGCCGAGAACACCAGCGTCCTCTACTGCCGGATCGTGGACGTGGGCGGCTGCTCGTGGGAAGGGGCGTCGCGCTTCGTGCGCTTCATCGGCAACTACGTGTGCAACGCCGGCACCGTGGCGATGGGCAACATCGGCAGCCGCGCCGCCCACTTCGAGGAACTCGAGTCAGGACAGCACATCGTAGCGGACAACGTCTTCGAGAGCGGCGTCTGCTACGGCGGGTGCGCCATCCGAGCCGCCCACGGCGCCAACCAGGTGATCATTCGCAACAACCTCTTCGTCAACTACGGCACCTCCGCCGTCGAGATCGCCGGCATGGCCGACGCGCGGCACCTCCCCGCCGGCAGGGCCATCGTGGCCGGCAACATCATGGACATGACGGGTGTCGGTGACAAGCCGTTGGCGCGCACGGCCATTGACGTGAGCGCCGACGAAGTCACGGTCTGCGATAACCAGGTCTACGTCCGCGGCGCGCCCGACCCGCTGGTCACTGCCATCCGGGTGGCCGAGCCCGCCGTGAACGTGAGCGTCCACGACAACCTCCTCCGCAACTGCGGCGGCGGCATCCTCACCACACGCGGGCAGGCATCCATCGCCACCGTGGTGGACCCGACCACCTTCCTCCCCTCCGGGAGAGGGGTCCCCCTGGCGCGCCGCCAATCTCACCACTGCCGCGGCTGGAACCTGGCCTGGCTCTCCGGCGGCCAGCCGAACACGCTCTCCACCATCGAGTCCTTCGACCCGGAAACCTTCCACTTCCGGCTGAGAGAGCCGCGCGAGATGAAGGTGGGCGACCGCCTCGAGGTCTTCCCTCCCTCGGCGAACTGGCGGATCCATCACAACACGATCGCCGACTGCCTGAAGCCGGTGCGCCTCGACTCCTACGGCAGCCCCACGTCCTCCTTCGCCGACAACACGATCACCCGCATGAGCGCCACCGGAGTGAAGGAGGCAGTGGCCGTACACGGCCTCTTCCAGGTTGCGCGGAACCACATCTACGGGTTCGACGAGGAGGGGAGCGCCGCGTTGGCGCTACACCCCGACGCCATCGGCCGGGAGTGCCGCAGCGCCTACGAGGGGAACGTGGTGGAGACGTGCGCCGTGGGTGTGAGTGAGAGCCGGGAGGGGCTGTGGGAGACGGCCAGGGCCGCCGGCAACCGGTTCGTGGAGTGCATGGCCATGGGCCGGGCGCGCCCCGCGGAGCCGGCCCGATGAAGCCTCCTCGGTGGCAGCACGACGAGTTCCGCCACGTCGGGGCGGACTACAACGACCCGGAGCTTGCCCGTGCCTACGATTCGCGCCACGAGCGGTTCCGGGGCGACATGGCGGCCGACTGCGACCGGCTGCTCGATGCGCTCCAGGTCGATCCGGGCTCCACCCTCGTGGACATCGGCTGCGGCACGGGCACCTTCGCCATCCAGGCGGCGAGGCGCTGCGCCCGCGTCTGCGCCGTGGACGTGTCGCCGGCGATGCTGGCCGTCGCCCGCGGCAAGGCGGCGGCCGCCGGTGTGGGCAATCTCACCTTCCATCTCGGCGGCTTCCTCACCTACGAGCACCGGGAGCCGCCGGCCGACTTCGTCACCAGCACGGCCGCGCTGCACCACCTGCCGGACTTCTGGAAGCTGATCGGCCTGCGGCGGGTGGCCGACATGCTGCGAGACGGCGGCGTGTTCTACCTGATGGACACCGTCTATTCCTTCGACCCGGCCGAGCACGCGCGCTTCATAGATGCCAAGGTGGAGTGGTTCGCGCGGGCGGTGGATGCGGAGTTCGGGGAGGAGGTGGAGACCGCCTTCCGTGAGGAGTGCTCCACCTTTGACTGGGTGATGGAGGGCCTTCTGGCCCGCGCGGGCTTCCTGGTGGAGCGGGCCGACTACACCGACGGCATGCTGGCGCGCTACGTCTGCCGGAAAGGAAGCGCCTCTCACCGTATACCCTCTCGATGAACAGATCGCCCGGCCGGATGGCGGACATCGGATCGGTCGCGCCTCTCCACGGCGGACGGCGAGGCCCGGGGAGACGTCAGCAGGCCAGGCTGCCCCCCACGACTCCGCCCCGCTGCGGCGGCCCGACCGCCTCCGCCATCGCCAACTGCCCGGAGTGCGGCGCCAAGATCACCCCCGGCCGGAAGTTCCGCGGCGATTGCGGCGCGCGGATCGGCGCTCGGGATCGCAACGGCCGTGGCCACCGCTCTCGCTCGTGAAGGTTTCCGCCGCTGAGGTTATCCAACCACCTGAAGGAGGACAGACCGTGAAACCGATCACCCTCATCGCCGCGCTCTGCATCGGGAGCCTGCCCGGCGCTCGCGCGGCCGAAGTCACACTCCCCGTCACGAGAGTGACGGCGTTCAGCTCCGGCGTCGCCTACTTCGAGCACAACGGCAGGGTGACCGGAGACGCCGAGGTGCTCCTCAAGGCCCGCACCGAGGGCGTCAACGACATGCTCAAGTCGCTCACGGTGATGGACCTCGGCGGCGGCGCCGTGGTCCATCACCGTGAGCGACTTGTGCATGTCGTTGACGCCCACGGGGCGGGCCATGAGGAGCACCACGGCAGTCACTTATACCCATCA
>JACQGM010000033.1 GCA_016199585.1 Armatimonadota bacterium
GCATCTGGGTGGAGAGCGAGTCGGGAAAGGGGAGCGCGTTCCGGTTCACTCTCCCCCTGGTGGCCGGCCCGACGCGCTCATCGGAGGTCGGATGAGAGCGTCGGGCCAGTGCCCCCGCTCTGTCGTGAGAAAGGTTGGGAGCGATGCACATCCGGTTCTGGGGCACGCGCGGGTCTCTGGCGAAGCCGGGGACCACGACGCTGCGCTACGGGGGAAACACTTCTTGCGTGGAGGTCCGTCTCAATGACGGCACCCTCTTGGTGCTGGATTGCGGCACCGGCGCCCACGGTCTGGGACAGGCGCTCCTGGCGGAGCTGCCGCTGCGCGGCCACGTGCTGATCTCACACACCCACTGGGACCACATCCAGGGGTTCCCTTTCTTCGCGCCCCTCTTCATCCCCGGCAATGAGTGGGATGTCTACGCGCCGGGAGGGTTGAGCGGGCGACTGGAGGATACCCTGGCCGGCCAGATGGAGTACGCCTACTTCCCCGTCACCCTCGCGGAGTTGGGTGCCGAGATCCGCTATCACGCGCTCTCGGAGGGCAGCTTCGACATCGGCGGCGCGCGCGTCACCGCCCGCTATCTCAACCACCCTGCCCCCACGCTCGGCTACCGCCTGGCAGCCGGCGGCACCGTGTTCGTCTACGCCACCGACCACGAGCCGCACTCCCGCCACATGGACGAGCGGACGCACCTCCCGATGCACGAGGAAGACCGCCGGCACGTGGAGTTCCTCTCCCGCGCCGACCTGGTGCTGCACGACGCGCAGTACACCATGGACGAGTACGCCAAGAAGGTCGGGTGGGGGCACACGCCGGCCGAGAGGGCGACGGAGCTGGCGGTGGCCGCCGGGGTGAAGCGCCTGGCGCTCTTCCACCACGATCCCCTGCGTGCCGATGACGCACTGGACGAGGTGGTGGCGAAGTGTCGGGAGATCGCCGTCGCCCGCCAGAGCGCCCTGGAGGTCTTCGCGGCGGCGGAAGGCGAGAGCCTTCAGTTGCAGGAAACCACGGGCCAGGGGCTCCGTCACGCGCCGGAGCGCGCGGCCGCGCCCGTGGCGCTGAAGCCGGCCGAGGCCACGGTTCTCATCGCCGACGATGAGGCATGGGCCATCCGCGTGATCAGCGCCGCCCTGCGCTCGGACGGCTACCGCATCCTCACCGCCGATGACGGCGAAGCGGCCCTGGAGATCGCCCGCGCCGAACGACCCACGCTGATCTTGTCGGACTGGGAGATGCCGCGGCGGAGCGGCGTGGAGCTGTGCCGGGCCTTGCGCGCCTCTCAGGACCCGGCGCTGCGCGCCGTGCCGGTGGTCCTCGTCACCGCAAAGCGCCTGGAGCCCGCGGATGTTACGACCGCCTTCGAGGCTGGCGTCACCGACTACATGACCAAGCCATTCACCCCGCAGAACATCCGCTCGCGCGTGCAGGCATGGCTGCTGCGCACGCAGGCCGGCGCGGGTCCGGCGGACGCCCCGGCGGATACCGACGGCGGTTCCGAAGCGGGTCGGAGCTGAGGACCCGTAGGGGGACAAGACGCTCGCAGTAGCTGGCTTATGGACCTTGCGGAATGAATAGCGTGTTCAGGATAGCGCTCGTAGTGGCAGGCTTTAGCCGGCTGAACCCGGCTACTACGAACGGCGGAAACGCGCCATTCATTCTTCAATCTTCATCAGCCGGCTAAAGCCTGCTACTACGAACAGGGGACCAGCCCTCTTGTGTCCTTGCGAGCATCAGGCGGGCGCCTCGCCCCGCCGCCCGCAGGAATCCGCCCGCGCGTGCGGAATCAGGGATTACCATGAGCCTTGATCAGAAACTGGAGAAGCTGCTGGGTCTGCTGCGGGAGATGGAGAGCGTGGCGGTTGCCTACTCCGGCGGGGTGGACAGCACCTTCCTGGCGAAGGCCGCCCGCGTTGCCCTGGACGAGCGCGCGCTCGCCATCACCGCCCGGTCGCCCTCCTACCCGAAAGCCGAGATGGAAGAGGCGGTCCGCCTGGCGGCCCTCATCGGCATCCGCCAGGAGTTCCTGGATACCGAGGAGCTGCAGGACCCCCGCTATGCCGCCAACCCGAGCAACCGCTGCTACTTCTGCAAGGGGGAGCTCTTCACCAAGCTGCGGCCGCTGGCAGAGCGGCTCGGGTGCCGCCACATGGTCTACGGCGCCACCGCCGACGACCTGAGCGACCACCGTCCGGGCGAGCAGGCGGCGCGGGAGCACGGCGCGCGGGCGCCGCTGCAGGAAGTGGGACTCACCAAGGATGAGATCCGGGAGCTGAGCCGGCGCTGGGGGCTGTCCACGTGGAACAAGCCTTCCTTCGCCTGCCTCTCTTCGCGCTTCCCCTACGGGAGCCTGATCACCCTGGAGAAGCTCAGCACCGTGGAGGCCGCCGAGCACTTCCTCCGCGAGAACGGCTTCCGGCAGTTCCGCGTGCGCCACCACGAGCGCATGGCCCGCATCGAGGTGCCGGTGGAGGAGATGCCGCGCCTGCTGGACGACGGCCTCCGCCGCCGCCTGGTCGCCTTCCTCAAGGGGTTGGGGTTCCAGTACGTGACGCTGGACCTGGCGGGATTCCGCAGCGGGAGCATGAACGAGCCGCTCCCGGCCGGCCACGCGCAGCCCTACCCCAACCCGGTTGGTTGAGGGAGCCGCGCCCGCTCAGTGGCCCGGAGTGCCGTTCAGCGACCGGATGAAGATCGCCGCCAGGAAGCCGGCCACGGTGAGGACACCGATGGCTGCGCCGCCGCCGAGCTCGAAGGCCTCCGGCAGCATCGTCTGCGCCGCCATCGCCAGCATGGCGCCCGCGGCGGCGCCCTCGAGGAGCGCGAAGAGCGCGGGCGAGGCCCCGGTGAGGAGCAGGTTGCCCGCGCCGGCCGCGATGCCCGTGACCACCACCAGCGAGAGCCACATCGCCAGGATCCGGCCCTTCCCCGCCCCCTGGCGGCTCATCGCGGCGGCCGACGACATGGACTCAGGAAGGTTCGCCAGCAAGACGCCGCCCACGAGCGGCAGGCTCACCCCGGCGCCGATGGTCGTAGCGCCGATGACCACCGCCTCACCGGCGCCGTCCAGGCACGCGCCGAGCCAGATCGCCAGCGCCGCGCTCGCGTGCCCGCCGTGCTCCTGCACCGTGTGGTGGATCTCCACGCGCGTCGGCCGGAGGGCCGCCGGATCGAGGTGATCCGCCGCCGAGGCCGCCCAGTCGTCGGGGTGCGGATCCCGCGCCGGCGTTCCCTTCCGCTCGTCCGCCAGGGAGACCACGGCCTGTTCCAGCGCAGGCGAGGCGCGCAGCAGCCGGTCGAAGTCATCCTTGCCGATGCGCCACGCCCGCACGGCGTCTACGGCCACTGCGTCGGCCGTGCGGGGCTCGCCCGAGAGGAGCGCCATCTCCCCGAAGGTGTCACCCTCGCCCAGCACGGCCAGGGTGGTGGCGGCGTCATTGTCATGGCGAATGATGGCGACGGAGCCGCTCTCAATCAGGTAGAGGGAGTCGCCGGGGTCGCCCTGGTGGAACACCACGGCCCCGGCAGGGAAGCTGCGCTCCTGAACGTGCGGGGCGATCCCCTGCACCTCGTGCGGGGGGAGCCGGCGCAGCATGTCAACGCGGCTCAGCTTGCCGATCACGCCGCGCAGGTGGCGGTACTTCCGCCGCCGGACGTAGTGGGCGGCCGTCGCCGCCTTGCGCATGAAGGCGCCCTGGCGCTCCAGCGCGGCGTTCAGCAGCGTGAAGGCGGCGCAGCCGCCAGCGATGCCCAGCGCCAGCGGCGCGAAGCCGGCTCGGTCCAGGGCCGGACCCACCAGCTCGAGCGTGAGCGCGGCCAACAGCGCCCCCGCCCCGAGCGACATGACGCCAGCGATCACCCGCGACGAAGGCCGCAGCCACACGCCGAGCACCGCCCCCAGCGGTAGGGAGGCGGCACTGAGGGCACCGAAGAGAAACGCCTGCACGTATCGCGGCATCACTTCTCCAACCGCACGCGGCCGCCCGAACGGGGCGCACGCTCGGACGATCTGCCATGTTCCTTCCAGCCGGACGGCGCGGACTCCTGCCCGGGGCCGGGCGGGAGGATCGAGGGAGGGCCTGCGTTTTGACTTTTCCCCCGCCCGCCGGTATAATGGGAGGGATGGCCGGCGCGCCTTCGGTGATCTTCGGCGCTGCCCGAAAGGACGTTCATGCTCAGAGACCTGCTGAACCGGGGGCCGCGGCGCGACCTCGTCGAGCTGATCACGCCGCGCAAGACCTTCGCCGACGTTATCCTTCCCGACAAGACCCGGCGGGCCCTTGCCGACACCCTGGTGCAGATCGAGAAGCATCACCTCATCTTCGGGTCGTGGGGGTTGGGGGAGCGGCACACCACCGGCACCGGCCTGATCTTCAACTTCGCGGGTCCCCCGGGCACGGGAAAGACGATCTGCGCCGAGGCCGTCGCCAACCTCCTGGGGAGGCGCCTCTACAAGGTGCGCTACAGCGAGCTCGAGAGCTGCTGGGCGGGTGAGACGGGGAAGAACATCGTCGCCGTCTTCCGCGAGGCGCGCCAGCAGGACGCGGTCCTCTTCTTCGACGAGGCCGACTCCATCGCCAGCCGCCGCTTCACCGCGATGAGCCTGGGCTACGAGCGCGAGGCCAACCAGGCCGTCAACATCCTTCTCAAGGAACTGGAGTACTACGACGGCGTGGTCATCTTCGCCACCAACCTCTGCGCCAATTTCGATCCCGCCTTCGAGCGGCGTGTCCGCACCCACATCCTCTTCGAGATGCCCGGCGTCCACGAGCGCGAGCTGATCTGGAAGGCTCAGCTCCATCCGACCAAGACCCCCCTGGCCGGCGACGTGGACTTCCGCGCCCTCGCCGAAGAGTTCGCCGTCTCCGGCGGCGATGTCAAGAACGCCGTCCTGAAGGCCGCCCAGATCGCCGCCGGCGAGGAGGGCCAGGACCACCGCAAGCGCATCGCCCAGCGCCATTTCCGCCAGGCGATGCAGGACGTGCTCGGCGCCAAGAAGGTCATGGACCAGAGCCTCTTCGGCGAGGCGCTCGGTCAGGACACCGGCGCGATGATGCTCACCGCCCTCCAGGGCATCGAGACCCGCCTGCACGCCCTGGAGGCGGAGTCCGAGTCGCTGCGCCCCCAGTTGGCGACCGTGCGCCAGGAGGTGAGCATCGTTCTGGAGGGGATCTCCGGTCGGGTGGACGCGGCGCAGCGCGAGCTGGGCGATACTCGCCGGGCACTCGCCGAGGAGATGAGCGGCCTTCGCGGCGCGCTGGACGAGCGCCTCCTGGCGCTCTCGGCGCACGTGGATGCCCGCCTGCGCGGCGCCACGCTCCTGCGCCTGCCGCGTTGGGCCGCGGCGACCACCGGCGCCGCGCTGCTCCTCGGCGCCGCACTGGCGGGGCACCTGCTGTGGTGAGCGGCGCGCCCCCGGATGCCGCCGGCGCCCCTTCGACCCAGGCTCCGCCGCCGACGCGCCCTTCCGATTCGCGGCCAGGACGCCGCTTCCGCCTCGGCCTCGATGGCCTCTACATCTGGATCGCTCTCGCGCTCACCGCGCTCAAGCCGCTGCTCACGCCCGTCCCCCCGTACGACTTCTGGTGGCACATGGCGTTCGGCCGCTGGATCGCGCGCGAGAGGCAGATCCCCGTCGCGGACGTCTTCTCCTTCACCCGCGCCGGCGAGCCGTTCCACGACCAGAGCTGGCTGGCGCAGGTGCTCCTTTACGGCCTCCACCAGATCGGCGGCGTGCCGCTGTTGATCCTCTTCCAGGCGTGCGTCGTGACCTTCACCTACGGGCTGCTGCTGTGGCTGGCGATCCGCCTCACCGGGCGCACCCGCCTGGCCGTGGCGCTGCTGCTCCTGGCCGTCGAGCCGATCTCCTACGACAACTGGCAGATCCGCCCCCAGAGCTACGCGCTGCCGCTCTTCGCCGCCTTCCTGGTGACCCTCACCGGCTACCGGCTGCGCTGGTGGCGGCGGCTGTGGCCGCTGGCGCCGCTGATGGCGCTGTGGGCGAACCTGCACGGCTCCTTCGCGCTGGGGCTCGCGCTGATCGGCCTCGTGCTGGCCGGCGAAGGCGTATCGCGGTGGCGCGGAGACGACGCGGCCCTCTCCTGGCCGGAGTGGCGGCGCCTGGCGGCCTGGGGCGGCATCTGCGCGCTGGCGGCGCTGGCGAACCCGCGCGGGCCGGCCATCGCCGGCTACGTGGCCCACCTGCTTCGCTCTCCTGCCGTGACCCGGCTGATCACCGAGTGGGGAAGTCCCACCCCGCGGGACGCGCAGGGGGCGCTCTTCTATCTCGTCGTCATCGTCCTGTTCGTGGCACTGACCTACGCCCGACGGCGGCCCCGGCTCACCGACATGGCGCTCATCATCCCCTTTCTCTGGCTGGCGTTGAGCGCGGGCCGAAACGTGGTATGGTTCGCGATGGTGGCGCTGCCGCCGCTCGCCGCCGCGCTGGCATCCCGCCTGCCGCCGCCGCGGCCGGGATCGCCCGGCAGCCCGGCCCTGAACGCCGCCGTGGCCGTGGTGGTGGGTGGGCTGCTCCTCCTGGCTCTCCCCTGGGTCAAGCCGCGCCTCGGCCTGCCCCCCAAGCTGGGGGCGCTGATAGACCCGGAGACGCCGGTTGCAGCCGTGGCCTTCCTCCGCTCGCTGCCGGACACCGACCGGCCCCGGCGCCTCTTCCATGAGTTGGGCGCGGGCAGCTACCTTATCTGGGCGGCCCCGGAACAGCGCGTCTTCGTTGACCCGCGCATCGAGCTGTACCCCTACGAACAAGTGGCCGATTACATCCGCCTGGGCGGCGGCGACCGGGTCGAGGAGATCTTCTCCCGCTACGCCTTCGACGGCCTGCTGCTCTCGGTGAGGGGCCAGGCGGAGCTGGCGCGGCGGATGCGGGGCGACGCGCGCTGGCGCACTGCCTACCACGACCGCGCTGCGGTGCTGTTCCTGCCCGCCGGCGGCCGGGGTGCTCCGGGTGGCACGGGAGGCTACCTCCGGTGAAGCGCCCGGAACAGAAGGGCGGGGCGGCGAGGGGCGGCGCGGTGAGCGGGAGGACGGCCCTCCTCATCGGGCTGTGGCTCGGCATGGCGTTCGTCTACCTTCTCAACCCCGTCTTTGACGTGGACGTGTTCTGGCAGATCCGGCTGGGGCAGTTGATGCGCGAGCGCCGGGCGCTGGTGACCGAGGACCCCTTCACCTACACCCACGCCGGGCAGCCGGTGCCGACGATCGGGTGGCTGGCGCAGCTCGGTCTGGCGGGCGCGCATGGGCTCGGGGGCTGGCCGCTGGTCCATCTCCTCAATGCGCTGCTGCTGGCCGCCGCTTTCGCGGTCGCCGGCTGGTCGGCCATGAGTCACGAGGGCGGGAGGCGGCCAAGCCTGGTTGCCGTGGCGTGCGCGGTGGTGCTCGGCTTCCTGGTGAGCCTGAGCAACTGCGACGTGCGGCCGCAGTCGTTCGGGCTCCTCTGCTTCGCGCTCTTTCTGCACGTCTGTGGCACGGGGCGTCCGTGGCCGCGCCGGGTGCCTCTCCTGGCTCTGATCCTGGTGGTGTGGCAGAACAGCCATCCCTCGATGTCACTCGCAATGGTGGCGGCAGGGGCGCTGGCGGCCGGCACGGCGCTGGAGCGACGGCGGGGCCGGCCGGGGCGCTCGGTCCGGGCCTACGCGGGAGGGCTGGCGCTGGCGGGGGTGTCGCAGTTAGCGACGCCGATGGGCTTCGGGATCTTCGCCGTGAGCGCCCGGAACGTGGAGGTATCGCGGCTGTGGCTGGGCGTGAGCGAATGGCTGCCCCCGTGGAGCGAGCCGGTGCGGGCGCCGATGGCGATGTTCTGGGTGGCGCTGGCGTTCTCCCTCGCGCTCATGATCAGGCTGCGCCGGCAGTTGAGGTGGGACGATGCTCTCCTCTTCATCGCCGCCACCGCGGTGGCGCTCTCGGCGGCGCGCTTCGGCCTGTTCTGGGGGCTGGCGATGGTGCCGGTCTGGGCGCGCTGGTTCGAGGAGGGGAAGCCCCCTCACCTCCTCCGCTGGCGCGGCGAGGCGCGGCTGGCGGGTCGCCCCTGTCTGCTCGCCGGCGTGGTGGGCCTGGTGGTGCTCCTCGCCGTGCCGCCGAGGCTGCGCGGCTCGCTGATGCACGCCGAGCTGCCCGTGCAGGGAGTGGCGCGCTTGGAGCGGGCGCTCCCGCAGGGGCGCGTCTACAACTTCCGGGAGTGGGGGGGGCCGCTGATCCTCGCGGGGTCGCCGCGGTGGCAGGTGGCGATGGACGGGCGGTTGTACGTCTTCGACAGGGCGGACTGGCGGGAGTACTTCCAGGCCGCCCGGGGGGAGATCCCGCTTGGCGCGCTGCTGGCCCGGCACCGTCCGGATGCGTTCTTCCTATCACCGCGGCACCAGCGCGGCCTCGTGCGGCAGATCAGAGAAGCGCGCGGCTGGCGGGAGGTCTACGCCGACCCCGGCTGCGTGATGCTCGTGCGGCGGCACGCCCGCCACGGGCCGGAGCGCGAGGGCCGGCCCCCCGCAAGCGGGAGGCCGGCCCAGGATTTGTCCAGTCATGGCGGGGGCAGCGGACACGCCGCCGCCCCCGGAAGATGATCGCAAGGCGTGTGGCCCGCACGCGGCGCGCCGAGCAGCACGCACGACGGAGCCATCACTCCGCCTGGCCTGGTGGGGAAGTTCCCCGGGGCACTGACACCCGCGGTGGCCGACGAGGAGGATCCCCGACCGTTACTGGAGTTGGTCAGCGACCGCGTTGAAGGTGTTGCTCGTCTTCCCGCCGAGCACCGTGAGAACGGCGATCACCACGATGGAGATCAGCGCCAGGATCAGCGCGTACTCCACCAGGGTCTGGCCCTCTTCGCTCACCCACAGCTTGCGTAGCAACGACATCATCCTATCTCCTTCCGCGGCCCCCCTCCGGCCGCTCTGCCCGGGTGCCCCGCCGAGGATGCCCGACGGGGCAGGCCGACACCGATCCCGGTGATCGGGAGCCGACGTCTACAATCCACCCCTAGCCACAGACCGGTGGGATCGCCGCCTGCCCGGGGGCAACACCCCCCTCTCCGGGGGTGCGCCTCTCCCGCACCCGCACCGGCGGATCGTCTCACCGGAAAGAGCCGGTGGCGACGAACGGATGGCCGGCTGGATACCGCACCCATACGCTACCTGAGCTGGCCAGCGACCTCGTTGAAGGTGTTGCTCGTCTTACCGCCGAGCACCGTGAGGACGGCGATCACCACGATGGAGATCAGCGCCAGGATCAGCGCGTACTCCACCAGGGTCTGGCCCTCTTCGCTCACCCACAGCTTGCGTAGCAACGACATCATCGCATCTCCTTCCGCAGCCCCGAAACCGGGCTACTCTGCCTGAGACCCCTTTCCGGGGTGCCCCACGGGCGTGCGGCAGCTTCTGCAACCGGGTGGAGAGTCGTACCGAAATCCACCCTTCGGCGCGCACCGATGAGATGGCCGCCTGCCCGGGCGTCGGTTCATCTCCCCCGGGAGCGCACCGCTCCAGCGCAAGCCAGGTGGGTCTGTCTGGTCGGAGTCGCCGGGGCCATATTGATAGGATCCCAATAGGCCCCGCGACAACGACCAGAACGACCCCCCAGGCGTGGGCTGGTGCCAGGATCATATAAACAACAGACGCAGCCGACGAAGA
>JACQGM010000378.1 GCA_016199585.1 Armatimonadota bacterium
GTACGGCTCGGCGGCGGGGGAGATCCGGCCGATCTACGATGCCTTCCACGAGGCATGGCGAAGGGCGGCCGAGCACGGCGTCTTCGCGGACGGCAAGAACATCGTCCTTCAGATAGACGCCCTGGGCGAGGCGCGGCTGGATGAGTGCCTGCGCCGCGCGGAGGCGAAGGCCGCCAACGACCGGGAGCGCCGCCAGGTGGCGAAGCTGGCGCAGGCGGCGCAGTACTGGAAGGCGGCGGCGCAGTACTACCGGCTGGTGAAGGATGGGCGCATTGAGGATGCCGTTCTCCAGGCGGCGGAGGCGAACGCGCACTTCAACCGACTGCCCCCCGGGTGGGCCTCCGGGCTGGACATGATGGACCTGTTCGGCGTCCCGCCGCACATCACGACCCAGCCGGGATCGCGAACGGTCGCCCGGGGTGCATCGGCCAGTCTGACAGTCAAGGTGTTGGGATACCTCCCACTGACGTACCGGTGGCAGAAGGACGGGACGGACATCGCGGGCGCGACGACGGCGAGCTACACGCTGGACGCCGTCGCGGAAGACGACCGGGGCGCGTACCGCTGCGTGATCGGAAACCGGTTCGGATCGGCGACGAGCGCCGCGGCCACGCTGACCGTCACGAAGTGAGTGACGTCCATGCCGATGGAGTCGAGGGCGACCACACGCCGGATTCCGGGGCGTGGTCCTACCCGGCTATCCAGACGCGTGGGCGCGCCCCACGGCGAGCGTCCTTCATCGCGGATGCCCCCGGTCCCTCAACCGGCCGGTTGCCGCTTCAGGTCGAACGAATCCCCGCAGGAGCAGGACGCCGCGGCGTTCGGGTTGCGAACCTCGAACCGGGCGCCCATCAGACCGCCGGAGACGAAGTCAATCTCGCTGCCCGCCAGGTAGATGGCGCTCCTCGCGTCCAGCACGACGCGAGCTCCGTGGGCCTCCACCACGAAGTCCTTCTCCCCGGCCGCTTCCACGAGGTCCATCCGGTACTGGAAGCCGGCGCACCCCCCGCTGGTGATCTTCACGCGCAGCCCGCCCTCGGGAGTCCCCTGCTTCTCCAGGAGCTCGCGGATCCGTCCCGCCGCCTTCTCCGTCACCGTCAAGAGATCCACTCGTTACTCCTCTCCCCGCCCTGCCCCGGTACCCGCAGGATACCACCTGCAGCGCAGCAGGTACGGGGCCATTCCGGTTCCTCCGCCCTGCGAGCCGGCCGGATCCCGCGTGCCGTGACTGTCCACGAGCGCCCGGACGCGCCGACGGGCAGACGACGCAGGGCTGCAGGCAGGCGCATCTGTCCGGTTTCGGCGGCGCTCGTGTGGGAACATAGGGGCCAACACGCCTCAGGAAGGGAGCAGGATGAGGGAACACGACCCAGGGGGAGGGCAGCGGCCACGGTGCCGCTGTGTCGTCATCGGCGGCGGCCCGGCGGGCTTGACGTGCGCGCTCTACCTGGCGCGCTTCAACTGCGAGACAGCGGTGGTCACTCGAGACGACCAGCGGGCGCGCCTCATCTCGCGGACCTACAACGTTCCCGGCTACCCGGATGGCATCAGCGGCGCCGATCTGATCGAGCGCTGCCGCGAGCACGCGCGCCGCTACGGCGTCCGGCTGGTGGATGGCGACGTGGACTCGGTGGAAGGCGAGGTGAACGACTTCCGCGTGCGCCTCAGCGACGGGGGCGAGATCCCCGCCTGTCATGTTGTCCTCGCCACCGGCGTGGTCGACGTTCCCCCCGACTTCCCGAACGCGCAGCGGTACGTCGGGCGAGGGTTGCGCCACTGCCCCGTCTGCGACGGCTACGAAGCCAATGGCCGCCGCCTGGCGATCTTCGGCGGCGGGAGCAAGGTGGCCCGCCATGCCCTCTACCTCACCACCTTCACCGAGAAGATCACGATCCTCTTGAACGGAGAGGGACAGGAGGCGGAGATCGATCCCTCCCTGCGGGAGGATCTAGCCCGCCACGGCATTCCCGTCCTCTCGAGCCGCGTGGTCGCGGTGCTCGACGACGGCCCTGAGATCCGGGGCTTCCGCCTGGAGGACGGCACCCTGATCGAGGTAGACCGGGCCTACAGCGCCCTGGATGTCCGCCCGCGCTCCGACGTCGCCCGGAAGATGGAGGTGCGGCTGGATCGACAGGGCTACATCTGCGTGGACGCGCACGGGCGCACCAACGTCGAGGGGGTCTACGCCGTCGGCGACGTGGTGAACCGGGGCTACGCCCAGATCATCATCGGCATGGCCCAGGCCGCCACCGCGGCCATCCACATCAACGCCCGGCATCTCTCGGAGCCGTAGCCCGGCTCCCGGCATCCGACCAGAGTCCGCCAAGGCGGCAGGATCCATCCCCCGGGGCCGCGAAGAAGGCACACGTGCGCCATCCCAAGATCCCTGATGGAGGTAACACGTGTCACTGGAGAACGCCGAGGTACACCGCGCCCGCCTGGCGGCCCTGAGAAAGAACCTCGCCGCCGTCATCCACGGCAAGACCGAGAGCATTGACCTCCTGGTGACGGCGCTGATCGCCGGCGGCTCGGTGCTGATGGAAGACGTGCCGGGCGTGGGCAAGACGACGCTGGCCAAGGCGCTGGCGCGGTCCATTGACGCCACGTTCAGCCGCATTCAGTTCACGCCGGACCTCCTTCCCTCGGACATCCTGGGGTCTTCCATCTACAACCCCGCCAGCGGCGCCTTCACCTTTCGCCCGGGGCCGATCTTCTGCAACGTCTTGCTGGCCGACGAGGTGAACCGCGCCTCGCCGCGCACGCAGTCGGCGCTGCTGGAAGTGATGAGCGAGGCGCAGGCGACGATCGAGGGCGTGCGCTATCCCCTGGAAGCGCCCTTCCTGGTGGTGGCAACCCAGAACCCGATTGAGTTCCACGGCACCTATCCCCTCCCCGAGGCGCAGTTGGACCGCTTCCTGGCGCTGCTGGCCATCGGCTACCCCGAGGCGGAGACCGAGGTGGGCATCCTCTACTCGCAGGTCGAGCAGCATCCGCTGGAGGCGGTTCAGCCGGTCGTCTCGCGCCAGGAGGTGGTCGCCATCCAGCGGATGGTTCGCTCGGTGCGCGTAGAGGAGAGCGTGGCGCGCTACCTGGTGGGGATTGCGCAGGCGACGCGCCACGAGCCGCGCCTGAAGCTGGGCGTCAGCCCGCGAGGGTCGCTCATGCTCTTTCGCGCCGCGCAGGCGGCCGCCTTCCTGGATGGCCGAGACCTCGTGCTCCCGGACGACGTGCAGCGGCTGGCGCCGCGCGTGCTGGCGCACCGGGTGCTGCTCACCTCGGAGACGAAGTACAGCGGCGTCACCAAGGAGGCGGTCATCAACGACGTGGTCGCCAGCGTGAGGGTGCCCGCATGAGGCGGTCCCCCCTGGCGTCGGTCGCACGGCACCTTGCGGAGCAGTGGGCCTTTCGCTACACCACGGCGGGGAAGGTGCTCGCCACCGCGATCATCGTCGCGACGAGCATCAGCTCCGCGTCGCTCAACTCCCTCGCCTACCACCTCCTGTGCGCCCTTTGCGCGCTCACGTTCACGGCCTACGGGGTGGGACGGCTGATGCGACCGCGCCTGCGGGTGGAGAGCATCCTGCCGCGCCGGGCCGTTGCCGGCACCGACGTGGCGGGATCCCTGCGCCTGGTGAACCCCTCCTCCTGGCGCAGCGCCTACGATGTCTCCGCCGGGCTGTTCGGTCTCCCCGAGTCCCTCCGGCAGGTCTCCACCGAGGCGATGATTCCGGAGCTGCCGCCCGAGGAGGCCGCCCGGGTGCCGATCACTCTCCGTCCGCTCAAGCGCGGGATCTACCCGCTCCCATACGCCCGGGGCTACAGCAGTTTCCCGCTCGGCCTCTTCCGCATCGAGGCCAGGAGCACCCGGCCGAGCACCGCCCACGACGGCGCCCTCCTGGTCTACCCACGCTTCCACCACGTCACCGGCATTGACGTGCCGACGAACTCCCGCTACCAGCCGGGCGGCATCGCCCTCTCCTCGTCGGTCGGCGAATCGATGGAGTACATCGGGAACCGCGAGTACCATCCGGGTGACTCGCCGCGCCACCTGGATCACCGCTCCTGGGCGCGGCTCGGGAAGCCGGTGGTGAAGGAGTACCAGGAGGAGTACTATTGCCGGGTCGGCCTCGTCCTCGACACCTACGTGCCCGCGAGGCAGGCCGCTCGCCCGGAGGGGTTCCCGCAGCTCGAGGCGGCGATCAGCCTGGCCGCGTCGGTCGCCGACGCGCTGGCCCGGGGCGAGTACATCATTGACATCTTCGCGGCCGGCTCGGAGCTGCACGTCTTCCGCGCCGGGCGAGCCACGGCGCACTTCGAGAACGTGCTGGAGATCCTGGCTGGTGTGGACGCCTGCCGCGCCGACCCGTTCGTGAAGGTCGCGCCCGCGCTGGCAGACGAGTTGGCGAGCATCTCCTCGGTGATCTATGTGCTGCTGGACTGGGACTCCTCGCGCGAGCGCCTGGTGCGCGCGGCGGTGGAAGCCAACTGCGCGGTAAAGATCTTCCTGGTGTGCGACGGCCCCACGTCGGCGCCCTTCACCCCGGTGGCCGCGGCGCACTCGGCACGCCAGTATCGCCCCGAGACGATCCGGAGGGGAGGCATAGACGTGCTATGACGTGGCACCGTCTGGCAGCGCTGCTCCTGGTCGCGGTCGAGGCGGGCGTGACCGGCTACGAATTCGAGCGGCCCGCGTTCGCGGCGCTCGTGCTGCTGCTGGCTGCCGCGGGCGCGCCCGGGTGGGTGCGGCTCCGCCTGCGGCCGCGAATCCGCGTCCTCTACGCCCTGACGCTGGGCGCGGCGCTGGCCCTGCGGTGGTGGCTGTTGCCGCGCCCATCCGTTACGGGATCGGTGCTGGACAGCGGCCTTGGCTACGGGGTCGCCCAGTACCTCTTGCTGCTGCAGGCTTCGCTCCTTTTCCTTCGGGCGGAGACCTCGCTGCCCCCTTACTTCCCGCTGCTCGGCGCCATCGTCATGGTCTGCACCGGCGACCTGATCGCGGAGGGCGTGAGACGGCAGTTGTTCCTCGCCGGCTCGGTTGCATTCGCCTGCCTCTTCGCGGCGTTCTTCGCCACCTCGCAGCCCCGGCTGCGGGCGCCCGCCCGGAAGACGCGGCGGCTCGGAGCCCGGTTGTCCGGTTTCGCCGTGCTGCTCGGCACCTTCGGGGGAACGGCCGGCGGGAGCTGGCTCCTGGGTACCTACAAGGATGCGCTCAACGATGCGTTCAACCGGCTGGCGACGGGGAGCGGTCGGGCGCTGGAGGTCGGGTTCACTACTCAGGGAGACCTCAACAGCATCCAGCGGATCAAGACGACCAATGGCGACGCGACGGCCCTGCGCGTGCGCGCGCGCGCGAACCCCGGCTACCTGCGCGGGAAGACCTACGACCGCCTTGCCCGGTCCCGCTGGTCCTCCACCATTAGCCCGGCAATCACCGTTCCGCTGAGCGCTCCGCCGACGCCCTACCAGGGCACGACAATGAGGGTCTTCCCGGTCTCTCCCGGGACAGGTGGCGTGGGGGAGAATGCCGGCGTGACAACGCTGGTAGATACCTCGGGCGTGCTCTTCACGGGCCTCGGCAGCCGCTTCGTCGCCGCGGGCATGTCGAGGCTGAGGGTCGGCGTGGACCAGACGGTGCGCAGCCCGGATTCCACGACCCCCTCCTACTACGAGCTGACGCTCGCCGCCGCCGCATCCATGCCCCGGCCGCCTCCGCCCCTTGACCCGGAGTACCGCCAGGCCCTGCTCAGCGTGCCGCCGCTCCTCGATCCGGGCGTCCTGGATCTGGCTGCGCGCCTCTTCGCCGACAAGCGGACGACGGCGGCGAAGATCAGCGCGGTGGTTCGATACTTCCGGGACAACTACCGCTACCACCTGGGCCTGCGCGTGCCCCGGGGCAAGGACCCCCTCACTTACTTCCTGCTCGAGCGCCCGCCGGCCCACTGCGAGTACTTCGCCAGCGGCGCGGCGCTCCTGCTGCGGCTGGGCGGGGTGCCGTGCCGCTACGTCTCCGGGTTCGTCGCGGTGGATCGCAACCTGGTGGGCGATTACTGGAACGTGCGCAACAAGGACGCGCACGCCTGGGTGGAAGCCTTCGACGAGAAGCGCGGGTGGGTCACCGTCGAGGCGACCGTGGCCGAAGGGGTGCCCTCGCCCTCGGAGGAGGAGAGGGCCAGCGTGCTCTCCCACCTCTGGGACTACGTGAAGGAGGCGGTCCGCCGGGTCAGAGCGGCGCTCGACCCGAGGGCGCTGCTGCGCGCCCTCGGGCGGTGGGTGGGCGTGGCGGGCGCGGTGGGCGCCTTTCGGGCCCTGATCCTGGCGGCCGGCGTTCTGGTGATCGGCCGGCTCCTCCTTCTGTGGATGCGCCGGCGGCCCGGCCGGCGTATCCGGCGCTCGCGGCGGCCGCCGCCGCAGGTCGAGCGCCTGCAGCGCCTGCGCCAGCGCGCGGACCGGCGCCTCCGGGCGGCGGGCTTCACCCGCGGCCCCGGCGAGACCCTTCACCAGTTCGCCGCCCGCCTCGAGTTGGCCGCCCGCGAGGATCCCGACCTGGCGCGCGCCGCCCGCCTGCACCACGCCGCCGGGTGGTACGTCTCCTACGCGCTCGCCCGCTATGGCAGCCGGGCGGCGCAGAAGGAGTTCGCCGCCCGGCACGCGGATGCCGCGCCCATCGGCGTGCGGTAGGGCGCCGGTTCCATCCCGCACCCTACCGGGCTGCGACCTGTGCTGCTAACGCCGGGAGCTAAGTGGGATGGCGGACTGAAGGGGCAGATTGCGCGCGGGCCCCTGTGACGGAACCGGGCCGTGTAGGGGCGGACATGCGGTCCGCCCGGGTGCAATGCACTCGCGGTGCCGGGCGGACACGCGGTCCTCCCCTACACGGAAACTGCCCCTTCACTCCAGCGGGCTGCTCAGGCAGAGAGATGGGCAAGAAGACAGTATCCCCGATGCCCGGCGGCTGAACGAGAGGTCGCCGGCTGAGCGCGGCCCCCCGGTTGGCAAATCTCCCGCCGTCGTGTATACTAGAGGCGGTGGGGGTGGCCCCGGGCGTGTGCGGGGCGCCGGCTCGCCGCGCGAGCCATCCCGGCAGACGGCCGTGCGAAACCAGATGGGGGGAGCAACATGGCGGAAGAGATCAGAGACGTGATCATCCTCGGCTCGGGGCCGGCGGGCCTCACCGCGGCGATCTACACCGCGCGAGCCAACCTGCGCCCGCTCGCCATCACCGGCGACCAGCCGGGCGGGCAGCTTATGATCACCACCGAGGTCGAGAACTGGCCCGGGCGGCGCGACGGGGTCATGGGTCCCGAGCTGATGGAGGAGATGCGCCAGCAGGCCGCCCGCTTCGGCACCGAGTTCATTGACGACCGCGCCACCGAGGTAGACATCACCGGCCGGCCCTTCCAGGTCTGCGTCGGCAGCGCCATGCACCTGTGCAAGACGCTGATCGTCGCCACCGGCGCGTCCGCCCGGCTCCTCGGTCTCGACTCGGAGATGAAGCTGATGGGCCACGGCGTCTCCGCCTGCGCGA
>JACQGM010000386.1 GCA_016199585.1 Armatimonadota bacterium
GCGGGCCAACAGAGACGTGGCCCCTACGCGCTGAGGAGTGGATTGCTGATGTGGAACGCTGCAGATCGCACCGGCAAGGCGGCGCCGGTGCTCATCGTCGGATCCGTCGCCCTCGACACCGTGGAGACGCCGCTCGGCCGCGAGGAGAACGCGCTCGGAGGCGCCGCCGTCTACGCCTCGGTCGCCGCCTCCCTCTTCGCCCCGGTCAACCTCGTGGGCGTCGTGGGCGCCGACTTCCCCCGGGAGCACCTCTCCTTCCTCACCGCGCGCGGCATCGATCTCCGGGGACTGCAAGTGGTGGAGGGGCGCACTTTCCGTTGGTCCGGTTCCTATGACTACGACCTGAACCAGGCGCACACCCGCAGCACCGAGTTGAACGTCTTCGAGGATTTCCACCCCCGCCTGCCCGATACCTACCGCGACGCCGGCTTCGTCTTCCTTGCGAACATCGACCCCGACTTGCAGCTCGAAGTGCTGGCGCAGGTGCGCAGCCCCCGCCTCGTCGTCTGCGACACCATGAACTTCTGGATCGAGGGGAAGCCCAACCAGTTGCGCGAGGTGATCCGCCGCGCGGACATCGTCTTCATGAACGACGCCGAAGCGCGCCAGTTCTGCGGCACATTCAGCCTGCCCCGCGCGGCGCGCGAGTTGATGGCGCTCGGTCCGACGGCCGTCATCATCAAGAAGGGGGAGCACGGGGCGCTCCTCTTCACCCGCGCGTCCCACTTCTCGGCTCCCTCCTACCCGATGGAGCAGGTGGTGGACCCGACCGGCGCCGGCGATACCTTCGCCGGCGGGTTCGTCGGCTACGTCGCCGGCACCGGCGACATCTCCGAGGGGAGCCTGCGGAAGGCCACCGTCTACGGCAGCGTGGTCGCCTCGCTCAACATCGAGGACTTCAGCATCAACCGGCTGCGCCGGCTCACCCCGGAGGATGTATCCCGCCGCTACGCCGAGTTCAAGTCCATCGCCTTCTTCGAGGCGATGGAGAGCGCGTAGGCAGCCGGCAGGGGGCGCCCCGTGCTCTCCTGGATGCGTCAGCTCGGCGAGGGTCTGGTGGACCTGGTCTTCCCCCCGGTGTGCGTGGTCTGCCGGGCGCCGTCGCCCTGCTTCCTCTGCGACGACTGCACGGCGGCGATGCCCCGCCTGCAGCCGCCGCTGTGCAGCCGCTGCGGACAGGGCATGGAGATGATGGCCGTCTCCTCCGACGAGACCTTCGCTGGACGGGTGACGTGCCGGCGCTGCCGCGACGCCGCGCCCGCGTTCGCCGCCTGCCGCGCGTTCGGTCTCTATGATGGCCCGCTGCGCCAGGCGATCGCGGCCCTCAAGTACGAGCGCCTGTACACCGTGGCGCCCGCGCTGGCTGCCATCCTGGCGCGGGTGCTGGCGGAGGAGCCCGTGCTGCGCCCGGCGCGGATCCTCGTGCCGGTGCCCCTGCACCCCCGGCGAGAGCGATGGCGCGGGTTCAACCAGTCGGTCCTCCTGGCGCGCTCGCTGGCGGAGCGCACCGGTCTGGAGCTTCGCTGCGACCTCCTGGTCAAGGTGCGCGATGCGAAGCCGCAGGTCGGCCTCAGCGCCGCCCAGCGCCGCGAGAACCTGCGCGAAGCGTTCCGCGTTGCCGCCACCGACCTCCCCCGCGCCCCGCTCCTCCTCGTGGACGACGTGACGACGACGGGGTCCACCTTTCACGAGTGCGCCCGCACGCTGCGGGAAGCGGGCGCTGCAAGTGTCTACGCCATCGCGCTGGCGCACGACTGAGACGGCCGCCTCTCGCTCCTGTCCGGGTGAACCTTTTCCCCTCATCATGGGTCTATCCCATTAGAGGGCCGTTGGTAGCGAAAGGGAGGACGGCGGTGCGTAAACGATGGGTGTGTGGGTGGATCGTGGCGCTGGCAGCGGCCCTCGGCAGTGTGGGCGGGCCGGCGCACGCCGGCCTGATCAGCGAGCGTCAGGAGATCCAGATGGGCGCCGACGCGGCGCAGCAGATCGAGGCGAAGTACCCGCTCTCGAAGGATGCCGCCCGGACGGCGCTCGTTCAGCGCCTCGGCGAGCGCCTGGCGGCCGTGAGCAGCCGCCCAGGCCTCTCCTGGCACTTCCGCGTGATCGAGAATGACGAGGTGAACGCGCTCTCCGTGCCCGGCTACGTCTACGTGAACACCGGGCTGATGGATTTCGTCGGCGGCGACCGCGACCAGCTCGCGGCGGTGATCGCCCACGAGGTGGCGCACACCACGCGCAAGCACGCCGCCCGCCAGACGGAGAAGGCGCTCATCGGCAGCCTCGCCTTGCGCTTCGTTTTCAAGGACCGTAACGAGATCCCCACGCAGCTCGCGGGCGCCGCGGCGAACCTGGCCATCCTCGGCTACGGACGCCGCGACGAGTTCGAGGCCGACCGCGTCGGCGCCGAGTACCTCATCCAGGCCGGCTTCGATCCCCGGGGCATGGTGCGCTTCTTCGAGAAGCTGCGCGCGAAGGAGGGCAAGGAGTCGAAGGGGTTGGCCGTCTACTTCCGGACCCACCCGCCCACCAGCGAGCGCATCCGCAAGCTGAAGGAGCACCTGGCGAAGCGCGGTTCATAGGTGCCGGAGGTGCCCCCGCACCTGCACTTCCTTCCAAACGTCTGCCCGGAGCGCCCGATCCCCCGGCACCCCCGCATCCGCACCGACCTTCGAGCGATTGCCCGGAGCGCCCTAGAATCGGGCAGAGGTAGTGACGCACGCGCAGGCCGCCGTCGCCTCCCCCGCCCCACCCCTGCCAGGTTCCCCGGCGCTCCGATGCCGCCGCGAGGGCACCTCTCTTCGGCCGTAGGCACCCCGGCATCCCGCACGCCGCTCTCGGGCCCCGGCCCGTTGCCCGCAGTGGTCACGGGTCCAGAGTGACGATCCGCTCCGGCACGCCCTCTCCCGGCGGCCCGAAGCGCAGGTGTACCTCGGCCCCCTTCATGAAAGGAGTTGTCGCGAGTATCGGCTGAACGACCGCGAAGAGGCGTTCGGCATCCGGGCCGAACATGAACAGCGAGCCGTCGCTCCCGTCGACGGCGATCTCGTTGCCGTCGTACTCCCCGACCCCTGCTTCCTCGATCGCGGCTTCGAGCTTCTCTTCGAGATCGAAGAGAGCATCCAAATTGCGGTCTCCATAGGCAAACGACACGATGACGGCGTGCTCAGACATCGGTAGCTCCTTCACGGCTGAGCCGAACGCTCACGTGGTGGCCGCGTCACTCCACGCCCGCGTGTGGTGGCACCCCCGCATCCGCACTCCCCTTCACGCGTTTGCCCGGAGCGCCCGAGCATCGGGCCGGGGCAGTGACGCACGAGTAGGCAGCCGTCGCCTCCCGCCCCCGCCGGGTTCCCCGGCGCTCCGATGCCGCCGCAAGAGCACCTCTCTTCGGCCGTAGGCACCCCGGCATCCCGCACGCCGCTCCCGGGCCTACGCGCGCAGGTACCGCTCCGGGTCCGGCTCCGGGAGGTCGAACTGCTCCGCCAGCCACTGGTAGGCGGCCACGATCGATTCCTCCGTGGGCTGGTGCCCCGAGGCGTGATCAAAGATCGCGAGCGCATCCTCTCTCCCGTACAGCCGGTAGGCCTCCCGTGCCGCATTGAGGTACTGCCAGCTCGCCGGGCGGTCGGCGTGACCGGCGATCAGGAAGAAGGATCGCGGCGCGTGAAGGGCCAGAAGCTGGTGGTGCGCCAGGGGAAAGTCGGGGTCGTGGATCTGCGGCCCCAGGTACCAGGGAGCATCCCAGTTGGTGAAGGCCCAGCCGATGCCGAAGTCGGAGGCGATGATCGCCCCGATCCGCTCGTCGAGGCAGCCGGTGTAGAAGGCCATCTTCCCGCCGAGGGAGTGCCCGATGATGACGACGCGCTCCCGGTCCACGTCGGGGCGGCTGAGAAGGAAGTCGGTGGCCAGGCGGGTATCCCAGACGAGCTTCCCGATGCCGGTCCAGTGCGGGTTGTCGCGCAGCACCTTCTCCGTGCCGGCGTGCCACCAGGCGAAGCCGACGTTCTTCTCGGGCTCCGGCACGGTGTTGTACGGGAACGCCTCGCCGCACACCACCACGTAGCCCTGCCGCACCAGGTGCGCCCCGAACTGCACCAGGGAGCGCTCGGCGATCGGCTGCCGGGCTTTCAGATCGAGGCCCGCCATTAGGTCGGGGTGGTAGAAGGGGACGATGGCCGCCGGCCGCGGCGTGCGCGGCGGGTCGTGCGGCTCCAGCAGCAGGAGAAGCTGCCGCGTGTCCGGGCCGGTGGGGAGGCGGAGGATGGTGACGTGGCACTGCGGCTGCTCGAAGGTATCCACCACCTCCGGCGCGCGGTCGAACTCCGGGTATGAGGGCGTGCCGATCACGCGGTCCCACTGCTCCCGGATGGCGCGCCGCTCGCGCTCCCAATCCGCCAGCGTCGGCTCAACGCCCCGGGGGAAGAGCGGTTTCAGGTGCTGATCTTCGCCCAGGTCGGCGTAGGGAGGCACACTCAGTCTGCGGGAAAGCTCTCTCATCTGGCGCTCCGTCCGTAACGCTCCGCGGCATCGAAGAAGGCGACGATGTTCTCCCAGGGAATGTCTGCGTTGACGAGGTGTGACGGCGTCATCAGGTAGCCACCCCCGGCGCCGATCGTCTCCATGCGCTCCTTGACCTCATTGTAGACGTCCCGGGGCGTCCCGAAGGGGAGCGTGTACTGCACGCTGATGCCGCCGAAGAAGACCAGCTCATCTCCATACTCCCGCTTCAGGGAGGGGAGGTCCATCACCTCCGGCTGCACCGGGTTGAGGATGTCCACGCCGACCTCGATGAAGTCGGGGACCAGCTCCGTCACCAATCCATCCGTGTGCAGGAAGAACGCGGTCTCGGGGTTGGCGTCTTTCAGTGCGGCGATGATCGACTTCAGGCGCGGCTTGAAGAGGCGGCGCCAGTGGCCGGGGGAGATGAGCAGACCCCGCTGCGAGCCGAGGTCATCGCCGATGCCGAAGATGTCGGCGCCCGCCAGTCCGGCGGCGCGCGCCGAGTTGGCGGCCGCCTGCGCGATGCCGTCCAGAAAGACGGGGAGCCATTCCGCCTCTTCGGCGATGTCAATGAAGAACTGCTCGCGCCCGCGCAGCCCGAAGGGGGTCTCGAAGTCGCTGATCCAGCCGACGGCGACCGCGGCGCACCCGGCCCGGTGGATCTCCGCCACCTGCCGCCTCAAGCCTTCGATGTCCGGCTGGTGCTCCACCCAGGGGCGGAGGGCCGCGCGCGCCGCCTCCGGCGTGGCGACGTCGCGCACTCTCCGCCGCCAGTCGGTATCCTGTGGCGGCCCCTGAACGTGTACGCCGCGCAGGTCCTGCCGGAAGCAGTCGCGTGGGTGCCGGCCCAGCATCTTCTGGAAAAGGTCGAGCGTGGACTGGTTGTAGGTGTTGATGGCGACGTCGTAGAGCGCCCGGGGAACCGCTTCCGGCACTTCGCCCTTCAGCACCGCCTGCACGCACTCGCGGGAGGTCATGGCTTCTCCTTCGTGGGGAACAATCAGATCGTCTCCGGGTCGGCGGGTGCCGCGTTGGTGATCAGAATCGCCCGCAGAGCATCGGCGCCGAACCGGCGCACGTCCGCCGGCGAGCGTCCGAACCAGCTCACCTCGAAGGAGGCGGCCCGGGCGCCGTACACCCGCCGGCAGTAGCGTCCCAGCGTCTCCCGACTCGGCACCGGGCCCGCCACGTTCTCCGGGTCGCGGATGTACCACCGCTTGGCCTCCCGGCCCGCCGGCGGCATGTAGTGGAAGAAGGGCTCGCGGCGCGCCGGATCCATGCCGAGCAGGCCGTCGGAGAACTTCCCTTGCCAGTTGTGGATGTCTATGAAGTGCGCCGGCCGGATGCGCTCCACGGCGCTCATCATCGCGATATAGGCCGGGTCTTCGATGGCGGGGGTGGCAAGCACCAGATCGCTGCCGCGCGGCGCGGTGAGCCGGCCCATGCCGTCGTGTACGCCGTCGGGATTGGCCATCGGCAGGAAGAAGAACTCATAGTCGCGCCGGGCGACGGCGGCCCAGGGGTCGCTGCCGAGGAGGAAGCGGACCATCCCCTCCATCATGTAGCTCCCGGCGCTCTCGTAGGCGTGCGTCCGCGCCCGGACGAAGAAGGGCGCTCCGCCGCCGCTCCCGCCCCGGATGCGGATCAGCCAGAGGTTGCGCTCCCCTTGACTCTGCCCGAGGTGCTCGACCGAGGTGTAGGGCTGCCCGCGCACGTCGGCCACGAACGCCTCGCCCCGGGCGTAGTTGTAAGGCGGGTGCCAGTGGATCTCGGTGACGCCCGGCTCGATGCCGAGGCGGAGGGTCGCCACCGATCCCGCCACGTCGGCCATCAGGTAGCGCCATTCGGGGATCCCCGGATCCTGCGCGACACAGAAGTCGCGGAGGCTCATGTAGTGCTCGCGGCTCTGGAAGGAGCGGGGCGCGTCGGGCGGTGCCTCATCATACTGCCAGTCAACGTGCAGCGTGGCGGCCACGGGCAGGGCGCCGGAGTTGCGCACGCGGAAGCCCAGGCGCGTGGTGCGGCCCAGGCATTCCTCACTCACCCCGGGCTCGGGGCGCCAGGAGGGGAGAATGCGGAAGGTAGTGTCTCCCTCGCGCCGCACCCCATCCGGGCTCTGCGGGCAGCTTCCGTCGAACCCGACTTCGATCTCCAGCATGGCGGGTACTCCCTTCGCAGGGCTGGCGTTTCAGATACATCCCGTCGTAGGGCGCCGGTTCCACCCCGCGCCGGACGTGGACACCCACATCCCGTCGTAGGGCGCCGGTTCCACCCCGCGCCGGACGTGGACACCCACATCCCGTCGTAGGGCGCCGGTTCCGCCCCGCGCCGGACGTGGGTCCACGGACCCGGCGCGGGATGGAACCCGCGCCCTACGGTGGCTTCTGTGCTATGGGATGGCATTCCCGATCACGCCGCGCGCAATTGCTCGATCAGGCCCAGCGTCGCCTCCACCAGCTTGTCTCCCGCGTCCTCCCGGTAGCCGGAGGCGTAGACCTCGTAGTCGCCCTCGGCGAACGCCGCGCGGGTGGGCATATAGCCCGCGGAGCCGAGCGCGGAGAGACCGACGGGGAAGGTCTTCGCGAAGGGCGAGCGCTCCTTCACCGCCAGGCCGATCTCCACGAAGACCTCCCCGGGGAAAGTGGTGAAGACGGCGTCGTCGAGGAGGAGCGACTGCAGCTCCACGTCAATGGAGCGGCCGCGGTCGGCAGTGTAGAACCACCGCGCCCGGCTGGCGGTCAGGTCGGCCATGAACGCCTCCGCCTGAGCCTTGTGCAGGAGCACGGGCGAGGGGATCTCGCCCTGCGCCTCCACGGCGGCCAACCGCTCGCGCGCCTCCTTCGCGGCGCGCTCGGCCTGCTCGATAGTGATCGGGAACGTGTCGCGCAGCGGCAGATCCACGTGCCCGCTGACGCCGCGCAGGGCGCACTCGGCGCGCGTGCCGATGCCGGGGAGCGCCGCGAGGACGGCATCGCCCACGCGCGTGCCCATCTTCTCCGCGAACTCCCAGACGCGAATCGGGATCGGAGCCCCGACGGCCGACAGCTCCGACCGGTAGCCGGGGTTCTGGTCGCCCTCGGCCCCGTTCAGGTAGATCACCGGGACGTCGCCCACCTCCTGGCGGATGCGGCGGATGGCGTAATAGGGCCAGTCCTGGGTGATCATCAGGTTGTCCGGCCCCATGACGGTCGGGTGGCAGGAGTAGTGAAAGAGCACGCCCAGGGGGCGGCCGGCGCTGTCTTCCAGGCGGAGGATGCCGATCTCCGGGTCTACGGGCAGGGCGCCGTAATCGAGGCGGCGGCGGTTCCGGGAGACGTCGTCCACCTCCGTCGTGCCCGCGCCCAGCCGCCCGGGGGTGCGGCGCTCCCAGGCGCTGAGGAGGACGGCCACGCACTGGTCCCGCAGGAGCGGTCGGTAGTCGTCGGACACCACCGGTCCCGAGTGCGTGTGCGTGGCGGCCATCAGGATGTTGCGCTCGGGGATGCCGGTCTGCCCCGCCACGGTGCGGCGCACCTCCTCGACCATGTCGCGGGGCAGGCCGATGATCGCCGCGCCCAGGATGGCGAGGGAGGTCTCCGGTCCCTCGACGACGAGGGCGCGCACGTGGAGGTCGTCATGGACGCCCTGCGCCACGCCTTTGCGTGCCGCGAACCCGGCCATCCGTACCCCGAGGGGGGGCGTGATGGTCGCCTCTGCCAGGCCGATCTTGATTGCTCGAGACATGGACGCTCCTCCGGGCTGCCGGCACCCCTGACGCTGCCTTGCGGGAGTGGGGCAGGCCGCACTTCGTTCGACTGATGGTCAGGCGCCACGATGTTACCTCAATACGCGGGCGTTGTCAAGGCGAGCGGGTGGGTGCGGATGCGGGGTGCCGCCGGACCTGTTGCCCGGAGCGCCGGGGAACCCGGCGGGGGCGGGGTGGGAGGCGACGGCTCGCCGTAGAGGGCTTCCCGTCGGGTAGCAGCCGCCTGGAGCACGAGGGCTATACCGATCCTTGACACCGGGAGGGGCCGCCAGTATAATGAAGAGGACCGAGACCTGCCTTTGTGGCCTTTGTCGCGGCGGGAGAGAGCCGGAAGGAGACCTCTTGAGTGAGACATAAGTACTACTTCCTGGGCATTGTGTTGCTCGTGTTGGCTTCAGCCTGGGTGATCTTCTTTGATCGCAGCCACCCCACGAAGCTGGGCCTGGATCTCAAGGGCGGCATGCGGGTGATCCTCCGCGCCAACCCGCCCCCGGGCACGAAGTTCAGTCCTCAGAACCTGACGGACGCCAAGCGCGTGATCCAGAACCGCGTCGATGCCTTCGGCGTGTCCGAGCCGCTCGTGCAGACCAAGGGCAACGACCAGATCGTGGTCGAGCTGCCGGACATCCCGGCCGGCAAGCGACACGAGGCGCTGGCGAAGTTCCAGCAGCTCGCGATGCTCCGCTTCGTCAAGATCCCCGAGAAGTACAACGTCGAGTTCGGGGAACCGGTCACCTTCCGTGACAGAGTCACCCAAGAGGAAGTGCCGGCCAGCCAGATCCTGAAGGAAGGCGAGGAGATCGTCACCGGCAGGGAGCTGGAGCCCGGTAAGGCGGTCGGCAACATCATGGGCGATGGCTCGACGGTCGTCGAGCTCTACTTCAACGGCGATGGGCGGAAGAAGTTTGCCGACTTCACGCGCAAGAACGTGAAGAAGTACTTCGGCATCTTCCTGGACGACGTGCCGATCTCAGTGCCGATCGTCGAGGAGCCGATCCCCGGCGGCAACGGCGTGATCCGCGGCAGCTTCTCGCTGGAGGAGGCGCAGGACCTGGCGAACCTCCTGAACGCCGGCGCGCTGCCGGTGCCGCTGCAGATCGACCAGACCACCGACGTCGGCGCCACGCTCGGCAAGGAGAGCGTCGATAAGTCCATCATCGCCGGCATCGTCGGCCTGATCCTCGTCGCCCTCTACATGGTGGCCTACTACCGGCTGCCCGGCGTGATCGCCGTGGTCGCGCTGATCTTCTACTCGGCGTTCCTCTTCGCGCTCTTCCGGCTGATCCCGGTGACGCTGACGCTGCCGGGCATCGCCGGCTTCATCCTCTCGATCGGGATGGCGGTCGACGCCAACATCCTGATCTTCGAGCGGTTGAAAGAAGAGTTGAACGCCGGGAAGACGCTGCGCGCCGCCATCGAGACGGGCTTCAGCCGGGCGTTCCCATCGATCTTCGACTCCAACGCCTGTACGCTGATCACCTGTTTCGTTCTCTATAACTTCGGCACGGGCCCGATCCGCGGCTTCGCCGTCGTGCTGGCCATCGGTGTGCTGGTGAGCATGTTCACCGCCATCACCTGCACGCGGAACATGCTCTACCTGCTGGTGGGCACTGGTCTCAGCCAGAAGCCGAACCTGTGGGGCCTCGGCCGGAGCTGGCTGCACCGCGATGACTCCAACCCACTGCAGATCGTGGAGCGCAAGAAGGTCTACTTCACCTTCAGCGGCGCGGTCATCCTGGTGGGCATCCTGGCGATGGGCTATCTCCTCGTCACGAAGGGGTCCATCATCAACCGCGGCATCGACTTCACCGGGGGCAGCCTCTTGCAGATCCGCTATGAGGAGAAGCTTCCCGCCACGAGCGACATTCGCAAGGCGCTGGAGGGCGTGGGCCGCGGCGAATCGCAGGTCGCGACGATGCCGACGGAAAACCGGGTCACGATCCGCGGCAAGGAGTTCCCGGCGGACGCCAACCAGGCGGAGGCGGTTCGCAGCCAGATCGAGAAGAGCCTGCAATCCACCGGCAAGTTCCAGGTGGAGGCGGTGGACAACGTCGGCCCCGTCATGGGGAAGGAACTGACGCTCGACGCCATCAAGGCGGTCATTCTCGCGTCACTCCTGATCATCGTCTACCTGGCCTTCCGGTTCTCCGGGATCGACTTCGGCGTTACGGCGGTGATGGCCCTCGTTCACGACGTGCTGATCCTGCTGGGCCTCTTCGCCCTCGCCGGCATCTTCTCCGGGTGGCAGGTGGACAGCCTCTTCGTCACCGCGGCGCTGACGGTCATCGGTTTCTCGGTACACGACACGATCGTGGTATTCGACCGGATCCGCGAGAACATGAAGCACCGCCAGCGTGGTGAGAGCTTCGACCTGGTGGCGAACAAGAGCGTGACGCAGACGTTGGCGCGCTCGATCAACACCTCGGGTACAGTCATCGTGGTGCTGGTGGCGCTGGTGGCGTTGGGCGGCGGGACGATCCTGCAGTTCAACATGGCCCTGCTGATCGGCATCATGGCGGGAACCTACTCGTCGATCTTCACCGCCACGCCGCTGCTCTCGATGTGGCGGGCCTACGAGCGCCGGCAGGCGCAGGTGGCCGCGCGCAAGCCGGACGAGAAGCCGATGGTCGGGGCGCGCCCCCGCCCGGCGAAGCCCACGGCACCCGGGTCCAAGCCCACCACGGTGACGGCCGCTGGCGACGGGGAGGTGGAAGAGGCGCGGGTCGCTGCTCCGGCTCAAGGGCGCGCCTCCGTGGCGACGGCGAGGCCCTCGCCCGGCGGCGTGGCCAAGGCGGCGCCGAAGCCGCAGCGGAACATCAAGAAGAAGAAGCGCCGCTACTGATCGATCGCCGCGGCGTGTGAGGGGGTAGAACCGGGGAGCCTGCGGCCGCCGTGACAACGGCCTCAGGCTCCCTCGCGTCAGTGGGATACGGAATGGGCGCAGGTGAGGCAGATACTCAGCAGGCGATGTGCGCGCTGTCGGTGGAGTCGCCCCCGGCGCCGGCCGCACACGCCCCGGAGACTGCGTTGCCGCCCCGCTCGCTCGAGGCCCGCCTCGCGCGCGCCGTCGAGAGCCTGATCGAGAAGGTGGCGGCCTACAACCCCCGCGCGGATCGCGATGCGATCCGCCGGGCCGCCGAGTGCGCTCACGCCGCCCACGTGGGCCAGGAGCGCCAGGACGGTACCCCTTACATCTTCCACCCGATCGCGACCGCGGGCATCCTCGCGGAGCTGGAGATGGATCAGGCATCCATCCTCGCCGGTCTGCTCCACGATGTCCTGGAAGACAGCGCCGCCACGCGCGAGGAGCTGGAGGCGCAGTTCGGAAGCGACGTCGCCGCCCTGGTGGATGGGGTCACCAAGCTGCCGGACGAAGTGGGCGGCGCCGAAGTGGATGGCGCGGAGAAGCGCCGCCAGTCCGAGCGGAAGCGCCGCGCCGAGAACCTGCACAAGGTGCTCCTCTCGATGTCGCGCGACCTGCGCGTCATCATCATCAAGCTGGCCGACCGCCTGCACAACATGCGCACCTTGCAGCACCTCTCCGACGAACGCCGGCAGCGCATCGCCCGGGAAACGCTCCAGGTCTATGCTCCGTTGGCCCACCGCCTCGGCATCTGGCACCTGAAGTGGCAGCTCGAGGACCTCTCCTTCCGCTACCTGATGTCGGAGGAGTACGACGACGTGGCGCGCAAGGTGGCGAAGACGCGCGCCGCCCGCGAGGGCGACCTCGCCGGCGCCGTCGAGGTGCTCCGCGGCCGCCTCGCCGCCGCCGGCATCCATGCCGAGATCCAGGGCCGCCCCAAACACCTCTATAGCATCTACCAGAAAATGCAGCTACAGGAGCTGGACTTCTCCGACATCTACGACCTGATGGCGATCCGCGTGATCGTCAACACCGTGGAGGAGTGCTACCAGGCCCTCGGCGTCGTTCACGACCTATGGGTGCCGATCCGCGGCTTCTTCGCCGATTACATCGCCCGCCCCAAGCCGAACAACTACCAGTCGCTGCACACCAAGGTGGCCGGGCCCACCGCCGAGCCGCTGGAGGTGCAGATCCGCACCTGGGGGATGCACCGCTCGGCCGACTTCGGCGTGGCCGCCCACTGGCGCTACAAGGAAGGCGGCAAGGCCGACGCCTTCGAGGACCGTCTCGCCACCCTCCGCCAGCGCCTCTTCGAGTGGCAGAGCGACACGCACGACTCCCGCGACTTCCTCCGCTCCGTGATGGAGGACCTCCTCGCCGACCAGGTGTTCGTCTTCACCCCCAAGGGGGAGGTGATCGACCTTCCCGCCGGCTCGACCCCGGTGGACTTCGCCTACCGCATCCACAGCGATCTGGGCGATCACTGCGTCGGCGCCAAGGTGAACGGGCGCATGGTCTCGCTGGACTACGCGTTCCACAACGCCGACGTGGTGCAGATCATCACCCGGAGCACAACCGGGCCCAGCTTGGACTGGCTGGCTTTCGTCAAGACGGCCTCGGCGCGCAACCGCATCAAGCGCTATCTCCGCCGCCTCAGCCGCGACGACGACATCGTTCGGGGCAGGGAGCAGTTCGAGCGCGAGCTGGACCGCCGCAACCTCGAGCGGATTGACCCCGGCAAGCACGAGCGCGTCGCCGAGTTGTCCGCCGAGATGAACTACCAATCGGTGGACGACCTTCTGGCCGCCATCGGCCACGGCCTGGCGAGCGCCCGCACGGTGGTGGAGCGCCTGAAGCTGAAGCCGCCCCCGCCGCCACCCGTGATCGAATTGCCGGAGCCGCGCGCCACCGGGCCGGACCTGCGGAAGATCGCGATCAGCGCCGGCGGCCAGGATGGGCTGCTGCTGAAGCTGGGCAAGTGCTGCAGCCCGCTCCCTGGCGACGCCGTGATCGGCTATGTCTCGCGCGGGCGCGGCATGGTGATCCACCGGGTGGATTGCAGCAACGCCATCAAGTACTACCAGCGCGAGCCGGAGCGCCTGGTGACGGTGGACTGGCAGGACACCGGCGAGGATACCTATCCGGCGCGCCTGCAGGTCCTCGTCGTGGACCGCGTCGGCGTGCTCAACGCGATCACCGCCATCGTCAGTGAGGCGCGCGTCAATATCTCCAAAGTGACGGTGAACACCGAGCCGAACCGCACCGGCCTGGTGGACCTGACGCTGGAGGTGCGCTCGACCGACCATCTGGCCGGCCTGATGCGCCGCATCGAATCCCTCAGCGACGTGTTCGAGGTCCGCCGCACGGAGCCGAGTTACGCACGGAGGCGGTGAGGGGCACCACCCGGCCGTAGGGGCGAACCTCGTGTTCGCCCACCGGGATGGGTAGCCCCAACAGGGCGAACACAGCGGTTCGCCCCTACGGGAGCACCAACATGCGTATCCGTATCATTCACGGGCCGAATCTGAACTTGCTGGGGCTGCGCGAGCCCGACCTCTACGGCCACGACAACCTGGACGAGCTGAACAAGAAGATCCAGGACCTGGCCGGCAGCCTCGGCGTGGAGGTGGAGATCTTCCAGTCCAACTCCGAGGGGGAGATCGTGGACCTCATCCACCAGTGCGTCGGCCATGCCGATGCCCTGGTGATCAACCCCGCCGCCTACACCCACTACAGCATCGCCATCCGCGATGCCGTCTCCACCATCCGCCTGCCGGTGGTGGAGGTACACCTCTCGAACATCCATGCGCGCGAGGAGTTCCGCCACCGCTCCGTGGTGGCGCCGGTGGCCTGCGGGCAGATCGCCGGCTTCGGGAGCGCGTCCTACCTCCTCGGCCTGCGGGCGGCGAAGCAGCTCGTGGAGGAGGCGCGCCGATGACCGCCACGACCGGCCCGGCGCAGCGCCTTCCCGCCCTGCGCCAGTGCCTGGAGAAGGATTCCCTCCCCGCCCTGCTCGTCACCAACACCCTGAACCTGCAGTACCTCACCGGCTTCACCGGATCCGCCGGGCAGGCGGTCGTCACTCCCGACCAGGCCGCCATCTTCGTGGACTCGCGCTACTTCCTCCAGGCGGAGCGCGAGGCGTCCCTCTTCGAGATGGTGAAGATCGAGAGCCCCCGCAAGCACCCCGAGGTGGTGGCCGAGTTCATCCAGAAGCTCGGACTGGCAGAGATCGGCTTCGAGTCCTCCCTGCCCTATGAGTCCTATGCCGACCTCGGCGAGAAGCTCTCCGGCGTGGCGCTGAAGCCGGTCAAGGGGATGATCGAGGGGATGCGCCTGGTGAAGGACGCCGATGAGATCGCGCGCCTGCGGGGAGCGGCCGCCATCCTGGATGCGTGTTACCGGCACGTTTTGCCCTTTCTGCGGCCGGGAATGGCCGAACGGGAGATAGCGGTCGAGATCGAGTGCTTCGTGCGCCGCCAGGGCGCCGAGCGGGAAGCGTTCGAGAGCATCGTCGCCTCGGGACCCCTCGCCGCCAGCCCCCATGCCCGCGCGACGGAGAAGCTCATCGAGAGCGGCGAGTTGGTGAAGATGGACTTCGGGGCGATGTTTCGCGGCTATGCCGGCGACATCACCCGGACGGTGGCGATCCAACGCGCGGACGCGAAGCAGCGCGAGGTCTACGGCGTGGTGCTGGAAGCGCAGGAGGCGGCCCTGGCGGCCATCCGTCCGGGCGCCAAGGGCAGCGACGTGGACAAGGTGGCGCGCGACCGGATCGCTGCCCGGGGTTACGGTGACTACTTCGGCCACGGACTGGGGCACAGCCTGGGGAGGAGCGTTCACGACGGTCAGGCGTTCTCACCGACCAGCGAGGTCGTGCTGGAGCCCGGCATGGTCGTGACGGTCGAGCCCGGCGTCTACATCCCCGGCTGGGGCGGCGTGCGCATCGAGGACGACATCGTGGTCACGGACGCCGGCTGCGAGGTGCTGACGCACGCGCCGAAGGAGTTCACCATCGTAGGGGCGTGAGGTGGAATCGTCCTCGGCCTCGTCGTCGTCCTCGATGCGTACCGGGGAGCGCGGAACGACGACGAGTGCGAGGCCGAGGACGATTGGGCGGGAGAACCATGCAGGTAACGATTGACCGGATGGAGGCGGCGGACCTGGAGGATGTGATCCGCATCGAGCGGCAGAGCTTCCCCACGCCCTGGCGCGCCGAGACATTCCGCTACGAAGTGGCGGGCAACGACAACGCCTGCTACGTGGTGGCTCGGGCGCACCTCCCGGAGGGGCGGCGGGTCATCGGTTACGCCGGGATGTGGCTGGTGGCCGACGAAGCGCACATCACCACCATCGCCGTGGACCCGGCCTACCGCGGCCTGAAGATCGGCGAGCGCCTGCTGGTGAGCATCCTTGACGCCGCCATCCGCCAGGGGATGCTGCGCGCCACCCTCGAGGTGCGAGAGAGCAACCGGGTGGCGCAGAAGCTCTACGTCAAGTACCGCTTCGATGCCGTGGGAATGCGCCGCCATTACTACTCGGACACCGGCGAGAACGCCATCATCATGTGGATCGAAAACCTGCGCGACCCCGCCTTTCAGCGTATCTTCCGGGCCAACCGCCGCCTGCTCCAGGAGGACTCCCGTGCGCTTGCTCGGCATTGAGACGAGCTGCGACGAGACCTCCGTCGCCGTCGTGGAGGATGGGCGCCGCATCCGCTCGAACGTCGTCGCTTCGCAGGTGGACGTTCACGCCCGCTTCGGGGGCGTGGTGCCGGAGATCGCCTCGCGCCACCACGTCGAGAGCATCGGCGCGATCCTTGCCGCCGCCCTGGAAGACGCCGGGACGGACCTGGCGGCGATGGATGCCGTCGCCACCACCGCCGGCCCGGGGCTGCAGGGCGCTCTCCTCGTTGGCCTGACCGCCGCCAAGAGCATCGCCTTCGCCTGCGACCTGCCGCTCGTGGGTGTCCACCACATTCACGGCCACGTCGCCGCCAACTTCCTGGAGAACGGGGAAGGGGGGAAGCCTCCGGACGGGGCGCCCGGCGCGGATGCTTCGCCCCTACGGCCACCCGCGCTCTGCCTCGTCGTCTCCGGGGGGCACACCGACCTGATCGTGGTTCGCAGCGAAGTGGACCTGGATGTGATCGGGCGCACGCGCGACGACGCCGCCGGCGAGGCGCTCGACAAGGGCGCGCGCGTCCTCGGCCTCGGCTACCCCGGCGGCCCGATCATCGACCGCCTGGCGCAGCAGGGCCGGCCCGACGCCGTCCCCTTCCCGCGCGCCTGGCTGCCTGGCAGCCGCGACTTCAGCTTCAGCGGCCTGAAGACCGCCCTCCTCCGCGAGGCGCAGTCCGGCAGCCCCCACCCCGTCGCGGACCTGGCCGCCTCCTACCTGCAGGCCATCGTTGACGTTCTCGTCGCCAAGACCCTCGCCGCCGCCCGAGATGTCGGCGCCCGCCAGGTGATGCTCGCGGGGGGCGTGGCTGCGAGCACGCTCTTGCGCGCCCGCATGGAGCGGGCCTGCGCCGACGCCGGGCTGCCCCTCCGCATCCCGCCCCGCGCCCTCTGCACCGACAACGCCGCGATGATCGCCGCCGCCGGCTACTACCTCCTGCGCGCCGGCCGCCGCGATGACCTGGATCTGAACGCGGTAGCCAACCTGCCCCTCATCACCTGATCTCATTTCCCTGGCACACCTCTTGCACTCCCTGTCCGCGAGGTGCGCGGCAAGAGCCCTCGCTCGCCGCTCCTGTAGTCTTGTGCGTTCCAGGGTGCCGGCCGGGCGCAGGAACATGGGTTCAGCCCGATCCGCTGAAGGCCCCTCGCTGCAAAGGAGATGATCGTGCCAGACGCAATGAGCCTTGCCGGTGGTAACCGTGAGCCTGCTCCCTCGTGCATCGCCGACTTGGTCCGGGCTCAGGCCGAGCGGTCCCCCGACGCGGTCGCCATTGAGGCGCCGGGGCGGGCGCCCCTCGCCTACGGCCGCCTCTACGCGCACGTGCGCGAAACCGTGCGCCGCCTCAATGCACTGGGCATCGGCCGCGGTGACCGGGTCGCCCTCGTGCTCCCCAACGGCCCTGAGATGGCCGTGGCATTCCTGAGCATCGCGGCCGGGGCGACCTGCGCTCCCCTCAACCCTGGCTACCGGGAAGCGGAGTTCGACTTCTACCTCTCGGACCTGAACGCGAAGGCGCTGGTGGTGGGTACGGGGATGGAGAGCCCGGCCATCGCGGTGGCGCGGTCACGGGGGATCCCGGTGCTGACATGGCAGCCTGTGGGAGCACGGGAGCATGGGAGTGTGGGAGCATGGGAGCATGGGAGTGTGGGGGTGTGGCAGCACGAATCTGAGGAACGGCCCCACCTTCCCATGCCCCCACACTCCCACACCCC
>JACQGM010000377.1 GCA_016199585.1 Armatimonadota bacterium
AATATATTATAGAATAATATCCTATGTTTCTGGCCGGCGCCCTCGCCACGTCAGCCGGTACTACCTCAATACGCACCCGGCCTGTGGGCCGGTTGCTGCTACAATAGCCGGAATGATCGTATCACAAACGGGGTGTCTTGTAAAGGCGCTGGAGGGGCAGCGCCAGTGCGATAGCCCACCGGAACTCCTCGGCACGGCAGCCCGTCCCAGGAGGAGCGAAGGAGAAGACGCCATGAGCAGATCTCTTCGGTTTGTTGTTGGTGCGGTCTGCCTGCTGGTCTGGGCTCCGCCACCGGGATCCTGCGCGCCCGGCGTGACGCAGATCGAGCGGAAGGTGCTGCCGGGTGCCGACGGCGCCCGACCTGAGCGTGCCGCCGCGAGACGGATGTTCGGCAGGATCAGGAGTGATTTCAGCGGAGCCGGTCTCGCCGACAGAAGGAGGATGCTCCGAACGATGCTGGCGCAGTCGAAATGGGGTTCCGGCGAGCGCGCCGCGGCGTGCGCCGTGAGCGTCTGGTATGGCGTGGAGTACAAGAGATGCCGCGACTACCTGCTCAACGTGTTCTTCCGGCTCGAGAAGTATGGTGGCAGGCTCCAACACCGCATGCCGCCGCCGTATGGCTTCGACGAGGAGACGGTCGACTTCCTGTATGACCTCTACCGGAACAACCACGACTTCTGGCTGCTGCACCAGATGTTCACGCTCTCCTCCGACGGCGCGGGTGCGGCAGTCCTTTCCTCAACCCGCGTTGATGCCATGCGGAAGCATCCCCGGGGGGTCCTGCGCGCGGCGGCTCTCTCGGAGAAGGGTCTGGAAGCGGTGAGGTACTGGGGGTTCGGGTTTGTCCGGTGGCAAGAGGGGGGAGACTCTCCGCCGACGGAGTTCCGCGCCTACGTCCGGCGCGTAGCCGGCGATTCAAAGGACCCGTTGAGAGGCATCGCCGAGCGGTTGATGAGGTAGCAGCCAGTACAGGCGCCAGCGTCGGGCAAGCAGGACGGCGGCGCCCGAATGGGAGGCTTGGCGCACGGGCGCACGGGCAGTCGAGAAGGAATCGCACTGAGACGCGCAGAAGAACAGGCGGGAAGAGCGCGCGCAGAGCGGGCGGCGTGTGGGCCCGGGCCGGCCGTCGCGGCGCCGGAGCGTCGGGCTCGTCGGGAGCCACGCGCTCGGCCCCCGGTGCCCGCTCGCTGCGCCGGTGGCTCCTGTGCTCCTACACATCAGGCGGTGTTGACGGCGCCGGTCGCATGGGCGCGGCTCGGTTGGCCGACGGCGGACGCCGGCCCACGCGACGGGGTCCTCCGAGAGCCAGAGTTCTCCTCTTCGCGACGGTGCGCGCCTGCCGCGCCTGGAGCAGTGGATGCCTCTACGCGCGCGCTCGGCAGTGACTCGCCCGTCCTCGGTGAGAACGCTCCAGGGATGCCGCTCCGTGCTGTGGGATGCCGCGTGTCGCTGCGCCGATGATGAACGCGCATGAAGAAGGAGATCCCGCAGAGGCGCCATAAGTAAAGAGCATGGCGTGCGGGTGATGTGCGAGGAGGCGAACCGGCGCACCGGTTCCGGCGCCCCGCCCGGAGAACACGCAACGTTTCCTTAAGAGAGGGATGGCAGTGCTATGCTGCGTACGAGACCGCATTCTTCACCGGTGAAGCCGCTCTGGCGGTTGCTGCTGCTGGCGGCGTCGGTCGCGGGCCTCTCGGCGGTGGGGACCCACGCGGCCGAGGCCCCGGCGCCCTCCGGCCCACGGGCGGCGGGCCAGCCCGCCGCAGAGCGCCCGAGCGCGCCGGCAGCTTTCAGCCGGCCCGCAGCGACCGCGGATCCGGATGAGGCGCCCGCGCCCCGCCCCGAGATCCGCCAGCCGGTGCCGATGCTGACGCCCGCCGAGCGCGCCGCCGAGTGGGCCGCCGCCGCCGCCGGGCTCAGCCAGCTCCGGCCCTTCGGCTACGACTTCTTCGCGGGCGCGCCCACCACCGACTTCACCGTGGCCCCGAGCGCGCCGATCCCGCCCGGCTACCAGCTTGGCCCCCAGGACAAGCTGCGGATCCGCTGGTGGACCCCGACCATCGCCGAGACGACGCAGGAGCTGACGGTGGCAGAGAACGGCGCCGTGGGGATCCCCGGCGTCGGCGACATCATGGCGGCGGGGATCACCATTGACAAGTTCCGCCAGCGGCTCGGCCAGCGCCTGCACGAGCAGTTCAAGAGCCCGAGCTTCGCCGCCGATCTGGTGGATCCCCGTACCATCACCGTGTTCGTCTCCGGGGCGGCGCGCCGGCCGGGGCGCTACGTTGCCAGGGGCGACGCCAATCTCTTCAACCTGGTCTACGCCGCCGGCGGCGCCACCGAGCTGGGGAGCTTGCGGCGAGTGGCCCTGCGCCGCGCCAACCGCACCGTGGTGGAGATGGATGTCTACCGCTTCCTCATCCAGGGCGAGTTGGCTGGCGGCGTGCCGCTGAGGGATGAGGACATCGTCTTCTTCCCCACAGCCGGGCCGCGCGTCTCCGTCACGGGTGAGGTTTCCCGGCCGGCGATCTACGAGGCGAAGGAAGGCGAGCGTCTATCCGACGTGCTGGCGATGGCCGGCGGTCTGAAGGCTTCCGCCTTCCCCCGCATCCTCAGGCTGCGTCGTGTCGAGGGAGGGCGGCGCGTCGAGCGCACTCTCGATGCCCTGGCTTTCCTGGCCGATCCGAAGCACGCCGACAACCTGGTGGTCCGCGACGGCGACTTCATCGCCCTGGACAACGTCTCGCCGACGGTGCGCGAGCGGGTGACCATCCGCGGAAACGTCGGCTTCCCCGGCGACTACTCTCTCCGGCGCACTCCCACCGCCAAGGCGCTCTTCACCGAAGCGAACCCCCGCATCGGCACCTACTGGCAGCGCGCGGATCTCACCCGCCTCCTGCCCGACGGCACGCCGGTCGTCATCCCCTTGCCTCTCCAGGAGATCCTCGAGGGCAAGGCGAAGGACATCGAGCTGATGGACCTGGACGAGGTCTACGTCTACGAGGCGAACGAGAAGCAGATCGTGGCGCTGGCCGCCATTGAGGGCGCCGTCAAGAACCCCGCCATCTACCGCGTCGCCGAGGGGATGCGCGTCCGCGACCTCATCTTCGCGGCGGGAGGCGTGCTCCAGGAGGCCGCCAACGACGTGGCCCACCTCTACCGGCGGATCGGCCCCGGCGAGTTCCGCCTCGTCCGTATCGATCCCTCCGCCGCCGACCGGGGCAGCGCCTCGGACAACCTGGCGCTACAGGATCAAGACCGCCTCGTGATCTACCGCCAGCGGGAGGTGGAGTTCAAGGCGGAGCGCGTGACCGTGGTCGGCGAGGTGCAGCGCCCCGGGTCGTTCCGCACTTACGAAGGGATGACTGCCTACGACATCCTCCTCATCGCTGGCGGGCCGACCGACCAGGCCGCCGGCACGATTGAGATCGCCACCCCGGTGGTGGACGAGAAGTCGAACAAGCGCGCCGAGGTGAAGGCGCTCAAGCTGGCGGACGTGCTCGACGGCGCGCACCGCGACGAGCCGATCAAGTCCGGGATGCTCATCTCGGTGCCGCGACGCGAGGACCGGCTGACACAGCCCTTCAAGGTGGAGCTGCGCGGCCGCTTCCGCCGGCCGGGGACCTACGCGCTCCTCTACGAAGGGGAGGACCTCAAGTCGCTCATGGAGCGCGCGGGCGGCCTTGCCGACGATGCCGATCCCTTCGGCCTCTCGCTCACCCGCACCCGTGACAAGATCCTCTCGACGGCCACGGATGAGCAGGTCCGGACGGTGATGCAGTGGATGGACCAGCTCCTGCCGAGCCTGGGAGGCGACACCGCTGCCCGGAGCGGCACCACGGCGCAGATGCTCGACGTGGAGAGCGGTTCCCGCTCGGTGCCTCTCATGGGGAGCAGCGGCGGCACCACCAAGGTGCTGCTGGTGTCGCCCCGCCGGCTCGCGACGATGCAGAGCGGCACCCGAGTCGGCTTCGACATGGAGAACCGCGCGGACTACGTGACGCGCATCGGCCAGATCCGCCTGACGGACGGCGACGTGATCGAGGTGCCCCGCCGCAGCGAGGTGGTGCAGGTGCTCGGCGCGGTGCAGTCGCCCGGGCCCGTCTACTACACGGCGGGGCAGTCGCCGAAGCACTACATCAGCAGCGCCGGGGGCGGCGCCCCGGACGCCGACCTGAAGCGGAGCGTGGTGGTCAAGGTGAGCGGCGCCGTGCGCCGGTTCGCCGACGTGAAGAGCATGGACCCCGGGGACGTGATCGTGGTTTCGTCGAAGCACCAGATCATCCAGCCGCCGGTGGCGCGCCGCCCGCAGGATACGCTCTTCGATGTCCTGGGCCTCTACCTGGTAGTCCGCGGCTTGAGCCGATAAGGATACTGGCGACCTTGTGCCCCCCGCCCGGCCGGGCGCGAATGTCCGGCGGCGGGGGGCGCCGGAAGAGACAACCTCTATGCGTAAAGAGAATGCACCGGGCATGAAGCTCTCGAGGATCCTCCCGCGGGTCATCCTGGGCATCATCATCGGGGCCGCCATCGCCACGGTGGTCGGCCTCCTCCTGCCGCGCACCTACACCTCCACCGCGATGCTCTACTTCCCCGGCGCGGGCCGATCCAGCGGTGGTGTCAGCACGGCACGCGGCGATGCCGCCGGCGGCGAGGGCGGCGCGTCCCAGGACCAGCCGGGCGTGTCCATCGTAGAGAACATCCTCGTCATACCGCGAACCGGAACCAGCCCTTCCTCGGCGATACTCATCCTGAACAGCCGTACCGTCACCGAGGAGCTGATCTCCCGTTTCGGCCTGGCCTCGGAGTGGGGGCTGCCGATGGAGCTGGCCATCCCGGAGTTTCGCCGCGTCTTCCGCTGCGTCGAGGGGCGTACCGCCGAGCTGCGCCTCAGCTTCGTGGACCGAACCGCCCACCGCGCCCCGGAGCTGGTCACCGCGGCGATCGAGATCCTCACCGACAGGGTGGACGAGATGACCCGCAAGCGGGCGCAGGAGAGCGTCAGGTTCGTGGGCGAATACCTCAAGCAGTCCGAGAAGGCGTGCCTGAACTACCAGAAGGAGATCGTCGCTCTTCAGGAGAAGGTGGGCGGCACCACTCCGGACGCGCAGCTCCAGACGCTGGGGCAGATCTACGGCGACCTGCAGCGCCAGCTCACTGACGCGCAGGTGGAGGCCTCCGTCACCGACTCGCAGATGAAGGCGACGACGGACGTCTCGGAGAAGATGATCGTGTCTGCGCTGGAACCCTCCGGCACCGGCAACGCCCTGCTCGGCTCTCTCTACAAGACGGTGGTGGACCGCGAGGCCGAGCTGGCGCTGCTGCGGGAGAAGTTCACCGACCAGCGGCCGGAGGTGGTGCAGGCGCGACAGGCGCTCGCCGCCGCGCGCAGCAGCCTGGACGCCGAGGTCGCGCGCCAGCTCAAGGGCCTGAAGAGCGGCGCCTCGCCCCTCGTCAGGGAGCAGATCGTCTCCGTGGTCACCACTCGCGCGCGCGTCGAGGGCTTGCAGCGCTCCTTCGAGGAAGTGCGCCAGAAGCTGGCCGGCATGCCGGCCCTCCAGGCGCGCTACACGCAGTTGAACGCCGACCTGCGCGACGAGCGCACCCGACTTTCGCTCCTGCGCTCCCAGTACAGCCGGGCCGAGCTCTTCGCCCAGAGCCGCGAGCCGCAGTTCGTCGTGGTGGACCCGCCGACGCTTCCGAGCCGCCCGAACGGCTACGACCTGTATTACTTCGTCCTCTTCGGCGGCGGCGCCGGGGGCCTGCTGATGCTGCTGATCGTGGCCGGCCGCTGGGTGAAGCGCACCATCGGCGACCTGGGCGTCTGAGGACGGGCGCCAGGGCGCCATCCCGACGTCCCCTGCCGTGCGGACGCCGCGCTCCATTGACTCCGCTCACTCCCTGTGCTAGACTGAGGCTGTTTGACCCGGCGTGCCCGGCGAGCTCCCCCGGCGGAGCGGCGGGCACTGCTGCTGATGGATACCGACTCCGGGAGATCCAGGCACCGCACGCCCGGGCCCCGGGCTGAAGGAGCCCCCGATGGAGAGATGGTCTGACTTCGACGCCGGCAGCGTCTCGGCCGACCTGGAGCGGCACTTCGCCGATCCCCCCGATGAGTTCCGCCCCGTGCCGTGGCTTTGCTACACCGGCGCCTGCACCGAGGCGGAAGTGGTGGACGCCATTGACCAGATGCACGACCAGGGCATCCGGTCGTTCTTCATCTTCCCGATCTACGGCCTCGAGGTCCCCTACCTCTCCGAGGCGTGGTTCGACGTCGTCCGCAAGAGCGTGGAGCACTGCGCGCGCAAGGGTATGACGGCCTGGATCTACGACGACTACAACTGGCCGAACGGGAGCTGCGCCGGCCTGCTGCTCGCCGCCCACCCGGAGCACAACGTCTGGAGCCTCCGCCCCTTCTGGTCCGCGAAGCCGGTGGCCGCCGGCGAGAGCGCGCAGCTCTCGTTCGTGGGTGAAGTGCGCCGCGCCTTCGCCATGACGGAGGGCGGGGCGCGGCAGATGGTCCAGGTCGAGACCGAGCAGACGGTGGACGCGCGCGGCAACCCGACGACGCAGGTCACCTGGCGCAACGACGGGCCGGCCAGCGCCCGCCTCCTCGTCATCGCGAGCTGCCCCAGTCTGAACCGCTGGGTGGCGAACAAGGGGTGTCTCTGGCTCAAGGATAGCCCCGCCACCGGCTACACCGACCTCCTCAGCCGCGAGGCGTCGGACGAGTTCGTGCGGATGACGCACGAGGCCTACTACGAGCACCTGGCCCCTCATTTCGGCAAGACGGTCGTCGGCTTCTTCGATGATGAGCCGGGGATCTATGGAGTCTCGGGCAACGCCGACCTCCGCCAGGCGCTCCGGGAGCGCCACGGGCGCGACCTCGACGATTGCCTGGCCGACCTCTTCCTGCCCGGCGGTGAGGATCGCTACCGCGTCCGCGCCGATTACTGGCGGCTGGCCGGCGAGCTCCTCGGCGCCCACCTGAAGCGCATTGACGACTGGTGCCGCGACCACCAGGTTGACAGCACCGGTCATTTCCTGGCCGAGGAATCGCCGGACTCGGAGGTGGGATCCCACGGCGACTCGTGGCTCGCCAGACGCGAGATGTCCGTGCCCGGCCTCGACCTGCTCGGCTGCCAGACCAACTACGAGCCCCCTCCGGGGCGCGGCTTCGTTTCGAGACAGCGCCTGCACGACTCCTCCGGGTTGGTGCTGACCGTGAAGCTGGCGGCGGCGGCGGCGCGCTACCGCGGGGTGCCGCGGGTGATGGTCGAGGCTTACGGCGTGATGCCCTACTGGGTGGCGCCGGTGGATCTGGTGAACTCCACGCACTGGCTGAGCGCGCTCGGCGCCAACCTGATGAACGACAACACCCTCACGCTCTCCTTCGAGGGGTTCCGCAAGCGCGCCCAGGGCGGCCGGCACTTCACCACCCCCTGGTGGAAGTTCTACCGCGACTTCGCCGAGTTCGCCGGACGCTGCTCGCTCATGGCGTCGGTCGGCGCCGCGCCCGCGCCGGTCGGTCTGCTCCATCCGATCCTCACGGCCCAGTGCCTGCGGACGGCGGCGCCGCTCCCGGAGCGCGCGGAAGGCTCCGACGACGCGGCGCTGCTGGCGCAGAGCGTGCAGGTGTGCCAACAGACGGCGGAGGCGCTGCTGCGGTCGCACCAGGACTGGGAGTTCGTCTTCGAGGCGCTGATCGAGACAGGCGAGGTGAAGCAGGGGAAGCTGGTGGTGCCCCACGCCGAGTTCCCGGCCCTCGTGGTGCCGGCCGCGCACGTCCTCTCCGAGGCGGTGTTCGCCCGGCTGGAGGAGTTCGCCGCCTCCGGCGGCCTGCTCGTTTTCGTGGGCGCCACGCCCTCGATCAGCATCGAGGATGGCTTCAACGTGCGGGAGCGCGTGCGTGCCCTCGTCGCGCTGCCGAACGTCCACGTCGTCGCCGCCGAGCCGGACATCACCTGGCAGCGCCTGGTGCCGCGCCTGGAGGCCGTGCTGACGCCGCACGCGCCGCCCCCGGTGGTGCTGGAGGGCGTGGGCCACGAGGAGATCGTCACGGCGCACCGGGTCCACGACGGCCGCGATCTCTACCAGTTCGCCAATATGAGCAGCCGGCCGCTGGCGGCACGCGCCACGGTGCCGGGCAGCGGGCCGCTGGAGTTGTGGCACCCGGACGACGGGAAACGCTACTCGATCCGCACCCGGGAGAACAGCGCGGGACGCTCGTTCGATGTGAAGCTCGCGCCGTGGGAGGGGTACTTCGTCGTGTCGGGGAGCGGGGAGACCGCCGCTCTCGAGCCAGCCCCGCCCCGTCTCTTCGTTGCGGCACCTCGCAGGCGACCGGTGTCGGCCGAGCAGGCTCGCGAGGCGTGGGACGTGTACCCCTTCCCGGGCTGGCAGTGGGATGCCCGGCGCCACGCGGCCAACGTCCTTCCGCTACAGGCCTGGGCCCGCCTCGACCCGGAGGATCAGGGCAGGAAGGAGGAGTGGTATCGCGAAGCCCCGGCGGCGCCGTGGATCCTGGCGGTTCGCGACCGTCTCCCCGCTCCCCTCAACCCGGTGGAGTGCGGGGTGCTGTGGGTGAAGTACACCTTCAACGCCGGCTACGTGCCGATGGACCTCTCGGTGGTAGTGGACAGCCGCGCCTTCTCCGAGGGCTACCTGAACGGCACCCCGCTCGCAAACCCGGTGCCCTGCACTCTGTGGGACGCCGCCAACCTCCGCTTCCGCATCGGATCCCTGGCGCGGTCGGGGGAGAACGTTCTCGCCTTCCGCACGCAGGTGAGCGAGTACTACCATCCCGACGTCGTGCTGCCGCACATCTTCGGGCCGGACATCCTGGAGCCGGTGGCGCTCACCGGCGACTTCAACAGCGACACCGACGACCAGGGGAGGGCGCTCCTGGCGCGGCCGCGCAGCCGGCTGCGGCTGGGTCCGTGGAGCGCCCAGGGCCTCAGCGGCTACACCGGCACGATCACCTACAGCCAGTCTCTGACGCTCGACCAACCGTGCGCCGAGGCGTGGCTCGATCTGGGCGAGGTACACGTGGCGGCCGAGGTGAGCGTGAACGGCGTCTCAGCGGGGAGGCGCTGCTGGCCGCCCTACCAGTTCCGGGTCGACCCGTTCCTCAAGGAAGGTGAGAACCGCTTCGAGATCGCGGTCACCAACAGCCTGGGGTCGCTCCTGAGCAGTGTGGGCTGGGATAACTACGTCGGCAAGGTATTCGCCGAGGCGCCGTCCGGGTGGCATGGCCCGGCGCGCCTCTGGGTGCGCCCCGGCAAGTAGCGCGCGGCTGGCGGCCTGTGAACCGCGCCGGCCATCCGGGCGCCGCGGGGCGGGCCGCGCGAGGAGGGCAAGGCGATGCGGACTCACCGTCGCAGAGTGCTGGTCACCGGAGCCGCGGGATTCATGGGATCACACCTGGTGGATGCCCTGGTCGCCGACGGGCACCTGGTGTTCGGCGTGGATGACATGTCGGGCGGCTACTGGCGCAACATCCATCCCGAGAGCGAGTTCAGCGTGCTCGATCTGCGCCACCGGGAGGCGACCGAGGCGTACCTGCGCAAGGCGCGGCCGGAGGTGATCTTCCACATGGCGGCGGACGCCACCGAGGGACGCAGCCAGTTCACGCCGATCAGCAGCACCGAGCGCAACTACCTCGCCTATCTGAACGTGCTGGTGCCGGCCATCCGCGAGGGATTGCGCAAGATGGTGCTCATCTCCTCGATGAGCGTCTATGGCCGCCAGCCGGCGCCCTTCCACGAGGGGATGCCCCGCGTGCCGGAAGACATCTACGCCATCGCCAAGGCCGCCATGGAGCACGCCACCGAGATCCTCGCGAAGGTACACGACTTCGACTACACCATCATCCGGCCGCACAATGTCTACGGCGAGCGCCAGAACATCGCCGACCCCTACCGCAACGTCATCGGCATCTTCATCAACCGGCTGCTGCAGGGGAAGGACTTCTTCATCTACGGCGACGGCGAGCAGAAGCGCGCCTTCTCCCACATCGTCGACTTCACCCCCTACTGCCTGCGCGCCGGCTTCGACGACGCGGCCAACGGCGAGATCTTCAACATCGGCCCGCGCGAGGAGTACTCCATCAACCAGACGGCGCGCCTGGTGCTGAAGCACTTCGGCTACGACCCGGACGACCCCCCGGAGGCGGTGCGCCCCCGGCGATTGCCGCCGCGCCCCCTCGAGGTGCGCGATGCCTACTGCACCCTGGAGAAGGCGCAGCGACTCCTGGGCTACCGCACCACCGTCTCGCTGGACGAAGGGATCCGGCGCATGGTGGCCTGGGCGAAGGAGCTCGGGCCCCAGCCGATGCGCTACCTGGAAGGCGGCCTGGAGCTGACCACCGGGGCGCCGGAGACGTGGACGCGGCGGCTGATGTAGCCACGGTGCGTCGCGCCTACCGGCGACTGAGGATCGACTCCGCGGCCTCCCGGAGCTGCTCCAGGTTGCCGCAGGGGAGCACCGCATCGCAGAAGGGGGCGTAGCGGCTCATGGCGGAGTCGTGAGTGTCCCAGCGCTCGCGTGGCTCGGGGTTCAGCCAGACGATGCGGCGCACGTGGCGGCGGATCGCCTCCAGCGCCCACGCCATCGGGTCGAACTGGTTGGTGCGCGCGTCACCCAGGATCAGCACCACGGTGTCGCGGTCCAGGAGAGCGAGGAAGTCGTCGCACACCTCGTAGAAGGCGTTGCCGAAATCGCTGTAGGCGTTCAGGTTCAGCTCCGGGTGGCTGCGCAGGCGGTCGAGGGCTTCCTCGAAGGGGTGGCGCTCGAAGAGGGCGGTCACGTCCACCGGGCGGTCCACGAAGACGAGCGAGCGCGTGCGGGAGAAGCGGCTCTGCAGGCGGTGTGCCAGGCGCAGGAGGAAGACGGCCACGTTCCACACCGAGCCGGAGACATCGCAGAGCACGAGCAGCTTGTGTCGCGCGATGGCCCGCCGGCGATGGGCCACGTGGAAGGGCACCCCGCCGGTGCGCGCGCTCCGGGCGATGGTGGCCTTCAGGTCTACCTTCCCCCGGCGGGCGCGGCGCAGGCGCAGCGACTCGCGCGAGATGAGCCGGCGCGCCAGCTTCTCCACCTCGGCGGCCACCGCGCGCGCCTCTTCGGGGTTGAGCCGCCGCTGCAGGTCGAGGTGGCGCAGGTCATGGTGACGTTGGCTGGCCTGCCGCTCGGCGCGGCGCCGGGCATCTTCCATGCCCTCCTGGAGGGCCTCCAGGAGGCGAATCCCTTCGGGATGGGTCGGATCAGTCGGATTAGCCGGATCAGTCGGATCCGACCGATCCGACTGATCCAACCCATCCGCCACCGACGGCTTCTCGGCAGCGGGGACCTGCGGTGGGCGGCCGGGGCGGGGCTCCGGAGCCGGGCGACCGGGCTGGCTGCCGCCGGGCCGTGGCGCCGTGCCCTCGTTGCGGTGCGTCGGGCGGTCCGGCTCCCGCCGCTTCTTCGGCGGGCGGTGCCAGCGGAAGTACTCCTCGAAGAGGAGGTCGAACGCCTCGAAGTCGCGGGAATCCTTGGCGAGGGAGGCGCGCAGGGCCAGGCGGAACTCGGCGCGGTCCTCCATGTCCACGTGCCGCAGGCACTCGCAGGCATCCAGCGCCTCCGCCACCGAGACACGCACGCCGGCCGCACGCAGCGCCCGGACGAACTGGACGATCTGCCCGGTCATCGCAGGTTGGCTGCCTCGCGCAGCACCTTCTCCACGTCGTCTCGGTCCTTCAAGAGGGTGCTGAGTGACTGGAGGAGCACCTCGCGGGAGAGGGTGCGTGCGTTGAGGAGGACGAGGGCCATCGCCCAGTCGAGCGTCTCGCCGATGCTGGGCGCTTTGCGCAGCTCCAGGGCGCGCGCCTTCTGCACGAAGCGCACGGCCTGCTGGGCGAGACGGTCGTCGAGGCCGGGCACCTTGCGCGAGATGATCTTCAGCTCCTGCTCGAAGCCGGGGTAGTCCATGTAGAGGTAGAAACAGCGGCGGCGCAGGGCATCCGAGAGGGCGCGGGTGGCGTTGCTGGTGAGGATCACCGAGGGGCGGTGTCGCGCGCTGAGGGTGCCCAACTCCGGCACGCTCACCTGGAAGTCGCTCAGCACCTCGAGGAGGAACGCCTCGAACTCCGGGTCGGCGCGGTCCACCTCGTCAATGAGGAGCACGACGGGGCGCTCGGCGAGGATGGCGCGCAGCAGAGGACGGGGCAGCAGGAAATCGCGCGAGAAGAAGCCGCTCTCCTGGGCGCGCAGGCGGCGCACGGCTTCCGCGAGGGTATCGGCGTCCGCCAGCGCCTCGCCGATCTTCTCCTTCAGCATCTGGGTGTAGAGGAGCTGCTTGGCGTACTCCCACTCGTAGAGCGCCTTCGACTCGTCCAGGCCCTCGTAGCACTGCAGGCGGATCAACTCGCGCCCGGCGGCCTGCGCCAGAACCTTCGCCAGCTCCGTCTTCCCCACGCCCGCCGGACCCTCGGCCAGCACGGGCTTCCCCATCTGCCCGGCCAGGTACAGGGTGACGGCGACGGCGTGCTGGCAGATGTACCCCCGCTCCTCGAAACGCCGCGCCAGGTCGCTCGGACTGCTGATCTGGGCACTCATGGGTCTGGATGTATGATACCCCCGCCAGGATCGGCTGTCAAGCCCCAGCCGCGACCAACAGCGATTCCGCACCGGGAAGCGAACGATGCCGCAGAGGGGGCGGAATCACGATGGATGGGCGTCTCGGACGGGTCTCTTGGCCACGGAGGGCTTTCGCACGGGGGTCTTCTTGCCCCCCGCACCGGGGGTGGGTCGGCCTCTGCTGATCACCACCCGCTCGCGATCGCCTTCGGCAATCCCATCCAGCAAGTGGCGCGCCTCCCGATAGCGGGCCACCCATTCCCGGACCCGCGGCTCGTAAGCAGGCGGAATGTAGAGGTTGCGCTGTTTCCCCTCGTGGCTCCGGCCCGGATAGAGCCAGCGGTGCGGCTCGCCGCGGGCACAGTGGCAGGACGGCTTCCTACCGGGGCACCGGGCGCGCGCTAACGGCGGCTGGCGTGCAGCACGGTGTAGCCGATCACCTCATCCGTCAGCCGGATCCCCACGCCCTTCCGTGAAAGGATGGTGCGTCATCTCTCTGTCCTCGCCCGCGCGGTCCTACATCCCATACAACCGTCCGTCCGCTCGTCACTCTCCTTCTTCCACGCCAGACCATGCACCCCCTGCGCGTCCAGACGCCGCGATGCCGAGGCGGCAAATGGGGCCGCGCTCAACGGGGGCGGCTTCCGGGTTCGGCAACCGGGAGAGATGGATCCTCCGCAGTCCCAGTCTGCCGCCTCGTTCGGCGTCGCAGGGGAGAGCGGCACAACGCCCACAAGGGGCTACGGTTGAGCTTGCGGCACCTGCTCCCTGACGAACCCCGGAACCGAGCAGACCCGTCGCCTCGGGCGGCGTGTCACAGACCCCCGTATACCGTAGATGTTCCCGATGCCCGGCTGTTTGCGCCTTCGCCCCGGCTCTGGTATACTCGTTCCGGGCATCGTCTGAGCCGGTGCCTCGCAAGGAGGGGCATGCGCGATCCGGGGAATCCGATCATCGTTCAGAGCGACCGTTCGGTGCTGCTGGAGGTGGACAACCCGCGCTACGAGGAAGCGCGCGACAGCCTCGCGCAGTTCGCCGAGCTGGTGAAATCGCCGGAGCACATCCACACCTACCGCATCACGCCGCTCTCGCTGTGGAACGCCGCGGCGGCGGGCATGGGCGCCGAGGAGATGGTGGCGGTGCTCGTTCGCTTCGGGAAGTACGACCTCCCGGAGAACGTGCGCCACGAGATCCTGGAGAGCGTGCGCCGCTACGGCCTGCTGAAGCTGCAGCAGCACGGCGATGCCCTGGCGCTCACTTCTACGGATCCCTTCCTGCTGGACGAGGCGCTCTCGCACGACGCCGCGCGCGCCCTCCTGGGCGAGCGGTTGGATGCCCACGCCGTGCGCGTCGCCCCGGCGCACCGCGGGCATCTCAAGCAGACGCTCATCAAGCTCGGCTATCCGGTCGAGGACCTGGCCGGCTACGTCGCCGGGGATCCGCTGGCGGTCTGCCTCCGCGAGCGCACCCCCGGCGGCCAGGCGTTCGCGCTGCGCGCCTACCAGCGTCAGGCGGTGGATGCCTTCTACGCGGGGGGGAGCGCGCGCGGCGGCAGCGGGGTGGTGGTGCTCCCGTGCGGCGCCGGGAAGACGCTCGTGGGCCTCGGTGCGATGGAGAAGGTGGGGGCGCACACGTTGATCATCGCCACCAACACCGTGGCCGTCCGCCAGTGGATTGATGAGATTCTGAACCGCACCGCGCTGGCGCCGGAGGAAGTGGGTGAGTACACCGGCGACGCGAAGGAGATCCGCCCGGTGACGATCACCACCTACCAGGCGCTCACCTACCGGCGGCGCAAGGAGGAGGAATTCCTCCACCTGGGACTCTTCACCTGCCGCAACTGGGGGCTGATCATCTACGACGAGGTACACCTGCTCCCGGCGCCCGTCTTCCGCGTCACCGCCGACATCCAGGCGCGGCGCCGTCTCGGCCTCACCGCCACCCTGGTGCGTGAGGATGGCCGCGAAGACGACGTCTTCAGCCTGATCGGCCCCAAGAAGTACGATGTGCCCTGGCGTGACCTGGAGCGCCAGGGGTGGATCGCGCAGGCGATCTGCTGCGAGCTGCGCCTGCCTCTGCCCGACGACCTGCGCCGCGCCTACGCCACCGCGCCGCTGCGCGAGAAGTACCGCGTCGCCGCCGAGAACCCGGACAAGATCGCCCTCGCCGGGAAGCTGGTGGAGCGCCACCGCGACGACCCGGTGCTGATCATCGGGCAGTACCTGGACCATCTCGAAGCGATCGCGGCCCACTTCCGGGCGCCGCTGATCACCGGCAAGACTCCCAACCGCGAGCGGGAGGCGCTCTACGACGGCTTCCGCGACGGGAGCGTGAAGCTCCTCATCGTCTCGAAGGTGGCCAACTTCTCGATTGATCTGCCGGACGCCAGCGTGGCGATCCAGGTGTCGGGCACGTTCGGGTCGCGCCAGGAAGAAGCGCAGCGCCTGGGGCGGATCCTGCGCCCGAAGGCGGACGGCCGCCCGGCGCTCTTCTACTCCCTCGTCACGCGCAACACCCGCGACCAGGAGTTCGCCGCCAACCGCCAACTCTTCCTCACCGAGCAAGGCTACCGTTACCTGATCTACGACGGCCTGCCGCCCGAGACGGAGACAGCCGGCTGCCCCGCGGCGCCCCCTCACCCCACCCGGTAGCGCCCCATCACCTCGCGGGGGACTTCGCGGCGGCGAAGTGGCGTTCAGCTCGACATTGCCCATTCCCGATGCCAACACAAGGCCGCGAAGGCGCGAAGCTACGAAGAAGCTTGTGGTGCGACAAAGAGGAGGAGGTGGACCTGTCGGAGTACGAGAACTTCCATGATGCCTATCGCGAGATGGGCCGCTTCCTGGACGACGCGGATAGCCGGAAGCGGATCCACTCGTCGCTCGGGTACCTGACCGCCGTCGAGTTCGAGGCCGAGTGGCAGGGGCGGCAGGGCACGCCACCGGGGGGTGTTATCGAGGCAACGCCCAATCTGTGCCCGGACAATGGGGCGCAGTAGCAGTAGAGATACATGGGATAACCAATACCATGACTATGACTATGACGCGCTTTTCCGGCGTTATCATATCGGCTGTTCTCGCCGCGCTGCTCTGCTCGCTCCTGGCCGTGCGGCCGGCGGCGCCGGCTGCCGCCGCCGGCCGAACGGCCCTGCCCCGGGCGCGCTCGGGGCACGTGGTCTCGCGCACGCGCCGGTTCGTCGGCGAGAAGCTCCCGGAGGAGATCACCGCCGACCTGTGGTTCACCACCACGCGCAGCCGGCTCTCCACCTACCACCCCTCGCAGCCGGCCGTGCTGGAGCTCTTCGACGGGCAGGCGATGTACCGTTGGACCGAGGACGCGAAGCGCGGCCAGACCTGGCGTCCGGCCGGCCTGCGCGTCCTGCCCGACATCGTGGCCCCACTCTTCGCCTCGGAGCGACTGCCCCGCCGGAAGCGCGTGGGCGCCGCGAGCGTTGCCGGGCTTCCCTGCGCCCTCTACTCCGGCACGCGCAAGGCGCCCGAGAAGGGCAAGGTCTGGTGGAAGGGTACCCTGACCGTCCGGGTGTGGGAGAGCACCGACCGGCGTTTCCCTTACGTGCTCCGCTCCACCGCCAAGGACGCTTCGGGGAACCGCGTGGAGAGCGAGGTCGTGAAGCTCTCCCTGGACGTGCCGGTGCCGGATCGCCTCTTCGCGCCGCCGCGATCGGTGGCGTTCTACCGGCCCGCCCAGGTGCGCCGGGGCCGGCAGGTGGCGGACGCGTCGCGCCTGGCGGCGAGCGCTGTCGCCATCCACCTGGCGGACGTCCTGGCGAAGGGGAGGCCCTCCGGCGGGCGGCGCCTGGTGGATCTCGATGGTGAGCGCCTGGCGTTGGATGCGAAGCCGCTCGCCACCCAGAGCAGCCTGGAGGAGGCGCGCCTGGAACCCTACGGCCTCGGCCTCGTGCCCGCGGGCGAGGCCCTCGTGCTCTACCTGGAGCCGGCCGCCTCGGCCGTATTGGCGCGCGCCTCCGCGCGGGCCCGCGGTCGCCGCCTGGTGGTGCTCATCGGCGGCGAGCCCGTCTCCGCCACTCGCGTGCAACAGCCGTGGGCCGAGGAACAGAACCGCGTGCCGGTCTTCGGCCCGGGCGGGCGCCTGCTCGACCTGGCCCGGCGCCTGAACCCCCGATTCGGGAAGTGAGGAAGCACATGGAGATCCGTGAAGCCCTGAGAACCCGCCGCAGCATCCGCGCCTACACCGATCAGCCGGTGGCGCGCGAGGTGATCGAGGACATCGTGGACTGCGCGCGCTGGACCCCGTCCGGCAGCAACGTCCAGCCCTGGACCTTCATCGTCGTCACCGACGCCGAGATGCGTCAGCGCCTGGCGGAGCTGAACACGTACGGCAAGTTCATCGCCCAGGCGCCGGCGTGCATCGTCATCGTCTGCCAGGACACTCGCTACTACCTGGAGGACGGCAGCAGCGCCGCCTTCGCCGTCACCCTCGCCGCCTGGTCGCACGGCCTGGGCACCTGCTGGGTGGCGGGTGACAAGAAGGCGACGGCGCCCGAGATGATGCGTCTCCTCGGCGTTCCCGACACCCACCGGCTCGTGGCGCTCGTCGCCGTGGGCTACCCCGCCGAGACGCCGGTGCGGGAGAAGAAGCCGCTGGAGGGCCTGCTGCGGTGGGAGAAGTTCTGACATGGACGAGCTGGTTCTGCTTCCCCGCCCGCAGCGCCTCGTCTCCCTCGACGGCACGTTCCGTCCCGCGCCCGGGCGCTTCCTCCTCCTCAAGGGCGTGCCCCCCGGCGACCTCCGCTACGCCGGGCGAGTGGCGCAGGAGGCGCTGGCCGGCATCGGCGCCCGGTGGGAGCTGACCGCCTCCGGGCACGGTGACCAGATCGGCGCCGTCATCGCCGTGGACCCGGCGCAGGTGGCGCGCCCGGAGGGGTACGTTCTCACCATCGGGCCGGAGCGGGTCCGCATCGTGGCCCACGACCTGGCCGGCGCCCGGCACGCCGCCATGACGCTGCGCCAGGTCGCCCGCCAGTCGCAGGACGCGCTCCCCTGCCTGCGGATCGAGGACTGGCCGGACTTCCCCCACCGGGGCGTGATGCTGGACGTCACCCGCAACAAGGTGCCCACCATGGAGACCCTCTACGCCGTGGTGGAGATGCTGGCCGAGTGGAAGGTGAACCAGCTCCAGCTCTACACCGAGTGCGCCTTCGCCTACCGCGAGCACCGCGAGGTGTGGGAGGGCGCCTCGCCGATGACCGGCGAGGAGATCCTGGCGTTGGATGCCCACTGCCGCGAGCGGGGCATCGAGCTGGTGCCGAACCAGAACTCCTTCGGGCACCTGGCGCGCTGGCTGCGGCTCCCCCGCTACCAGCACCTGGCCGAGGCCCCCGAAGGCTTCGACTACCCCTGGGGCGGCCGGCACGAGGGCGCCTTCAGCCTCAATCCGCTCGACCCCGGCTCGCTGGCGCTGCTAGCCGGCCTCTACGACGAGCTGCTGCCCCATTTCTCCAGCCGCCAGTTCAACGTCGGCCTGGATGAGACGTTCGACCTGGGGAAGGGGAGGAGCCGCCAGGCGTGCGAGGAGCGCGGGGTGGGGCGCGTCTACCTCGAGTTCCTGCAGAAGATCCACGGGTTGGTACAGAGGCACGGGCGCACCATGCAGTTCTGGGGGGACATCGTCATGCGCCATCCGGAGCTGATCCCGGAGCTGCCCGGCGACCTGGTGGCCCTGGAGTGGGGCTACGAGGCGGGGCACCCCTTTGCCCGCGACGGTGAGCGCTTCGCCCAGGCCGGCGTGCCCTTCTACGTCTGCCCCGGCACCTCGACCTGGGTGAGCATCGCCGGCCGCACCGAGAACGCAATCGGCAACCTGCGCAACGCCGCTGAGAATGGCCGCGCCTGTGGCGCCATCGGCTTCCTCAACACCGACTGGGGCGACATGGGCCACTGGCAGCACCTTCCCGTGTCGTTCCTCGGTTACGCCTACGGCGCCGCCCTGAGCTGGGCCGTGGATGCCAACCGCGACCTGGATCTGCCCGCCGCCCTCGACCGGCACGCCTTCCGCGATGCGGCCGGCGTGATGGGACGCCTCGCCTACGACCTGGGGAACGCCTACCGCGAGTGCGGCGTGATGATTGGCAACGCCTCGGCGCTGAACTCGCTCCTTGTTGCGCCGCCGGTGTCGTTGACCGAGGGCCGCCTGGCTGGCATCACCGTCGAGGGCCTGGAGCGAACGCTGGCCTATGTGGATCAGGTGATGGCGCCCCTGGATGGCGCGCGGATGGTCCGGCCGAATGCTGTTCAGGTTCAGGCCGAATACCGCAACACCGCCGCCTTCCTGCGCCACGCCTGCCGGCGCGGCATCGCCCGCTTGCAAGCCGAGGGGAGGGCCATCGGGAACATCCCTGGCGAGGCGCGCGCCACCCTGGCCGCGGACCTGGAAGGGGTCATCGCGGAGTTCCGCCGGCTGTGGTTGCTGCGCAACCGTCCGGGCGGCCTGGAGGAGAGCGCGGGGCGATTGGAGGCGCTGCTGAGATTGTACCGGGGGTAGTGGGCGAACCCCCACAATGGCGTTGTGGCGGCGCTCCCAGGCAGAAGGGCAGCTACGGAAGCGGCAGCGGTCGGGCCCGGTCTCTCCACCCGGCAGACGGCTTCCAGAACCTCCCGCACCTCGGGGTCGATGTTCTCAGGATCCAGGTGCCGTGCCAACGCGTGGTAGTCTGTCTTGCGCATCAGGTTCGGCAGCTCCAGCTTCCTGAAGAAGGCAGCGAAGAGAGGATCAAGGAAATCGTCGCTCACCTTGGTGTCCCTGGCCCAAGGGGAACCCCTGCCCAACGTGGCCATTGCCTGCTCAACCTCTGTGATTCGGGCTCGTCGAGAGTAACACCGAACAGGCCATGGATGCGGTCACGGAGCCGCTCCCACTGCTCGTCCCCGTGCTGGCCCGTACGCACGAGGTAGCACAGGTTGCGGAGTACCTCAGCGGTGCGGCCCTCACCAAGACGGACGTTGATCGCCCCCGGATCCAGACGGAACTCCTGCGCTGCCAGCCCCGACATCGGCGGGAGAAACGCAACCCGGACGTCGGTGGCCTCCTCGGGGAGCGGCATGCGTGGCGGGTCGCGCTCCTCCGATAGCCTCAACGGCCGGCAGCACAGAGACTCCTCGTTATGCGTAGTCGAACTCCAGGCCGCATCGCCAGGACTTGTCTCCCGTGACGCCCTCGACGGTGATATCAACACGGACGTTCCTGGTATCGGGCTTACCGTCAGGTGTTCGCCGCACGTCCCTCAAGTGAAGGTCGTGCCAGAGCAGGCTGGCCTCCGGCACCGGGATCGCCATCAGGTCCCGCCGGTTGATGGCCACCCCCTGGCGCTGCCTCGCCGGTGGCCTGCCCCTGCGCTTCTCCGTCCATCGGCGCAGACCGACGTCCCAGAGCGCAAGAGACTGAAGGGCCGTTGTCTTGCCGGAGTTGTTGGGTCCGATGAAGACAACTGTATCGCCGAGGTCGATCTCGGCTTCGCCGAATCGCTTGAAGTTGCGGATGATGAGCTTGGTCAGCACGAGTACCCCCGAGCAACGTCCTGGACGCGATCTCCTCGCACGCGACTTGCCTGATCGTTCGCCAACACAGTGCCGGATCCTCCCGAAGCACCGGGCACTGCGGTCTGTGCCGCGCCAGAGCCCTGCCCCCCACATGGCGAATCAGCCACGCGCCCGGCGGAATCACTGTTGCCGCCGGCGACCAACCCTCTTCCTGCCCTTGACACCCGCTCTCCCTTCCCGTAGAATAGAGGCGATGGGGTGCACAGCAGCCGACCACGGGGAGGGTCCAGGGATGCCGGAGGCGGATTCCAGTGCTCGCGCGCGGTTCAAAGAGCTGGCCGTCCCTCATCTGGACGCCCTCTACCGCTCGGCGCTGCGGATGACCCGCAATGAGGCCGATGCGGAGGACCTGGTTCAGGATACGCTGCTGCGCGCCTTCCAGTTCTTCCACCAGTTCCAGTCGGGCAGCAACTTCCGCGCCTGGGTGTTCAAGATTCTCTCCAATACCTTCATCAACCAATACCGACGGCGCTCGCGGCAGCCGGAAACCGTGAGCTACGACGGGGGAGAGGATTTCTACCTCTACAGTCAACTGGTGGAGAACCGCGACTCGGAGTGGGGCGACCCCGAGAAGCTGGTGCTCAACAAGCTCCAGTACGAGGATATCCTCGCGGCCATTGACCGGCTGCCGGATGACTACCGCATCGCCGTCACGCTCTCGGACGTGGAGGGGTTCTCCTACAAGGAGATTGCCGAGATCGTCGGCTGTCCGATCGGCACGGTGCGCTCGCGCCTGAACCGAGGGCGGCGCCTGCTCCAGCGTGCGCTGTGGGGGCATCTCCAGGAGGCGGCGTGATGCACCATACCACCCTGAAGAACTGCCTGGAGGCATTCCGCCTTCTCGATGACTACCTCAGCCGCGAGCTGACCCCGGAACTGGAAGAGCGCCTCGACGAGCACCTGCGCATCTGCCAGGAGTGCGCGCGCCGTTTCGGGTTCGAGCGGTGGCTCGCCGAGTACATCCGCGACCGGCTGCGCCAGGGCCGCGCGCCCGCCCACCTGCGCGCCTGGCTCAATCGCATGCTGGGGGAAGGCGGGTAGGGGCGAGGAATCCCGGGAAGCGGGTCCGAAAGACGATGGCGTGCGTGGGCGGTGTTTCGTTCCCGCAGCCCCGACGACGAGCGCGGGAACTTTCAGGGTGCGGTGGCCGTCCATTCACATAGCGCGACCGGCGCTGTGGGATAGCGGGCGATGGTGGTGGAGTGGAAGGAAGGGATATGAATCATCAATTGCGACTGGTGGCGGCGGCGCTCCTCCTGGTCGGCCTTGCCGCGTCGGGCTGCGGCTCGGGCGGCGGCACGGTCTCTCCCACCGCGGGTGGCATCCAGGGCTATGTTTTCGGGCGCACCGCTCGCAGCGCGGCGGCGATGTCATCCGGGCGGTTGACGCCGCCCTCCGGCACCGAGCCGCTGCCCGGAGCGACGGTGACCGTCACCGCCGCGGGCGCTCAGACCGCCGCGCGCGTGCTGACGACCGATACCTCCGGTCTCTTCCGCGCCACCGGCCTGAACGCCGGAGAATACAACGCGACCGTCTCTCGCGCCGGCTACCACGACGCCACCTTCACGGTGACCGTCGTCGCCCAGAGCACCCGACTCGCCGGCGTGGACAACGTGAACGGGGTGACGATCCTCCAACCGGTGAACGCCGCCCGCAAGAAGTGGACGTTCATGGTCTATATGGGTGCCGACGGCGACCTGGAGGAGTTCGGTATCCTCAACCTCAACCAGATGGAGAGCGTCGGCTCGGACGAGAACGTCAACATCGTCGTGCAAGCTGACCGCGGCCCCGGCTATGATGCGACCAACGGCGACTGGACCGATACCCGCCGCTTCTATGTTACCCGCGATCAGGACATGAGCACCGTGACCTCGCCCGTGCTGGAGAACCTCGGCGAGGTGGATATGGGCCAACCGGAGACGCTGCGCGACTTCATCACCTGGGCGACCACCAACTACCCGGCCGATAACTACGTGATGGTGCCCTGGAACCACGGTGCCGGATGGCGCTCGCGCCCGCTCCCCGCCGCCTCGCGCGGCATCATCTTCGATGACACCAGCAACACTTTCCTCACCATGGGAGAGTTCAACGCCGGCCTGAACGTGCCCGGCGTACACTTCGACCTGGTCGCGATCGACTGCAGCCTGATGGGCATGATCGAGGTGGCCTGGGAGATCAGAGAGCGGGCGGACTACATCGCCTTCTCGGAGGAGTCGCCCCCCGGTCCCGGCTATCCCTACCACCGCATCCTGGGCGCGCTGGCGGCCGACCCGAACATGACGGCCGAGCAGCTCGGGCGCATCATCGTGGATGAGCACATCGTCGCCTACGCGCGCGAGGCCGTGACGCAATCGCTCGTGCGGACCAGCCGCCTGGCCGATTTCGGCGCGAAGGTGGACGCGCTCGCCGCGGCGCTGCTGCAGGTCTATCCCGCTCGCAAGGCGGAGTTCGATGCCGCGCGCACGGGAAGCCAGGCGTATTCCTTCAGCTACTACCGCGACGTGTACGACTTCGCGCGGAGCGTCAAGGCATCGCTGCCGGACGTGCCCGCGGTCGTCAGCGCGGCCGACGCCGTGATGAATGGCCTCAGCGCCGCCGACGGCGGCCCGGTCGTCGCCGAGGCGCACAACCTATCGCAGGTGGCCGGCTCGCACGGCCTCTCCATCTACCTCCCGGGCAGCACGCAGTTCTTCTCCGGCTACGGCGACCTGCGCTTCAGCCAGGACTTCGGGAACTGGTACTCCCTGGTGCGCCGGGTCACCGGCATGGACTCCGGCGGGTAGCGGCCCGGTTTCCGGCCAACAGCCCCGGCAGGGCGCCATCGGCCCCTGCCGGGGCGCTCACGGCCGACCGTCTGCTGCATCTCGCCGCCTGAAGTTGGCCATCGCGGGATGGCAAGGTCGGGAGGTCCCGCACCCTCAGGGTTTGGCACGCCCACACCATCGCGAAGGCCGGTTGGCTGTCGTGCGAACGCTCCTGTCCGCCGCAGGCCCCTGGGACCTGCGGCCCTGGTGCTCCTGCTCGCCCTGGGTGGTGCCCGCGCGGCGACGGTCATCGTGGTGGGCGAGGTGGCGCAACCAGGCGCCTACGAGTTCCAAGAGGGCGACACCCTCTCGCGGGCCGTTACCCTTGCCGGCGGGCCGACTCGCGAGGCGGACCTTGGCCGCGCCGTCCTTCACCGGGAGGGTCGGGTGCTGCCCATTGGCCTGGAGGCGATCCTGAAGCGTGGCGCGGCGGATCGGAACCTGGAACTCCGGGCCGGCGATGCGCTGGTAGTGCCGTCGGTTCGCCGGGAGGCTACGGTCACGGGTGAAGTGGTGAGGCCGGGCGCGTACCGGTTCCGTGACGGCGATTCGGTCTCCGATGCCATCCGCGCAACCGGCGGCATCAGCGCTCGCGCGGACCCCAGGCGCGTCGTGCTGAGACGGGGCGGCGTTGAGATCCCCTTGGACCTGCACGCCGTTCTCGCGCACGGGGAAGCGGAGGGTGACCTGAAGCTCCGGGATGGCGACGCGGTGGTGGTGCGCGCGCTGCCCGTCGCCTACGTGGTCGGCGCGGTGCGGAAGCCAGGCGCTGTCCCGGTCGGTAGTGACGACTCGCGCACTCTCCTGTCCCTGCTCGCGGCCGCCGGGGGCGCGCTGCCCACGGCCGACCTGTCGAGGTCCCTCATCCTCCGCGGCAGCGCGGCGCCGTTCCAGGTGATCCCCGTGAACCTGAAGGAGGCGCTTGCGCGGAAGCAGGAGACTCCTCTGATGGAAGGGGACGTCCTCTACGTGTCCCACAAGGGAGGGCGCCGTGGCAGCCATCCACTTGACCGGTTCCCTCTGACGGGGGACTTCGAGCACCTGCTCCCGCCGGGGAAGTCACCGCTCTACCGCCCGTCTCCATGATGGTGCGCCCACCGACGAAGGCGGCCTGCGCCCTGGGGCCCGAAGGGGGCGACGCAAGGGGTATCCCCGTAGCGGCCGCGTGCGGCGGCCCCCGAGCCGAACGCACCCTGGGCGTTCGGCGTGCCCGTTCCTCTTCTCACCGCTCCAGGGCGAGGTCGGCGACCACGGGAAGGTGGTCGGAGGCGCCCGTGGCGGGCACCCGGCATGCCAGCGCGCGCACGCCCGGCCCGGCCCAGACGTAGTCAATGCGGAGGACGGGCAGATCCGCGCGGAAGGTGTGGCCGAGGCCCCAGCCCGCGGCGGCGAAGGCATCGGTGAAGCGGGCGGCCAGGCGGTGGTAGAGGCGGCCGCGCGGCGGCGTGTTGAAGTCGCCCGCCAGCACCACCGGCCCCGGGATCGCGCCGGCAACCTCCAGGAGCTCCTCCACCTGCCGGGAGCGCACCTCGGTGCTCTCGCGCAGGTACTCCGGGGCGGTGGCGCCCTGGCGCCGCAGCAGCGAGCGCGGCCTGGCGGCCGTGTTCAGGTGGACGTTGATGATCGTGAGTCGGCGCCCCGCCACCTCGATGGTCGCGATCAGGAGGTGACGTCTCGGGCCGGTCGCCAGTTGGTGGGCCCGGCGAGCCGTGAAGGGGTGGCGCGAGAAGAGGGCCAGCTCTCCCACGCGATAGGAGTGCCATCCGGCCAGCAGCCGCTCCAGCTCCGGCATCGGATCCGTGACCCCGCGAAAACCTTCCGCCTCCTGGGCGCACACCACGTCCGGCTCCTCCCGCCGGATCGCGGCGGCGGTGCGCTCCGCGCCCCGCGGAGCGTGATGGATGTTGTAGGTCATCACGCGCAGTCGCGGACCGGCTGCCGACCGGGGCACGCGCAACGGCACCTGGAGCCCGAGCAAGCCGAAGGCGAAGAGGAGGAGCGCGGCGATGTTCGCCACCGCCGCGCGCGCGCTGCGGCCCAGGGCAGCCCACAGCAGCAGCAGCGCCGCCGGGATGCCGAGAGGGTACTGCGGCGCGTAGGCGAGGAGCGTCGTCAGCCAGTGGCGCTCGCCGACGATCCGCTCGCCGGCCCAGACCAGCACCAGGGCCGCGAAGTTCAGTCCGCTCAGAGCCCTGAGCCAGCGTTGCGATCCCCCGGCCCTCACGCGCTCGCCCGTCCCCTCCGTCCGCTCAGGCTATCAGGCGCTCCGCGTTCCCGTGCAGGATCGCCTCCAGCTCCGCGGGGCCGGGCGCCAGCCGGCGCAGCAGCGGCAGCGTCTCCCGGGCGACACACCCGGGCGGGAAGCCCTCGCCGTGCCCATCGCGGCAGGGGCAGTCTGTGGCGAAGAGGAGCTTGCGCCAGTGCCGGCGCACGAAGCCGGCGGCGAACTCCTCATCGCGCGTCAGGGCGTTCTGCCCGGATCCCGCCGAGAGGTCGGCGTACAGGTTGGGGAAATCGGCCAGCCAGCGGTCCACCAGGCCGCCGGGGACGACCGGACCTTTGGGGTAGAGGGTCTCGCGCGGGTCGGGCACCTGCGCGCTGATGTGGGCCCAGAAGGACTGCGCGTGCCCGACGAAGCGCACGTGCGGGAATCGCTCCATCAGCACGGGGAGATGCTCAATGCCGGCGTTGAGGCCCCTGGCGCCCTCCTGGAAGTGGAAGGTCACCGGCCAGCCGAGGTCGTTGCAGAGCGCCAGCACGCGCGCGATCCGGGGATCGGAGAGGGGGATGGACTGCTTCTGCTCGCCGTACCCCTTGCAGCCGCGCTCGGCGTAGGCGGTGATGCGCGCCAGGGCATCCTCACGCCGGATGTCCACGTGGCAGAAGGGAACGATGCGGTCGGGCCAGCGCGCGGCCGTCTCGAGAGCGACTTCGGTGGGGAAGATGTCTGTGCCGCCCCCGCCGATGCCGCCCCGGTCCTCCAACGGCAGCAGCCAGGCTTTCGCTGCGCCGATTCCATCCAGGTGGGCGATGACGTGCTCGGCGCTCCGTCCGAAGTGTCCGATGTGCTGGTGGCAGTCGATCATGCTTTCTCTCCCGCGTGCCCACTGCGGTGATGGGCGCGTCCATGTCCCAGGTTCGCCGCGCGCGGGTCACTCCCTGCTCCCCGGTGCGGAATCGCTGCGCGGCCGTGGGCTGGGACCAGGGGTGACTTCCCGCGAACTTGCCCCGACCGCCTGCCTACTCAAGTCGGTCCCACCCCCCGTTGACGCCGCTCCGCATCAATGCTAGAATGCAGCCAGGGAGGAGGCGGCCATGGTGGCGGCACCCGGGCAGGGGTGCCGTCGGTGGACCCGCGAGGAGCGGCGCGACTATCGCGCCGGTGGCGGCTGCGCAGGCGGTGATCCGCGTCACGGATGCGCTGCCGCCGCTGTGTATGAACATCGAGGAGCTAATTGCAGAAGTCCTGCATATAGTGCGATTAATGTACGTGAAACACTATATGTCGTATGCTTCACGGACTTCTGCAATTGGCTCCGAGGTATACAGACGATGGAGAGTGTCTACCCCCACTACTGCCGCTTGCGCGAGGAGATGGAGCGCTGGCTGGCGCAGAGTATTCGCCTGGACCCACCCGCGCAGGGCGGCGGCGAGGACGAGGCGAACTACGCCCTGGCGTGGTTCCCCCACCGCCTGGTGACCGGCAGCGAGAAGGTCCGCGGGCACTTGGAGGGCCTGCTGGGCCTCCTCGCCGAATGGGTGCGCCGCGACGGCGTCCACGGCTACGAGCCGGAGGCCGAGGCGCACCACGGCACCGAGCCTTTCCTCCTCTTCCTGCCGCGCTACACCGGGCTCTTCCCGGAGGACGCGGCGGCAGGGCGGCTGCTGGACGACGCCGCGCACCACATCGGCAACTGGGTGGCGGGGATCCCCCCCTGGTACGACTGGGAGCGCGGCCGGTTTCGCAGCTACCGCCTCGGCACGGGGTTCGTCAAGGAAGGCCCCTGGGAGCCGGTGCAGCTCGCCGAGCACTTCCGCTTCCTCCACATCGCCCTGGCCGCCTGGCGGGTGACGGGGGACGCGCGCTACCGCGAGTGGGCCGAGCACTACGGAAGCCGCCGCGCCCGGCTGCTGGACGAGGCGCCCCCCGGACCCCTGCCGATCGTCTGGGACCCCGACGGCCGGCCTGTCTGGGCGGGCGAGTGCCCCGAGGAGTGGCTGCGGATGGCCGGCGCCGGTCACCACGCGCCCGGCGATCCCCTGGGAGGCGTCGAGGTGCTCCTCGCGTCGGGTGCCATCTACGCCCTCGGCGACCTCTTCCGCCTCACCGGGGAGGACCTCTACCGGCGGGCCGCCCGGCGCATCGCGGCGCCGTTGGTCTCACAACTGGCCGACCCCTACGCCGACCCGGGCGCCGCCGCGGTGGCCTACTACCGCTGGGCCTGCCGCGACGGTTCCTTTGACGCCGACCTGCGCGCCGCCGTGGATGCCTGCCCACCGGCGGATGAGGGCGAGTTGGCGCTGACGGCGCCCGAGCGGATCCGGCGCGTCCACCCCGGCGTCGGGCGGCGGCAGGACATGCTCTTCTGGGGCTACTGGGGAGGCGAAGAGGGGATGGTGCGGCCCACGCGCGAGCCCTCGACGGCCGCGCTGTCCCTGGCTTACCAGTTGACGGGCCGGGCGGAGTACGCGCGCCGGGCGCTGCGGACGGCGGCGGCGCGGCTGGCGTTGGCTCGACGGGTGCTGCGCGGCGGCCGCGAGCACTCCGACATGGGCGGCGCCGTCTGCTCGGTGGCGCAGGGGCACGGGCGCAACTGGGGCATCGGCGCCGTGACCGGGTGCTACGGCCCCCTCTGCCTCGGCACCCACGAGGTGCTCGGCGCCGTCACCGCGTCGTTGGAGGTCCGCACCCCCGACGGCCAGCGCGCCATCCCCCCGGAGGTGCTCTCCCTGGTGGCCCGCCCGGAGCCGGAGACGATGGTCGTGCGCCTCTACAATGCGGGGGAGACGCCGGTATCGCTGGAAGTGCGCGCGGCGGGCGCCGCGGAGTGGGCGGGCGTGACACTGGCCGCCGGTGAGAGCCGGATGCTGGCAACCCAACCCCCCGGCCCCCATAGGCGTTAACATAAGGCGTGGGTTGGTGCCACCCGGTATGAAACCGGGTGCTCCGGGCCGCTGGCCGGGCGTCC
>JACQGM010000034.1 GCA_016199585.1 Armatimonadota bacterium
ACCCCCACACCCCCACACTCGCGTCTCCAGACACCGCCGTCCTCCCCGAGCTGAACCCCGTCGCCCGAGTCCTGGATACCTACATCGTCTGCGAGGGTCCGGGGGCGATCTACATCATTGACCAGCACGCCGCCCACGAGCGCATCCTCTATGATGCCCTTCTCCGCCGCGATGAGGACGACATCGCTCCCCAGCAGCTCCTGCTGCCGCTGACGCTCAGCCTCTCGCACTCGGATGCGCTGCTCCTGGAGCAGTACCGCGAGCCCCTGGCGGATCTCGGCTTCGAGATCGAGCCGTTCGGGCGCGATGCCTACGTGCTCCGCAGCGTGCCGATGGTCCTCGTGGGGAGGAACTACGCCCGGGTGCTCCAGGACGTGCTCGACGATCTGCGCGAGAAGGACCGCACCGGACGTCTGGAGGATGCCAGGGCCGAGGTCTGCGCCCTGGTCGCCTGCCACTCGGTAACCCGATCCGGCGACGCCCTGGCCCCCGAGGAGATGCGCCGCCTGGTGCAGGACCTGCGCGAGAGCCCGGCGCCCTACACCTGCGCCCATGGCCGGCCCACGCTGCTGGTGCTCGCGCAGGGAGAGCTGGAGAAGCGGATGGGCCGGTAGGTCCCAGGCGCAGCCTACGTGTTGGCGCTGTTGACGACGAGCGTCTGCCCGATGACCGCGGCGGCGTCCTCGGAGGCGAGGAAGAGGGCCACGCCCGCGATCTCCTCCGGCAGCGAGTAGCGGCCGAGCGGCAGAGTCGGCGCGTCGAGCGGCTTGCCGGGGTGCCAGCCCATCATCTCGGTGGCGACGGGGCCGGGCGCGATCGCGTTCACGCGCACCCCGTGCCCGACGAGTTGTCGCGCCAGCCCCTTGGTGAGGCCGATCACGCCCCACTTCGAGATGCCGTAGGGGTGCGGCGCGGCTCGCAGGCCGGCGTCGGATGCGAGGTTGATGATGACGCCCCCCTTCTGCGCCGTCATGATCTCCGCCGCCGCCCGGCAGATGAAGAAGAGCGCCTTCAGGTTCGTGTCCATCACGTAGTCCCACTCCGCCTCGGGCGTCGGGGCGGGGTGATCCGCCGGCAGCCTCAGCACCCCGGCGTTGTTCACCAGGATGTCCAGGCCTCCGAGAGCCGCCTTCACCTCCGCCAGGCGCGCGCCGGCCCGGGCCACGTCGGTGAGGTCCCAGGCCACCGGGTAGGCCGTTCTCCCCCGCTCGCGGATGGCCGCGGCCGTCTCCGCCAGGGCGTCCGCGCGCCGCGCGGTGATCGCCACGTCCGCGCCCTCGGAGGCATAGGCCAGGGCGATCGCCTTCCCGATCCCCCGGCTCGCTCCGGTGACCAGTGCCTTCTTCCCCTGGAGTCGCATCCTCTCTCACTCCTCTCGCCCGCCGGGGACCCGGAAGGCGTGCTGCGGCGCATGCCCCAGCACGCGCCTCGCCCTGGCGATGGTGTACCACTCGGCAAAGCCCTCGGCGCCGATCCTCCGCTCCGCCAACCAGCGGCGGATGCCCGGGAGCAGCTCCTCGAGCGCCTCCGCCCGGTTGCCGAGGAAGCGCGCCGGGTCCACGCGACAAAGTGGGCTCTCCGCGGTGATGATGAAGGTGTCGTGTGTCAGCTCGCGGGGGGCCTCGACGGCCAGGAGGTGCGCCTGAGCGACATCGCGCACGTCCACCGCGCCGAACAAGAGCCCGAACCGGCGCTCGGGGGGCGCGTCCGCCGGCAGGATGCCTCCCGGCCGGAGGCAGAGGGTGCTCAACCCGCCGCTCCGGCTCGCGTATCGGCACAACGCCTCCCCCAGCTTCTTGGTCAGGCCGTAGAGCTCCGCCGGCTCGCGCGGCAGCGCCTCGTCGATCGGCAGATAGGGCGCGGGCTCCGGCGCGTGACCGGTCGCCCAGATGGAGGAGGTGAAGACCACGCGCCACGCCCCGCCTTTCCGCGCGCCCTGGAGGACGTTGTGCGTGCCCAGCACATTGGTCTGGAAGCCGGCATCGTCGCCGGCCTCCTCCCAGGCGCGCCCGTGCAGCGCCGCGACGTGTACCACCACGTCCATCCCCTCGCAGGCGGCCGCCACCGCTCCGGGGTCGCGCACGCTGCCCCGGATCCAGGGCAGGCCGTCCCCCGGATCCGCCAGATCGAAGTGGGTGACGGCATGGCGCTCCCGCAGGAGGGGCGCCAGCGCGCGGCCCAGCAGCCCACCCCCTCCGGTAAGAAGCACCTGCTGCTGCTCGTGGGCGTCTCGCATCGCATCTCCTCCCCGAAGCTCTCCCGGGGTCTTGAGCCGCAGCGATGGCCTGTCCGGCCGCTCGCCCAGAGAGGCGACGATACCGGCAGCCGGCACTGTTCGTCGGACCGGCATCCCTCGTCAATCGCGCCGCTTGTTCCAACTACCCTGAGTGAAGTCCGGGATCTCCCGGGGCTGGCCGCCCGCCGCTGCCGAAGCCGCCGAGAGCGGCGTGATACAACTCCACGTGGCGGCATCGACCGCATCGATGGGGGAGGGGCGCCCGGTCCGCACCACGTCGAGGAACTCGGAGATGCTGAAGAAGTCCGCCCCGCCATGCCCGGTCTTCTTCGCCTCTTCTCCCCACTTCCGCCACAGGGCTGGCTCGAACTCCTCGGCGTACTCCGAGAGCGGCTCCCAGGTGTGGCCTTCGGTTCGCCCCTCGATCCATATCTTCGAGTTGGCATCGCGGCTATCGTAGGAGGCGGTAGTGCCCTGAAGGGTCAGGTGCATGGTGCTTAGACACGGACGCGCGGAGGACACATCGAAGCGCAGGTCTATCAACGCCCCCTTTGCCGTTCGGATCAGGGTGTTGTTACTGTCGTTGGCGAACCCGAGTCCGGCGGCCTTTTCCACGCCCAGCTTCTGGCGGGCGAGGTGGCTCGCCCCTGCCTCCCGACTGCTCAACGACACCAGCGAGACGAGCCGGTCGCCGCGGTTGACGCCGAGCCACTGCGACACCGGCCCCATCGGGTGAGTGGGATACCAGTTGCCCGCGTTCTGCGCCAGCTCACCCCGCCAGGTCAGACTGCCGTCGGCCCGGAAGAGCCCGCTGCGGAGGTCGTGCACGTACCCGCCCTCGGCATAAGTGAGATCGCCGAAGACACCTTTCCGGACCATCTCCAGAATCACCAGATTGTTGCGGATGTAGCAGGCGTTCTCGGCGAGCATGTAGATTCGCTGGCTCTCCTCCGCCGCGTGGACGAGGTCCCAGCACTGCTCGATGGTGACGGCGGCTCCCACCTCGCTGAGCACGTGCTTGCCGGCGCGGAGCGCCGCGGTGGCCATCGGCGCGTGGAGCGGCACCGGCGAGGCGATGAGCACCGCGTCCACGTCATCGCGGGCGAGCAGCCGCTCATAGGCGTCCGGCCCCGCCGAATAGCCTTCCGGCCGTTTGCCCAGCGCCTCCTCGGCGACATCCAGGGCGCGCAGGAGGTTGTCCGGGTTGGGATCGTAGACCGCGCGCGCCTCGACGCCGCCCATGCCGAGCGTGGTCCGCATCAAGCCTCTGCCGCGTCCCCCCACTCCGGCGAACGCCCACCGAATCGTCTTCACCTTCATCGTCTTCACCTTCCCCCGAACCGTCTCACGTGCGTTCGAGTTCATTCCCGTGTGTCCTGCTCCCGTAGTCTCCTCCCCGGCTGCGGCGGAACGCCACCGCTTCGCGCCAGTGCCGCTTCTTCGCTGCCCGAAAGGCGCCCCTGACGAATCACGGCAGCTCCCGCCGGGCAAGCGCCCGCGGTCGAAAGCCTCCCCGGGGGTGCGGATCCCTCCTGCCGCCCTCGGCCGGGTTGGCTGTCCGGCATCCTACCATCTGCGCGGGCGTCCGTCAAGCGCGGGCCGACACAGAGGAGGGCCGTCAAGCGCCCTCGCGGACGCCGGGCGCTCTCCCGTTCGAGAAGCGGTTGGGCGCAGTCGCCCGAGACCGGTGCGTTCATGCCGCCGGCGGTCAGCGGCGGTTGCCCGCCGGAGAATCCTGAGCAAGGCTGCGGATCGCTTCCGCAACCACCTCCGGGTGCGTCCACGGGATCGCGTGGCCGGCGCGCGCCAGCCGGGTCAGCCGCGAGTGGCCGATGGCGTGGCGCAGCGGGTACGAGTGTTCCGCCGGGTTGACGATACGGTCTTCTTCGCCGACGACGATGTGGACCGGGACGCGAATCGTCGGGTAGCGGGGGCGCATCGCGCGCAGGCTGCGGGCGAGGGTGATCCCATCCTCGGCGGCGGCCCGCGCCGCCGCCGGTCGCGTCCAGAGCGCCGCGGCCCGGGGGGCGACGCCGGGGAGCACCGCGTCGGGGGAGAAGGCTGCCTCCAGCAGCCGGCCCGCAGCCACGGGCCCCAGGGGCGCCGCGAGGGTGCTCAGGAGCACGTTGCCCGCAACGGGGGCGCAGAGGAGGCGCGCGAGCGCCAGGAGGGGGCCATACCCTCTCAGCGGGTAGGCCACGCTCGCCACCAGGACCAACCCGGCGACTTCCTCCGGGAACTGCAGCGTGTAGCTCAACGCCAGGGCGCCGCCCCAGGAGTGCCCCACCACCACCGGCCGCGCGACTCCCTGCGCTGCCAACGCCGCGCGCAGCCAACGCGCCTGCACCTCGGCCGTGGCCGGCTCCCCTCCTGGCCGCGTGCTGTAGCCGTGCCCCGGGCGGTCGAAGGCCAGGGCGCGGCGCTCTCGCGCCACCAGCGGCATCACCAGCGAGAAGTCGTGCAGCGTGCCGGCGATGCCGTGTACGAACACGACCGGGGGCCCGGCACCCTCTTCGGCGTAGTGCAGGCGGGCCTCGCCGGCCGCCAGGAACCGCCCCGCTGGCGGGAACTCGGCCTCTCGCCGATCCACGAGGCGGCGACTCCAGCGTCCGAGCCCGGCGAGGAGCGCGCCCGCGCCAAGGAGCGCGCCCCCGGCCTTCGCGGAGACAAGGGAACGGTCTCGGTTCATGTTTGTCTAAGAAAAACCTCGAAAGCTGACATCCTCCGGCGAGAGCCGCTCCTCGCGGCCATCGGGGAGCCGCAGCAGGAGCCGTCCGTCCTCATCCACGTCGGCGGCGAAGCCCTCCAGGCGCGTGGCGCCAAAGGCCACCGAGACCTGGCGGCCGCGGACGGTGTCGAGGTCGCGCCACTCGGCGGCCAGCGCCTCGGGGTCGTCCGCGGCGCGAACCAGATAGGTCTCCAGGCTCGCCAGGAGCGCGCGGGCGAGGTTGTTCCGGGCCGGCGGCGCTGCGTGCGCCTCCAGGCTGGTGGCGTGCGCCGCCAGCTCCGGCGGCACCGACTCGCGGCGCACGTTGATCCCGATGCCGATCACCGCCCACGCCACCCGGCCCCCCGAGAGATGTGCCTCGGTGAGCACTCCGCACACCTTCCGGCCCTCCAGCAGCACATCGTTCGGATACTTCACCACCGGCGCCAGGCCGCACGCGCCCCGAATGGCGTCCGCTGCGGAGAGTGCCGCCGCCAGGCCCAACCTCCCCGCTGCCCGGGCGGGGAGGTCCGGGCGCAGCACCACGGAGAGGAGGAGCGCCGTGCCGGGAGGCGCCAGCCAGCTTCGGCCGCGGCGGCCCCGGCCCGCCGTCTGGTGGTCGGCCACCACCACGGTGCCCGCCGGCTTGCCCGCCCGCGCCAGGGCAACGCCATCGTCGTTCGTCGAGCCGGTCTGAGCCTTCACCTCGATGCGCCGGCCCAGCCAATCGGTGCCCAGGCCCCGGCGGATCGCCTCCGCGTTCAGCGTGTCTTCCATCGCGCTCCCGGTCGGGTCCGGCGCCGGGACCGGCTTTCCTCCTTCCGGGCGGGGTACCTCATGCCACCGGCCTGAGCACCAGGATCTGCGCCGAGGCCGGGTCGAAGGTGAAGGCGCGCGCATCGCCGTCCGGTCCGGTGCGCCCCAGGTCGGTCTCCGGCCCCGGATGGGTGCGGCGGACCGAGAACGCGCCGGCCGCCATCCCGTGGCCCGCCGGCGGCAGCGTGACGACCGCCTGCTGCGGCCGTTGGGTGTGGTTCACCAGCACGACGCACACCTCGCCGTCGAGGAGGAAGCAGCCGCTCAGGACCGCCGGGATCCCCTGCGTCGGCGGGAGGTCGGGCATGGCGGCGATCGCGACACACTCGCACGCCACGGCCGCGGGGGGCTTCCAGACGCCGAGATTGAGCCACGCCCGAGCCGCGACGTGCGCCTTGCTCAGCATCTCCATGTACTCCAGGTAGGGCTGCGCCTGCGGCTTCCGCTCGTCGCCGGTGAAGAAGCCGCTCACCCCGAGTTGGCCGCCGCCGACCAGGCAGAGCGCCTCCCCGTAGCGGAAGAGGTCGGGGTTCCGCTCCTGGAACGTTTGCACGGTGCCGTAGGTCAGGTGGTAGTCGTGGTAGACGCTGTGGAACATCGGGATCGGCAGGGAGCCGGGGCAGCCGATCCGGCTCCTCAGCCCGGAGATCTCGCGGGAGAGGTCCAGGTCCAGCAGGTCGAGATAGCACTCGATCACGGACTCGGAGGTGATGACGTTGTCCACCGACCGCTGCTTGATGTCGGCGCGCACTTTCTCGAGCATCTGCCGGTAGCCGCGGCACCAGTGGTCGTGGCCGCCAGGCGCGTGATCGTGGCTCGGTTGGAAGCAGGGCAGGGCGTAGCAGGCGGTGATCTGGTCGAGGTAGGCCCCATCCATCTCGCACCCGTCGATCATCTGATTGGTGACCCGGCGGATCACCTCCTGGAAGGGGGGCGCTGTCGGGCACGTGGTCAGGCCGATGTGCGCCCATTCGTCCGCGTGCGGCTTCCCGTGCTCATCGGCCACCACCCAGCTCATGCCGTCGGCTTCCCGGAAGGCGTGGGTGTCGGGGCACCAGAGGCGGGCGTTGACGTAGGGGATGGCGCGAATGCCCCCTGCGTGCAGCCGGCGCATCGCCGCCACCAGCGTCTCGCGGATATCGCGGTCGGCGGGGTATTCCTCGGGGGAGCGCCAGCCGCCGTTGAAGACCTCGCCATTGCTCCCGTACCAGTGGAAGGCGATCTCGCAGCCGAACCGCTCCTTCAGGTACTCGATGGCCGGGACGTGGCGCCGCGGGTGGCCCGAGTTGGCGGTCTGCCAGTTCCAGTACCAGAGATCCGCCTCCTTCGCCCAGGTGGGGATGTCCTCCCGCTCCCGGGTGGGACCCCGGCGGCACCACTCTTGCTGAAGCGCCCACTCCCGGTAGATGGCGGAAGCCTCCCACCACTCCCCGGCGTAGACGCCGACGGCGGCCGGGTAGAAGGAGGCGAAGCTCGCGCCGGCGGCGGCGCGATCCTCCGGGTACTGGCGCAGCATCAGGGCGGCGTGGCGGCCATCACCCCCGTCCGCATACATCCCGAAGCGCTTGTAGAGGCTCTGCGGATCGTGCGCCGCGAAGTAGATGCCGCCGCCGGCGGGGTGCCCGTAGGCCAGGTACTGCATCCCCCACATGCCGGGGTAGGTGTAGGCGATGTCTCCCGGCCCTCCCTCGTCATCGAAGCAGCCGTCCTGGCTGCGCGCCCAGGTGCCGACGCGCTTCACATGGTGGTTCACGAAGCGCACCGGCGCAGGGGTCTTCTCGCCCATGTGGAAGGGCGCCGCCAGCCAATCCGGTCCATCTCCCTCCGGGAAGGCCGCCAGGCCGCTGACGCGCGGATACGTGACCTGCCAGATCGCCTGGTCGGCGTGGTTCTCCACTGCCAGCGTCCAGAGGCTCACGGGAGAGTCCGGGGGAAGCACCACCCGGGCTCGCGCGTCCAGCGCGCCCCAATCCCCCGAGAGCCGCCAGGTCCATGTGAGCGCCTGGCCGTCCGCCTCTTCAGTCTGCTGCACGAGCGGCGGCGCCTGGGGGGAAACGCGCGTCACCACTCCGTCCCGGCTGCGCAGCTCGAGGGTGAAGACCTCGGTGAGCGCCGGGGCTTCGATGGGAACCGCAACCGTCCCGGCGGCATCGGAGAGAGCCGCCAACCGGCCCCATTCATCGAAGCCGATCCGTATCCGACTGTTGCACAGGGTGATCATCTCGCACTCCACTTCGGCTGCCGAATACCCGGCCGGTCTCCGCGCGTCCCCGACCACCGGCGCCGGGCTGCCGTGGGATTCCTTCGGCGCGGCGCCCCCATCTCCTGCGGCGGGCACCGGGGCATGATGCCTGCGCCCGGGCGGTCTCACGCGGACGGACGAACACTGCCGCCGCGCCGCACCCGAACCGACGGCGAGTTCGCCGGAGGCTCTTGCCATTCGGACGCTCCTGTGTTATAATATGGGCGTTGGAGACGGATCCCTCCGATCCGCGGCCGCGCCCTCGTAGCTCAGTGGATAGAGCGCAGGTCTCCGGAACCTGAGGCGTAGGTTCAATTCCTATCGAGGGCACCACGGGGCGCCATTCCTGGCGCCCCGTCACTATTTTGACGCCTGCCGGCCTGCCTCGACCGCCGCCACGACGGCACCGCGCTCCTGCTCCTCACGCGCGCGGGGGCGGGTTCGCGCACCCACCGGGGGCGCTCGGGGAGCGCCCGGCCGGCGACAGCCGCGGGTGGTTGACAAACCCCGGAGGGAACGGCTATAGTACGGTACCCGAGAGGGGACGGAGGAGAATCCGCTGTGAACCGCATTGTCTCCAAGGAATGGTTGGCGCCGCAGGTCGCCCGGTTCGAGATCGAGGCGCCGCTCACGGCCCGCAAGTGCCGGGCCGGGCAATTCGTCATCCTTCGCGTGAGCGCGTCCGGCGAGCGCATTCCGCTCACCATCGCCGGCGCCGACCCGGCCGCCGGCACCATCACCCTGGTGGTGCAGCAGGTGGGCAAGACGACCAGCGACCTGTGCGCCCTGGAGTCCGGCGAGTACCTGCAGGACCTGGTGGGTCCCCTGGGCCGGCCGACGCACATCGAGCGTTGGGGCCGCGTCGTCATCGTGGCCGGGGGCGTGGGAGCGGCCGTGATGCTCCCGATCGCCGCGGCCGCCGCCGCGGCCGACAACCAGGTGGAAGTGGTCCTCGGGGCGCGCTCCAAGGACTTGATGGTCCTCGAAGAGGAGTTCCGCGAGGTGGCCGAGCGCCTGTGGGTGACGACGGACGACGGGTCGTACGGAGAGCACGGCCTGGTGACGCAGCCGTTGGAGCGCCTGTTGAAGGAGGGCAACGTCGCGCAGGTGATCGCCGCCGGGCCGCTGCCGATGATGCGCGCCGTCTGCGATCTCACCCGTCGCTACGCCGTGCCGACGGTGGTCAGCCTCAACCCGGTGATGGTGGATGGCACCGGGATGTGCGGCGGCTGCCGGGTGACGGTGGAC
>JACQGM010000376.1 GCA_016199585.1 Armatimonadota bacterium
CCTCACGCGCATGTCCACCGAAGGGAAGGCGTTCGCGGAGGCGCTGGCGGAGGCGCAGGCCCTGGGCTATGCCGAGGCGGATCCCACCTACGACGTGGAGGGGCACGATGCCGCCTTCAAGATCGCCATCCTGGCGGCCATCGCCTTCCAGGCGCGCGTGGACGTGGAGCGCGTCTTCCACGAGGGGATCACCCGCATCTCCCCGCGCGACATCGCCTACGCCCGCGAGCTGGGGTTCGTCATCAAGCTCGTCGCCATCGCCCGCGACGACGGCCAGGCGCTCGACGTGCGCGTCCACCCCGCGCTGGTGCCCCGGACGCACCCCCTCGCCTCGGTCAACGAGGTCTTCAACGCCGTGCTCCTCCACGGCGACGCCGTCGGCGACGTGATGTTCTTCGGCCGAGGCGCCGGCGCTCTCCCCACGGGAAGCGCCGTGGTGGGGGATCTGATCGACGTGGCCCGGAACATCCGCTTCAACGCCACTGGCCGCGTGCCGTGCGTCTGCGCGGAGGGCCGGCCCGCGCGCGACATCACCGAGGTGCGCACCGAGTGCTACGTGCGGATGCTGGTGGCCGACCGCCCGGGCGTCATCGCCGCCATCGCCGGGATCCTGGGCGAGAACCAGGTGAGCATCGATTCGGTGGTGCAGAAGGGCGCCCGGGGCGACGCCGCCGAGATCGTCTGGGTCACGCACCCCGCCCCGGAGGCGAACTTCCGTCGTGCCCTCGCCGGCATCGCCCGCCTCCCCGTCGTCCGCGAGGTGTGCAGCGTGATCCGGGTGGAGCGGTGATCGCGCCGGGCGCACACCGATGGTGCTGAGCGCATGGGGCACTGCCGCCTGCGATGTCGGCGTTGGTGCTGGTGATCGGGCGTTCGACGCGGGCGCCCAGATCGGACGCCCTGAGATGCTGCCGGGCCGGGGGCAACGCTCATGCTCCGAACGGTAGGCTCCGATGGGACGCGAGCTCGCATCTGGTTCGGCGAACTGCCGGATGTCGGATACGAGGGAATCGGTGCGGTAGAGCGCACGCTCGATCCCGCACGGCCGGTCCTCCGCGAGGAACGGCGTTCCGCGATTGAGTACAAGGCCATCCGCGAGCCGCGGACGATCTACGCTCTCCTTGGGCGCGAGTTCTCACCGCGTGACACGGGTCCCCTCTGCATCAGGGCAGCGGTGTCCGACGCCGAGGGGCGGGGGGTGCCCTGGTCCCTTGTCTACGGCCACGACGACGTCCGGGTCGGGCTGATCGAACCGCATGCGCAGGCGGTGGTGAAGGGAGCGCTGGGCGCCAGCGACCTGCGCGAGCTCGGTCCCGGCGCGCTCTGCTTCGCCTGGGCCGCGCATGGCGCCATCGGCTCGTCGGAAAGCCTATTCTCCCATCTCGGGGCCGTCGCCGTGGGGCTGCTTCGGCCCGGGGTGGATGCGCTCCCCGATCGTGAACTGCTGTCCCTCGTGCAGTACCGTCCCAGGTATGTTTTCGACCCGACGACCGCGCACTGGGCCGGGACCGTTCGCGACGGCGGTCCCGTCCGGTACGTTAGCCGAGTGTTCGGGCTCTACATGCCTCTGACAGACCTGGTGCAGCAGTTGTTGCGGAGTGGTCTCGGCTGGTGTTGGTGCAGTTCAGCCCCACCGCAACGGCGGCGTCGCCGGCGGATGGTTGTTCCCTCGAGGGACAGGGAGTGGACAGTCCTCACGGCAGGCAACCAGTCCCTCTTCATCGAGGACTACGCCGACCGGCCCATAGGGGGCATTGATCGGCACATCATCACGATTGGTGCCCAAGAGGCCGCGATCCCGGACCTACTGGACGAGGCAAAGCGCCGCACGGCTGTGCAAGCCTTCGCCTCCGAGTGCGCAGGCCCTGTTGACGTCGTCCTGGTGAGAACGGAGGAAGGTGCCGACGTGGTCTGGGTGGCGCGCCACCCACGGGAAGCCATCACCGGGCTCGTACGGTCTGTCGGCATCGATCCAGAGCGGACGGCAGTGCGGCTCGCGCGTCAGCCGCGGTGGTTGTCGCGACAGGTGCCGGCTGAGTGCTCCCTCGAGGGCGAGTTCGGGCTGCCCCGTACGCGCGCTTCGTGGTTGGCTCGGATGCGGGGATGGATCCATCGGCCGTGAGGGCACATGGGCGTGCCTCGACCCTCAACGGATGAACTCCACGGTGCACACGCCGGCCGCATGGATGGCCTCGAGCTCGTGGTGATCGGTGCTGAGGAACACGCCTCCAGCGGAACGGGCCAGAGCCAGACCGAAGCAATCGGCGAGGGAGACGCGCCGATAGTCGGCCTTGATGCGGGCCGCGTCCTCCCAGAAGAGGCGGCCGAAGTCCTCACGAAAAGCGATGCCGACCGCCTCAAGATCACGCATGACCCTCTGCGCCTCGGCTTCACCATCGGATCGCCGAAAGTCGTAGAAGACCTCCGCCAGGTTGGCGCCGTGGGCATAGACATCGACGCCGTCTGACTCGAGGAGGGCGAGGACAGTCCCGCCGCCCGCCTCCTGCCGCAGATACGCGATCAGTGCTCCAGCGTCGGCCACGTACGGCTTCGGCCTTGGGTCACTCATGTCTGCTCCGGGTGCCGGCGCCGGTATCGCTCCTCCTCGAGCTCCACCTCTTCGCGTTTGCGAGCGAGAAAGGCAGCCACACTGGTGTGCGTGTGGGCGTACTTCCCGTAGACCTCGCGTGCCTTGGCACGCCGTGCTTCCGCCGATGGCGGCAGGCGATCCGTCTGTGCCTCGTCGAGGAGCCGTATCCCGCGCAGCAGTCTCCTGATCGTCGCAAGGTCACCCTCGGGCAACTCCTCGACCAAGCGCATGATCTCCTCTCGAACGCTCACCACGTCACCTCCGATTGTGCCGGCCCGATGCAGGCAGCTCCGCCTGGGAGTGTACCACGTTGCTTCAGCAGGTGTCAACATCGGGATCCAGCCGCCTGGTCACCGCAGTTCGGATAGCTACCGGATGTCGGCGCCCGGCTGTTGTGGCGTCCCGGCGCCCCCCAACGACATGTTCTCCGTGCGGACCCCCCACTCCCACACCCCCCCACTCCCACACCCCTCACCGCACCGGCATCCCCAGCGCATGCGCCAGTGACGCGCGCGCCTGGGCGACGGCGGCCTGCGCGTTGACGTGGCTGGTGCGCGCCGTCACCAGGGAGGCCTGGGCGTCGAGAACGTCGAGGAAGGTGCCGAAGCCGGCGTCGTAGCGGCCGCGGGCGAGACGGAGGCTCTCCTCGGCGTTGGCGATGCCCGCCTCCGCCGTGGTCACCCGCTGCTCCGCGGTGTGGAGGTTGAGGTAGGCTTGCGTCACGCCGGCGACCACCGCCTGGCGGGCGTTGGTGAGCTGCGCCTCGGTCGCCTCGATGCTCGCCTGCGCCTCGGCCCGCCGCGCCTGCGCCACTCCGCCGTCGAAGGGGGTCCACGTCACCACCGCGCCGAGGCTGGCGGTGGTGCTCACCGGCGGGAAGTCGGCGCTGCGCGAGGAGAGACCGAGGGTGGCGGAGACGTTCGGGGCGTTGGTGCTCTTCGCCGCGTTGAGGCCGTGCTGCGCGGCTTCCACGGAGCGCCGGGCCTGGCTCACCTCCGGGCGCTGCCCCAGGGCGGTCTCCACCAGCTTATCCAGGTCGTCGGCCGCGATCTCCGGCTCGCCGCCCTCGCCCACGGCGATCGGCGTGCGGGGATCGATCCCCATCAGCAGCGCCAGGCTCACGCGCGCATTTGCGGCGTTGTTCCGCGCCACGGTCAGGTTCAGCGTCGCGTCTGCGATCGCCGTCTTGCCGCGCACCACGTCGAGCGGGATGCCGACCCCTTCCTTCAGGCGCGCCTCCGCCTGCCCCGACTGCTCTTGCCGGTTGCGCAGGTTCGACTCCTGCACGGCGACGAGGCGTGTATTCTGCAGGTAGGTGTAGTACGCCAGCTTCACCAGGAGGGCCAGGTCGTACTCGGCGCGCGTCACGTTCTCCGCGGCGCCGCGCTCGGTGGCCTCCGCCTGGCGCACCAGGTCGCGCGTGTGACGGGAGTCGAACAGAAGCCTGCGGATGGTGGCAGAAGCCTGGGAACCAGAGGCGCTCACCGTGCTACCCCCGATGGACGTGCCGAGGCCGCCGCCGGAGCCGCCCTCCGTGATGACACGCTCGGCGTGCGTGTGCCCCGCCGAAGTACCCACGGTGATCTTCAGGGGCGCTTCTGCCTGGCGGAGCCGCGCCTCGGCGCCGGCCACGCCCGCCCGGGCGGCGGCGACGTTGGCATGGTGGCGGAGGGCGATCTCCACCGCTTCACCCGCGGTCAGCGGCCGGTCCGGCAGATCCGCGGGCCGGCTCGCGGGCGCAGGGATCTCGATGGGCGGCGGCAACGGCGATTCCCGGGAGCGGTACGATTCGGGCGGCGTCTCCCGGGCGGCCGACGGAGCGGCGCTCAGGCAGAGAGCGGCCAGCAGAAGGATCTTCCGCCGAGAGGGATGGGTGATCATCAGGCGCTGTTCTTCCATAGGTTCAGGTGGTCACCGGTCGCGTCCGGCGGTCGTGGTCCTGGTCTCGATATCCAGGGGCAACGCGAGGGAGTCCTTCCCGTCGCCATCCGCCGGGGTACCTCCCACTTGCGGCTGGCTGCCGCCCGCCTTCTGCCGCCTCCGGCGCAGGAAGCCGGCCACGTCATCGAGCAGGGTGTAGACGGTGGGCACGACGAGCAGCGTGAGGAACGTGGATGTGATCAGGCCGCCGATGACGGCGGTGGCCATCGGCGCTTGCATCTCGGTGCCCTCGCCCATCGCGATAGCCATCGGGAGCATGCCGAGGACCGAAGCCGAGCTGGTCATCAGGATCGGGCGCAGGCGGGTGGGCCCGGCGCGCAGCACCGCCTCGTTGCGCGAGAGGCCGCGGGCGCGCAGCAAGTTGGTGTAGTCCACCAGCAGGATGCCGTTCTTCACCACGATGCCGACGAGCATCAGCAGGCCGATGAACGCCGTCAGGCCGAAAGAACGCCCGGAGAGGAAGAGCGCCAGCGCCACCCCGACGGTCGAGAGCGGCACGGAGAGCATGACGGTGAAGGGATGGACGAACGACTCGAACTCGGCGGCCAGCAGCATGTAGATGAGCAGGATCGCCAGGATGATCGCCAGGCCCATGCCGGCGAACTCTTGCGCCTGGCGCTTCTGCGCGCTCCCCCATTCCCAGTAGTAGTTCTCGGGGAAGCGCATCTCGGAGAGGACCTTCTCCACCTCCGCCATCACCTCGCTGGGAGAGCGGCCCTGGGGAGTGCCGCGCACCGAGATGTAGCGGCGGCGGTTCACGCGCGTGATCTCGCTCGGACCCATGGCGAACTCCGGCCGCGCCACCTGGCGCAGGAGCACGTGCCGCCCCCCGCCGGACGCGGGGCTGACCGGCAGGTTCAGCAGGTCCCGCACCGCCTTCCGTTTCGCTTCCGGGAGGATCACGATGATCGGGTACTGGAAGCCCTCCTCCTGGTAGTAACTGGCGACCGTGCCGTTGGTGGCCGTGTTGATCGCGTTGGCGATGTCCGCGAAGGTGACGCCCAGCGACAGCGCCTTCTCACGGTCCACCTTCCATTGGATCTCCGGGGTGGACTCCTGCCAGTTGACGTCGAGGTTCTCGAAGCCGGGGATCTCGCGCAGGCGGTCCATCGCGTCGCGCGCCAGGCTGGCAAGAGTGCCCAGCTCGCTGCCGAAGATGACGACCTCGAGGTTCTGGGCGCCGCCGGTGATGACGCGCGAGACGATGTCCGATGAGCTGATCATGACGCGGGCGCCCGGGATGCGCGCCATCTCCCGACGCAACTCGCCGATCACCTGCATGGTTGATGCTTTGCGCTCCGGCTTCAGGTGTACGGTGACGGAGCCCTGGTTCCCGCGCGCCGAGGCGGAGGTGCCGCGCATGCCACCGGCGCCGGCGGTGGCGAGCGCGGTCTCTACGCTCGGGTTGGCCGCCAGGATCGCTTCGATCTGCCGCACCACGGCGTTGGTCGTCGTCGCCGCCGTGCCCACCGGCATGCGCACGTTGACGTTCAGGTCGCCGCTGTCCGTCTCCGGCATCATCTCGGTGCCGATGTAGGGCGTCAGGAGGAACGCGGAGCCGGTGATGCCGAGGGCGATGGCGATCACCCAGAAGCGGTGCCGGAGCGCCCACTGGAGGGTGCCGCGGTAGGAAGCATCCAGCGAATCGAACCAGGCGCCGCAGAGAGCGAAGAGGCGGTCCAGCGGGCCGCGTTGGTTGCCGTTGACCATGCTCTCGTGGTGCGCCTCGCCGCTGATCAAGCGTGAGGCGAGCATCGGCACGATCGTGGTCGCCGCGACGAGTGAGACGGCCATTGCGAAGACCACGACGACGGCGAACTGGCTGAACATCTGCCCGGCCTGGCCCCGGACCAGGAAGAGCGGCAGGAAGACGATCATCACGGTGAAAGTGGAGGCCACCACCGCCGTCATGATCTCGGTGGTGCCGCTCACCGCGGCCTCCGTGGCGTCCTTGCGGTCGCGCTCGATGTGCCGGAAGATGTTCTCCAGCACCACCACGGCGTCGTCCACGATCAGGCCGGTTGCCAGCGCCATGCCGCCGAGCGACATGACGTTGAGCGAGAACCCTCCGAGGTAGAGGAGGGCGAACGTGGAGATGAGTGAGATCGGAATGGAGAGCGCCACCACCAGCGTGCTGCGCACGTTGCGGAGGAAGAAGAGGAGGATCAGGATCGCCAGCAGGCCGCCGATCATCGCGTGCTTCTTCACGTCGCGGATCGAGTGCTCGATGAACTTCGCCTGATCGAAGACGACGCCGAACTGGAGGTGCGGGTAGAGGCGCCGAGCCTGTTCCACCTGCTCGAAGACCGACCTCGCGGTGTCGATCGTGTTCGCGCCGCTCTGCTTGGTCACGGTGATGCTGACCGCCGGCTTCCCATCCAGCCGCGAGTAGATGCGCTGCTCGGCGTGGGCATCGCGGACGGTGGCGACCTCGCTGAGAGTGACGAGCCGGCCGCCGAACGCGCCAACGGGGATGCGCGCCACTTCCTCCGGGCTGGTGAACCACCCGAGGCTGCGGACGGTGTACTCCGTGTCGCTCTCCCGGGCGATGCCGGCCGGGAGGTTGAGGTTCTCCTGCACCAGGCGCCGCGAGACGTCGGCGAGGGCCAGGCTGCGGGCCCGCAGGCGCTCCGGGTCCACCTCCACCATCAGGGCGCGCTGGAGGCCGCCGGCGACGCTCACCGAGGCTACGCCGTCCGCCGACTCCAGCAGCGGGGCGACGTGGTTATCCATCAGCGTGCGCAGCTTCACCGGGTCGTCTTCGCCGGAGACGCCCAGCGTCAGGATCGGCATCTGCGACGGATCGAACTTGAAGACGGTGGGGTTCTGCAGTGTCGGGTCGGTGGGGAAGGCGCGGCTGGCGCGCTCGACCTGCTGGAGGACGTCTACTGCCGCCTGGCCGATGTCGGTGCCCCAGGTGAAGCGCACGCGCACCTGCGAGGTGCCTTCCCACGTCGAGGAGCTCACCTCGTAGACGTTGTTGACCGAGGCGACGGCGCGCTCGACGGGCCGGGTCACCTGCGCCTCGATCTCCTGGGGCGCCACGTTAGGCCACTGCGTCACCACCGAGATGGTGGGGAAGGAGATGCTGGGCAGCAGGTCCACCGGCAGGCGCGTGAGGCAGATGGCGCCGAGCGTCACCAATGCCGCGATCAGCATCGAAACGGCAACGGGGCGTGAGACGGCGAAGCGTGCGATGTTCATCGGTGATTGCCTATGAGCCTGTCTGAGTAACCCGATCTGGCCCCACATGTGGGGTCGGAAGGACGCAGGCGCCACTACATATCGTATGGCAACGGGCGAAAAACGCCTTACTCAGACAGGCTCCTATCCGGACGGAACGGGGACCGGAGCGCGGAGTGCGGAGTGCAGCGGCTCGTGTCGCGCTCGCGGACCCGCTCTCTCTTCAGGAGCGCGACGTGCGCAGGGCGGCCCCCACTCCGCACTCCGCACATCCCGACCCGAGTGCCGATCAACGGGGCGCTCCCGAGCGGCGTCCGGAAGGCTCCGCGCCGCCGGGCGCCGGGGCGATCTCGACCGGGCCGCCTTCGCGCCGACCGGCTGCCTCGCGGGGCGCACCCCCTTCCGGTCGCCGTCGCTCGCCGCCGCGGTCGGGCGCACCGGCCCCGCCTTCGGGGCGGCCCGCGCCCGCTCCGGGCTCGCCG
>JACQGM010000380.1 GCA_016199585.1 Armatimonadota bacterium
CTCAGGATCAGGCTGCCTCATGCCCTGAGTCTGAGCAGATCACTGGAGTGAAAGGGCGGTTTCCGTGTAGGGGCGGACCGCGTGTCCGCCCGGCACCGCTTGGGCGGACACGCGGTCCGCCCCTACACGGCCCCGTTTCGTCACGGGGGTGCGCGCTCTGCCCCTTCAGTCCGCCATCGTGCTCAGCACGTGCGCTGCGTGCTGTCAAGCCGGCGGGGCAGGAACTGACGGGTCGTGGGTGGAACCGGCTGGATGGAGCAGGGGGCGTGCGACAGGTAGCTACTCTGCTCCAAGGCAGGGAGGGAAGGAGCTCGTGCCCGAGTTGCCGGAAGTGGAAGTGGCCGCGCGCAATCTGCGGCAGTGGATGGTCGGCGAGGTGGTGGCCGGGGTGGAGGCGCCGGATGAGAAGGTGCTGGCGGCCGGCACCGGCGCCGAGTGGGAGGCGGCGCTCTGCGGGCGCCGGTGCCTCGGGGTGGCCCGGCGCGCGAAGTACCTCCTGATGGACTTCGAGGGCGGGCACACGGTGGTGGCCCACCTGCGCATGACCGGCAAGTTCGTCCTGGTGCCGGCCGGGGAGAGCGAGCCGGCCTACGTGCGCTTCCGCTTCCTGCTCACTGATGGCAGGCGCGTGCTCTTCCGCGACATGCGCCGCTTCGGGCGGGCCTGGCTGCTGCCCACGGCCGCGGTAGCGGCGATGCCGGAGCTGGCGAAGCTGGGCCCCGACGCCTACCTGGAGCCCCTCGGGCCGCGCGAGTTGGCCGAGCGCGCCCGCCGCAGCCGGCGCCCCGTGAAAACCTGGCTGATGGACCAGACCGTCATCGGGGGGTTGGGGAACATCTGCGCCAGCGAGATCCTCTTCCGCGCCCGCATCGCCCCGGAGCGGCCGGCGGACTCCCTCGCCGACGAGGAGATCGAGCGCCTGGCCGCCGCCATCCCGGACTACCTGGAGTGGGCGATCCGCGCGCAATCGGGACCGGAGATCATCTACATCGCCGAGCGGCGCGACGCCAACCCCTTCGCCATCTACGGGCACGGCGGCGAGCCCTGCCCCCGCTGCGGCGCCGCGCTCGCCCGGAAGGTGATCGCCGGGCGCAGCACCTTCTCCTGCCCCGTGTGCCAGGCGCCTTCCTGACTCGCCCGCGCCGGCAGGCAACACCCGCCCCTCTGCCGAAGAGAGAGACGGTATCGCCGGGCGCGAGAGCGGCCCGAGGAGGTCTCACACTGATGCTGGAATCGCCACTGATCACGCCGCTGGCACTGAAGCCGGACTTCGAGGAAGCGAAGCGGCGCTGGCTCGCCTTCTGGGAGCACGAGATCATCGACCGGCCCTGCTGCGTCATCCGCGCCTCGAAAGACGGGCGCCAGCGCACCCCCGGGCCCGCCTACATGGCCGGCGCGCGCGAGGACTTCGGATCGGTCATCGATCAGGTCCTCGCCTCGGCGGAATCGCTCTATTGGGGCGGGGAGGCGATCCCCTCCTATGTGCCCAGCTTCGGCCCCGACCAGATGGCCGCCTGGACCGGCGCGGAGCTGCGCTTCGCCGAAGACGATCTCCACACCAGTTGGGCCGTACCCTGCATCGAGGACTGGGAGCGGGCGCTCCCCCTCCGGCTGGGCCCCGAAAATCCCTGGTGGCAGCGCTTCCTCGGCTTCCTGCGGGCGCTGCGCGAGGCCTGCCGGGGCAATCTCCTCATCACCCACGTTGACCTCCACAGCAACATGGACCTGCTCCTGGCGATGCGCGGCGGCCAGCGGCTCTGCACGGACCTGGCCGACGTGCCGGAGACGATTGACCGCGCGATGTCCAGCGCGCGGGCTCTCTACCGCCCGGTCTACGAGGGCATCTACGAGGCCGCCGGCATGGGTGACGGGGGTACCCTCGGCTGGGTACATGCCTATCACCCGGTGCGTACCAACACGATCCAGTGCGACTTCGCCGCCCTCATCGGCCCGCGCCACTTCCGCCGCTGGGCGCTCCCCGCGTTGGAGGAAGAGGCCGCCTATCTCCGGCACTGCGTCTACCACTACGACGGCCCCGAGTGCCTGGTGCATCTGGACGACATCTGCGGCATTCCGGGCCTGGACTGCATCCAGTGGGTCCACGGGGCCCGCAACAGGCCCTTCACGGAGTGGATGGACCTCCTCAAGGAGATCCAGTCGAGGCGAGTTGCCGTCTGGATCCCGTGCAACACTCAGAGCATCAAGGTCTTCCACCGCGAGCTGAAGCCGAACCTCCTGTTCTACGATTGCTGGGCCCCCAGCCCGCAGGCTGCTGAAGAGACCCTGGACTGGCTGAGGCGGAACACATAGCCGCTCGGGGCACTGGAGAAAACGGCGCCGCCGTCCAATAATGAAGAGTAGACTGAGCGCGGTGGAGGGCGGCCAGTGTCGGCGAAGTGTTCGGATACGACCCATTTGGTGACGGTGATGCGGGTGTTGCGGCGGGCGCCCAGCGCGCTGCACTTCCGTCGGAACGAGCACAGCAAGCGGGTTGCCAGGCTGGCGGAGGCGGTGGCCGCCGCCATGGAGCTGCCCGAGGCCGAAGTCTCCTCGATCCGGCGGGCGGCGCTCCTCCACGATGTGGGCAACGTCGGTCTCTCCGTTGATGTCCTCCTCAAGCCGGGTCCCCTCACGGAGGAGGAGTTCCGGCACATCCAGGAGCACGTTCACCGCGGCACGCGCGACGTCGCCGCGGTGGAGACGCTGCGCGACACGGCGCCGATCGTACAATCGCACCACGAGTGGGTCAACGGGGCGGGCTACCCGGAGGGGCTGCGCGGGGAGGCGATCCCGGTCGGGTCGCGGGTGGTGGCGGCGGCAGATGCCTACGTGATGATGACGGCGCGGGTGCCGTGGCGCGCCGCCCGATCGCACGAGGAGGCGATTGACGAGCTGCACTCCAATGCCGGCACCCAGTTGGACGAGGAGATCGTGGCGCGGCTGGTGGCCATTCTGCGCGGCCGCGGCCACGGCACGGGGGACTGATGGCGAACTCCGACGAAGCCAAGCGCCAGGCCGGCGAGCGAGCCGCCGAGCTGGTGGCCGATGACATGGTGGTGGGCCTGGGCACCGGGTCCACCGTCTACTTCTTTCTCCTGAAGCTGGGGGAGCGCTGCCGCCAGGGGTTGAAGATCGTCGGCGTGCCGACGTCACTGGCGACGGAGGCGCTGGCGCGCGAGCAGGGGATCCCGCTGGCCGACGCCTGGACGGCGGTCGATCTCGTCATTGACGGCGCGGACGAGATCGATCCGCACCTGGACCTGATCAAGGGGATGGGCGGTGCCCTGGTGCGCGAGAAGATCGTGGCGCAGGCCGCCAGCCGCGTGGTCGTTGTCGGCGACGAGGGGAAGTTGGTGGGCGCGCTCGGATCGCGCTCGCCGCTCCCGGTGGAGGTGATCCCGTTCGGCTGGGAGGCGACGGCCCGCCGGGTGCTGCAGCTCGGGATGGCGCCGGTGATTCGCCGCCGGGCGTCCGAGCCGTACCGCACCGATAACGGGAACTACCTCCTGGAGTGCCACACCGGTCCGATTGACCATGCGGCGACGCTGGCTGCCGCGCTCGACGGGATCGCCGGCGTCGTGGGGCACGGCCTCTTCCTCGATCTGGCCACCACTGCCATCATCGGCTCGGAGACCGGCACCCGCCTCCTTCACCGGCCCGGTGGGCTGCGCCGATCCGCCTGAGCGACAGCGGCAAGGAGGGCAGCACCAGGGCTTGCCCCTCCCGCTGGCCTAAGGCGCACGCTCTCCGATCACATCCTCACCCCTTCCCGCTCCCTGCCCGCCTCGAAGCTTCATCTCTGCGGTGCCACTTGACGCCCGCGGATCCCTGGGACAGAATGGCGGGGACGGAGGGTTTGCAGCGCCATCTGCCGCGGTGTCGCTGTCAGGCTGAAGGGAGCGGACCATGGCTCGCAAGCGTACCGGGAAGACGCCCGATCAGGAGACGAACGCACCGGAGGTGTGGGAAGGCGATTGGCGTCGGTCCTCTGTTGTGTTGGCGGAGCCGGGAGAGCCCGAGGTGGCACCGGACCTGATCGTGTGGGCGGATGCGACGCACGCCGTCGTCGTGGGCATGCAGACCGCGCTGCCGGGCGCGCCTCCCCGGGCGATGGCCGAGAGCCTTCAGCAGGCGATGGCACAGCCCGGCCCGGGCGCGGGCCCGCCCCGCAGGCCGTCGGCGGTGCGCGTCGGCAGCCGCGAGCTGGCGGAAGCGATCCGCCCGGTCGCCGAGCCGCTCGGCATCGCCGTGGAGGCCGTAGAGGCGTTGCCGCTCCTCGACATCATTTTCCGCGACATTGAGGGGCAGATGGGGAACCCGGACAACCAGGGCTACCTCCAGATGACTGATATCCCCGAGCCGGTCCTGGCGGATCTCTTCGCCGCCGCCGCCGATTACTACCGAGCCAAGCCGTGGAAGCGGCTGAGTGATGCGGACACCATCCTTCTGGAGTGTCACGCCTGGAAGCCGGCACATCGCTACGCCGTGATCATGGGCGCGGGAGGCGAGACGTTTGGGTTCGCGCTGTACGAGTCGTGGGCAGGGCTTCAGCGCCTCCGCCGGCCCGACATCGGCTTCACCAGCCCGGAAGAGCAGGCGATAAGAGAGGAGGCGGTGTCGCTGACGTTCGAGCCCCTCAAGGATCTGGGCCCGCGCCGGCGCGAGGAGGCGAAGCGGCACGGCTGGACGGTCGCGTCGTACCGAGCCTACCCGATGGTGATGACGACCGGCCGCCGCCGGCAGTCCTGGTGGCCCGATGAAGCGGACGCGCGCGTGCTCATCGCTGCCGCGCGCGCGCTCACCCCCGGCGTGCGCGACCTCCTCCGCCCCCGCTGGATGCACAAGGACACCAAGTGCATATACGAGGTATACAACGTCCCCGTCGTCGGAGAAGAGGTGGAGGTGAAGGCCACGTTCCCCGCGGAGAGCGCTCCAAAGCCGCGGGGGTAGAGCGCCCGGAGAGGGCGCTCCGGACTCGTCGCGCGCCTCGCCTGCCGCTCCCTTCCTGCTCGGGTGCCGCTCCTTACCGCGTGCGCGTCACCTTCTGAAGGCCTCGGGGGTGATCCGGGTCGTGGTGTCGCAGCAGGGCGAGGGAATGGGCGATGAGCTGGCCGGCGACGATATAGACGAGGGGGCTGACCACCTCCTCGACGGCGAACGGCACGCGCAGGGGCGTGGTTGCCAGGGCGAGGAGCTCTGGATCGCTACTGAGGGTGACCTGCTCGGCCTGGCGCTCGCCCAGGGCGCGCGCGGTTTCGCGCAGGCCGGGGAGGACGGCGCCGGGAGGCGCGACGAGGAAGCAGGCGGATCCGGGCTCGACCGAGGCGATCGGGCCGTGCATCAGGTCGGCGGCGGAGTAGCCGCGAGCCACGATGTAGCCGGTCTCGCTCATCTTCAGGGCCGTCTCGAAGGCCGTCGCCAGGTTGAGGCCGCGCGCGACCACCACGCACTCGTCCATGTAGCGATAGCGCTCCATCCCCCGGGCGATCTCGGGCGCCATCTCCAGCATGTCGCCCATCTGATCGGGCATGGCGGTCAGCTTCTCAACCAGGCCCTCGCCGAGGGGGTGGACGGCGGGGAGGCCGGCGACCAGGCTGTAGAGCGCCGCCAGCGTGCAAGTGTACGTCTTGGTGGCGGCCACGCTCCGCTCCGGTCCGGCGTGCAGCAGGAAGACGTGCTCGGCGGCCCGGGCCAGCTCGGAATCGGGGTCGTTGGTGATGCCCAGGGTCAGCGCCCCCATCTCGCGCGAGCGCTGGATCGCCTCTACCACCTCCTGCGCCTGGCCCGACTGGGAGATCCCGATCGCCAGGGCCGAGTCGACCCGGGGCCAGGCACCGTACATGGTGAGCACCGACCCCGCCGAGAGGCTCACCGGGATCCCGGTGATGATCTCAAAGAGGTAGCGCCCGAGAACGGCCGCATTGTCCGATGTGCCGCGCCCGGCGATGGTGACCAGGCGCACGTCGCGCCGGGCGACCTCCGCGCACAGATCCCGCACCCGGCCGGCGTTCTCTTCCAGCGTCCGCCGAACCGCCTCCGGCTGCTGGTGTATCTCCTGGAGCATGAGCGACACAGCGACAGCAGTCCTTCCAGCCAGCGCCAACCCGGTCTCGCCACGGAGACGCAGCAGGACGCGGAAGAGGAGCCGACTCCGCTCTGCACCTTCTGCGTATCCGTGGTGAGGCACTCCGACGCGCCGGTCTACACCCCCCGGATCTTCATGTACTCCTCGATCGTCATTCCCGGACGGTTCAGGAGGGCGAACGTCTCGGCCTCGCGCTGGCGCACGGCGAGCGCCTTCTCATAGGCCCGGTCCGCAACGCTCGGGGGGATGACGATGGCGCCGTTCACGTCGGCGTGGACGATGTCCCCCGGGCAGACCGTCATGCCGTCAATGACGACAGGGCTGTTGATGTCGAGCCAGCGGATGCGGCCGTGCATCGGGGAGAGACCCGCCGCCCAGGTGGGCAGCGGCACCCCGCGCACCCCCTCGATGTCGCGGATCGAGCCGTTGGTGAGGAAGGCGGCGGCGCCCGCCAGCTTCATCTGCGTGCCCATGACGTCGCCGATGGTCACGGTCGTGCGCGGCCGCGGCCCCACCGACTCGATCACGGCGAAGACGGGCAGGCGCTCTCCGCCCACCTCACGGTAGGCCTTCTGGATGAGGCGCAGCCAGTCGTCGAAGAGACTGGCAGGCCGGTCGGTGCCGGCGGTGGTGGTATCCATGCGGGCGGTGACGGCGATGCCGACGCGGGGTCCCATGTCGGGCATCAGCGCGCGAACATCGGGGCCGGTGTAGCCGACGCAGGGGTCTCGGATCTCGAGCAGCTCCACGCCGTTGGCCACCGTGGGGGTATCGAAATCCAGCAGCTTGAGGATGTTGTCTATCACCATGCGCGTGCTCCTTCACACTGGACGGCCGGCGGCGATCTGGCGCCGGCCACGCTCTCTATTCCGCGTGGGCGGCGGGGATACCTTCAGGGGTGAGGATGTGGGGTCCTACCGCCAGGGTGCGCCGCCAGCCACCCCTCGACCTGCGCCAGGCACTCGACGTAGCTCGGAATCATGCGCTGGATGGCGCCTCATTGACCATAGCCGTGCTCCCGAAGGAAACGGTGCAGCGCCTCGCGCTGCCAGGCACGGAACTTCCCCGCGTCCCAGTACCGTTTGAGCGCGTAGATCACGAAGTCGCGCCAGATGCCGGGCGCGCCTCGTAGATCACCTTGCCGGTGGTGGCGACCTGGTAGGCCAACAGCGGCGGGGCGTAGCGGAGCCACGCCAGGTCCACATCGCCGCGCCCGAAGAGGCGCAGGAGGTCTTCCCACGCCTCTTCCCGGTAGTCCACGTCGGCGGGGTCGCTCTCACTCAGCACGGCCAGGTCAATGTCGCTGCGCGGCGGGGCCTGCCCCTTCGCGTGCGAGCCGAAGAGGACCATCAGCTTCAGCCCGTGGGTGCGGCAGAACTCGGCCAGGCGTTCGGCTGGCAGCGACAGGGATGGAGAAGCGGACGGCAGTTGCGTCGTCGCGTGGGATCCCATTGCCTTCACACGACACGCCGATCGCCGACAGGAACCGGCTGATCCTTACCACCTGAGTATCCTCGATCTCTCGGGGGTAGTGCCTCGTGTTCTTTGTAACCAAGAACTGTGCCCTGGCTACAACGGCGCACTCAACGAACTTGTCGTCACCGGGATCGCGGCACACGGGAAGCGCCCTCGTCGGGGCCACGAGTACCGCCGCTTCCAATACCGCCAGCAGCAGCCGGCTGACCGCCGCATACTCTATCGGAGGGGTGAAGACCTGGAGCACGCGCTCATACTCATCGAAGATCGGCTGAGAGATGGCCAAGGTGAAGGCACCATTCTCGAAGGCCGCGATCACCTTCGCCGCGGCTCCCGACGGGTTCAGTAAGCCCGAGACCCATACCTGCGTGTCAACCACAACCGTCGGCCTGCTCGGCTCTGACCCGCTGAATGGCCTCATCGATCTGCCTCTCGGAGATACCGCCCGCCCGTCTGACACTGGCACGAACTTCCTTGAGTGCCCTGGAAAACTCTTCGAGGGGCTCGTGGGGCGCCGCTTCGGCAGGCCGGATCAGGAGACAGCCCTCCCTCTCCTCGATGGCAACCCGGGCGCCTCGGTGCAGGCGGAGCCGCGCCGCCAGATCCGCGGGCAGGCGAATGCAGAATTCGTGATCGACCGTCGCGATGGTCACCGCTGTCCTCCTGTCTCCGGGTCCAACCCCATTATACACCCGTCTCGCCGGTGCGGCAACACCAGAAGCCGCCTCGCGAACGGCTCCGGTCCATCCCCGGTCTCCCGTCTCCCGTCCCCCATCACGCCTCCATGATGATCGGGATGATCATCGGCTGGCGGCCGGTGACGGCATAGAGGAACTTGCTCAGCGAGGAGCGCACGTCCATTTTGATCGCCGCCCAATCGAGGGTGGTATCTCCTTCCTGGAGGGCCTCCAACTCCCGATGGATGCGCTGCTTCGCCTCCTCGATGAGCGATTCCGACTCCTGCACGTAGACGAAGCCGCGCGAGACGATCTCGGGGCCGGCCACCACCTTGCCGGTGGTGCGGTCCACGGTGATCACCGCCACCAGGATGCCGTCCTGCGACAGGTGCTGGCGGTCGCGCAGGACCACGTGGCTCACGTCGCCCACGCCGAGGCCATCCACCATCACGGCGCCCCCGTCAATGCGCCCGGTGATCCGCGCGCTCTCCCCGTCCAGCTCCAGCACTTCCCCGGGCTCGATTCGGATGACGCGGTCGGAGGGGAAGCCCATCGCCTGCACGATGCGGGCGTAGTGGGCGACGTGGCGGCGCTCGCCGTGGAAGGGCATCACGAAGCGCGGGCGCACCAGGCTGAACATCATCTTCTGCTCATCCTGGTAGGCGTGCCCGGAGACGTGTACCGGCGCCAGGGGGTGATACACCACGTCGGCGCCCTGGCGGAAGAGGTGGTTGATGGTGCGGTGCACCAGATCCTCGTTGCCCGGGATCGGCGTGGCGGAGATGATGACGGTATCTCCCGCCTCGATGCGCACCCTCTTGTGCTCTTCGGTCGCCATCAGCGAGAGCGCCGACAGCGGCTCCCCCTGGCTGCCGGTGGTGAGGATGGTCACCTGATTGGCAGCGAGGTACTCGATCTCCGGGACGGTGATCAGGGTATCCTCGGGAACACTCAGATAGCCGAGCTCGCGGGCGATCTCGATGTTGGACGCCATGCTGCGCCCCAGGAGGGCCACCTTGCGCCCGTGGGCCGCAGACACATCCAGGACCTGCTGGATGCGATGGATGTTGGAGGAGAACGTGGCGATGATCACCCGGCGCTCGGCGCGCTGGAACACCTCATGGAACGTCTGACCGACGATCCGCTCGGAGGGCACGTAGCCGGGCCGTTCCACGTTGGTGGTGTCGGTGATGAGGAGCAGGACGCCCTCGTTGCCCAGGCGCTCGAAGCCGGCGAAATCGGTGAGGCGCCCGTCCACCGGCGTGGGGTCGAACTTGAAGTCCCCCGTGTGTGCGATGGTGCCGTGCCGGGTATGGATCCCCAAGCCGATCCCGTCCGGGATGCTGTGGCTGACGTGCATCGTATCCACGGCGAAGGGGCCGATCTGCACGCGCTCACCCGCCTCGATGGTGTGCTCGGTGGCGTGCGCCGCCAGCCCCCACTCCGCAAGCTTGGCGTTGACGAGCCCCAGGGTCAGGCGGGTGCCCCAGATTGGCGCGTCCAGGTCACGGAGAAGATAGGGCAGCGCCCCGATGTGATCCTCGTGCCCGTGAGTGAGGATGATTCCCCGCACCTGGTCGCGGCGCTCGATCAGGTAGCGGAAGTCGTTGATCACGATATCTACGCCGAGCATCCCCTCTTCGGGGAACATGAGGCCGCAGTCAATGATCAGAATCTCGCCATCCTGCTCGACCAGCGTCATGTTCTTCCCGATCTCGGTGACGCCCCCCAACGGTATGATTCGAAGCATAACCCTCCCAACAATTACTCGTACTGTGTGATCCTCTGGTATTGTACGCTCCCGGGGCGGGAGATGTCAATTGACCGCGAGCCGCCGGCGGTGCTAAGATGGATGGGAGGCAACGCATGCGCATCGCACTCACCATCGCCGGTTCAGACTCCGGCGGCGGCGCCGGCATCCAGGCGGACCTGAAGACGTTCGCCGCCTTCGGGGTCTTCGGCACGTCGGCAATCACCGCTGTTACCGCCCAGAACACCCTGGGTGTCTTCCGCGCCGTGGCGCTCGATCCCTCCCTGGTCGAGGCGCAGATCCGGGCGGTCGCGGAGGACCTCCGCCCGCAGGCGGTGAAGACCGGCATGTTGGCAAACGCGGCGGTCGTGGCGGCGGTGGCGCAAGCCGCGGAGAGCTTCGGCCTCCGGCCGCTGGTGGTGGACCCCGTGATGGTCGCCTCGTCCGGCGACGTGCTGCTGGAGCCGGCGGCGGTGGCGGCGATCCGCGATCGTCTGCTGCCCCTCGCCGCGTTGGTGACGCCGAACCTGGCCGAGGCGGAGGTGCTCACCGGCCGCGCGGTGCGCAGCGAGGAGGAGATGCGCGCGGCCGCCGCGGCGCTGGTGGCGATGGGCGCGCGCGCCGCCCTGGTGAAGGGGGGCCATCTCCCCGGCGACGACATGGTGGACATCCTTCATGACGGGCGGGATCTCCACGCGCTCCGGGCCTCCCGTCTTCCCGCCAACAACCCGCACGGTACCGGCTGCACCCTCTCGGCGGGGATCACCGCCGCTCTCGCCCGCGGCTGCGACCTGCTGCCCGCCGTGCGCGCGGCGGTGGACTTCGTCCGCCGTGCCATCGCCGCTGCGCCGGGTCTGGGGAGCGGGCGCGGCCCGCTGAACCACCTCATCCGACCGCGGCCGCCTGAGTGACGCGCCGTAGGGGCGCCGCACTCACGGGGAAACGAGGCGTCGTCGAGGCGCACTCCCGGGCGCGCGTGGCTCCTGCGAGAGAGCGCGAGCTACCGCGGGCGCAGGCGCGGACCCAGGATGGCGGTGATGAGCGCGCGGAACTTGACGACGTCAATCGGCTTCGTGAGGTACATCGTTGCGCCGCCGCGCAGGCCGCGGAGCATGTCGGCATCGCTGCTGAGAGCCGTCAGCATGATCACCGGCGTGTTGCGCGTGCTCGGGTTCGTGCGCAGCCACTCCAGCGTCTGAAACCCGTCCATCAACGGCATCGTGACATCGAGGACGATGAGATCCGGGACCTGCTTCTCAACGGCTTCCAGAGCTTGACGGCCGTTGAAGGCAGCCGTCGGCTGGCAGCCGAGCGGCTCGAGCGCCTCGCAGAGGGCTTGCGTGATCAGCGGCTCGTCATCCACCACGAGGACTCTAGGGGAAGTACCTGACATCCTGTTCGCCTCCATGATCGTCCCAGGCTCAGCTAATCTTGCGCTCGTGCAGATGCCTCAGCGCCTCGTCGAGTCGCGCCGGGTCGGCCAGGCCGTTCGCCACGGATGCCGCCACGATCTCCGAGCGGGACCATGCTTCGCCGGCCGCTTGCCGGCGCCACCACTCCTCCTCCAACGCTTCGACCAGCACCTTCGGCAGGCGGTAGGTGCCCATCACCGTCTCCACCGCCGGTCCCACCGCGGCCCCGGTCGCGTCCATCTGCCGCCTCCCGTCGGTGGGAGCCGTCAGCGCCAGACGCCGGTGCGGCCGGCCCGTCGGCCCGGCGGATGCGGTGGCCGGCGCCGCCGGGGCGGGAGCGGCGCCGGCCACCGCATCCGCCGGGCTCGCCGACTCGCCCGAGACGGACGGGCCCAGGGTGGGCATCGTCAATCTCAGACGCTTCCGAGGCCGCGCCAGAGAGGCGCCTGCCGGCGGCGTCCGGGATGGCGGGGCCGCGGCGCGCGCGGCCCCGCCATCGGTCTGCTTCGGCGTGGCAGGCGCGCTCCGCCCGGTCTCTCCCTGGCGCTCACCGTCGGGGGTGGAGCCGGCGGTCAGGCCCGGCGGCAGCGTCAGCGCCAAGCGACGGCGCGGCCTACTTGGCTCGGACACGTTCGAGTGCCTCCTCAGCCAGCGCGAGGTACTCCCGGGCGGCTGTGCTCGTCGGATCCTGCACGACCACCGGCAGGCCGGCCTGAGCGCTGTACTCGTGGGCGACGCGGCGCCCGATCGTCGCCTTCATCACCAGCGTGCCGAGATCCTCGCGCAGCTCCGCCTCCTTCTCGCGGCCCGCGACCGTCCGCGGGTCGGCAAACGTGATGAACACACCGGCCAGTCTGAGGTCGGGGTTGATCCCTTCGCGCACTTCCTCGATCGTCGCGAGCAGATCGCGCAGACCGGCGGCGGAGAGGAGCGCCGGGATCACGGGAACCAACAGCGCGTTCGCCGCCGCCAGGCAGTTGAGCGTCAAGAGCCCCAGCGTCGGCGGCGTGTCGAGAAACACGTAGTTGTAGCGATAGCGCACCGCGTGCAGCACGCGCACCAGGAATCGCTCGCGCCCGATCCGGGCCATCAGTTGCGGCTCGATGTCGGCCAGGAAGCGGTTGGAGGGGCAAAGATCCAGCCCGGGCACTTCCGTCGCTACCACCGGCAAGGGTGTGCCGTGGAGCATCGAGTCGCCAACCGTTGTCGTGACCTCCATCGGGTCGAGCCCCAGAGAGAGCGTCAGTGACCCCTGGGGATCGGCATCCAATGCCAGTACCCGCAGCCCGCGGCGCGCAAAGCCGGCAGCCAGGTTGGCCACCGAGGTTGTCTTCCCTACTCCGCCCTTCTGGTTTGAAACCGCGATGGTATACAAGCCTGCCTCCATGCCCAGACACGACCCGATACCCAACTTCAGCCCGCAGCCGGGTGCGCCTGTGCTCTCTCCGGGCACACGGAGCCGTAAGCATTCCGCCTGCAGCCCCGGAGCCAGCCGGCCGCCATCGCCCGGCAGCCCGGCGCCCGCGGGTCGGCCTGACCCACCATCCATCATGGCCCGCCAGAAGCGCCCTGGCACGCACGGGCAGCCAGGGCGCGGTACCAAGGAGTTTACCACGGATGCCCCGGGCCGTCAAGAGGAAGGGCGCCGGCCCCCAGGGCGAGAGCATCTCATTGAGCAGAACCTGGAGCA
>JACQGM010000391.1 GCA_016199585.1 Armatimonadota bacterium
CGCTCGGCCTGCGCCGCGAGGTCCTGCTCCTCCATCAGCGCCGTGTAGTCTGCCTCGAAGGAGCGCCAGTCATGGTCCTTCTGGTAGCGGCGTAGGATCTCCTCGGTGGGGGCGAGCTCGGGGTGGTGCTCGTAAGCGATGCCGAAGCCCTCGCGGAGGAGGAACTCCAGGTCGTCTCGCTTGGCGAACCCGGCGAGCTGCGAGGTGTTGTGCCGTCGGATGTCAATGACGGCGTCCACGCCCGCGTCGCGCAGGAGGGAGATGAAACGGCGCAGCGGCTTGCGCGTGTGTCCGATGGTGAGGAGATGCTTCATAGCAGAGTTCCCTGGGCGGGCGGCGGCGCGATGCTCCCGTCGCCCAGAATGTGCCGCACTTCCACCCCGCGGGCGCGCAGCGCGCGGGCCAGCAGCTTCTCCCGGTGGCACTGCGCCGGGTCGCCCTCGCTGCAGACCAGGACCGTCCTCTGGCTCTCCGCGAGGCGGCAGAGGTGGTCCAGCGCCTTCGCAAACGCCGGCACGGCGGCCATCCGGTCGTAGTCGGGCACGCCGCGGGGTCCGAGGAGAGCCGGGACCTTCGGCTTCCCGCCCAGCACGGCGCCCGCGTAGCGGTAGACGAGGCCCGCCTGCTTCACGCCGGCCTCCAGCTCCCGCTTGTTGAAGTGGGGCGCGTAGCGGCTGAAGGGATCGCTGCGCACGTCCACCACCAGGGCGATCCGGTGCCACTTCAGGAGCGCCACGAACTCATCGAGGGCCAGGCTGCTGTGCCCGAGGGTGTAGATAGCGGCCACGAGTACGTCACTTCCCGGCGACGGCCGGAGCCTTCTCGGCGACGCGGGCGCGCCGGCGCACCGCCCGTCCCTTCGCCTCCATTCCACGCGCGCGCGCCCGTTCCCTTCCTTGGGGAACGCGGTGGCCGCAGCTTCGGCGCGCGGCCGGAACCGTCCCCCGGCGCTTCCAGGGCCGTGCGTGCCCCGGCGCACCGGGCGAGCACCCGCCAGAATCTTCGTTGACCCCATTGGCGAGGGTGTGGTAACATATACATAGAATCTGGTGTCTTATAGGGGTAGGGACCTGCGGTTCCCGGTCCGGGCGAGGGGCGGCGTGCGAGAGACATGGGAATACTGAGGTTGGCGGCGGATTTCCTGCTCAACCCTGCCTCCTGGCGGGTGTTCTTCGATATCCTGCTGTCAACAGTCATCATCTATTACGTCATCATGCTCATCAAGGGCACTCGCGCGGTGCAGCTCGCGTGGGGGCTGGTGGTGCTCTTTCTCGCCGCCGAGGCCGCTCGCCAGGCGCACTTCGCGACGCTGGGCGCCATCCTGGGGACGATCGCCACGCCGGGCGCCACCGTCGCCATCGTCATCCTCTTCTACCCGGAGCTGCGCCACGCCCTGGAGGAAGTAGGGCGCGGGCGGCTCTGGATGGTGCGCGGCCTGGTGCTCCGGCGCGAGGACGTCGGCGTGATGGTGGACGACCTGGTGGATACGGCGGTGCAGCTCTCGCAGCACCGCATCGGTGCCCTCATCGTGCTGGCGCGCCACGACGGGCTGGACGACGTGACCGGCACGGGCACCCTCATTGATGCCGCACTCTCGCCCCGGCTGCTGCTCTCCATCTTCTACCCGGGCACCCCGCTTCACGACGGAGCCGTAGTGGTGCAGGGCACCCGGGTGATCGCGGCCGAGTGCGTGCTGCCGCTCTCCGATGACGCCCGGATCAGCGCGTCGCTGCACACGCGGCACCGCGCGGCGCTGGGCCTGGCCGAGAAGACGGACGCCGCCGTGCTGGTCGTCTCCGAGGAGACGGGGAACATCTCGCTCGCTTACGACGGGCGCCTCTTGACGGCGCTGCGCCCGGAAGTGGTGCGTGACAAGCTGCTCGGGATCTTCCAACAGGAGGAGAGAGAAAACCGCACTGGCCGCGGGCAGGTGCCGCCCGGCGGGCCGGGCGGGCGGGCCGGCGGCGGCAGAGCCGCGAAGGCATCCGCGCCGGGCCGCGAGCCGGTTGCGGACGGCCAGGAGGTGGCGGACGCTCCCCGCCGCGCCGCCATGCGCGGCACCCTCCGGCGCGCGGGCGCCGCCGCCGTGGGAACGGTGGCGGACCTGGGGCTCCGCCGGTCATGGGGGCGGAGCCGCGCCCGGCGAGAGGCGACCGAGTGATCCGGCACAACCTGCGGTTCAAGGTCCTGGCGCTGCTGTGCGCCTTCAGCCTCTGGCGCATGTACGGCCATCCCGAGACGGAGGTGCGCACCTCGGTGGCGCTGCGCGTGCCCGTCCGCGCCGTAAACGTGCCGGATAATCTGGAACCCACCCTCCTCCCATCCGTGATCGTCCCTCTCCAGGGACCCACCGCCGTGGCCGATGCCATGCTGGCGCGCGAGGATCGGGGCGTCTCCGACGTGGACGCGAGGGTGGACCTCGCCGGCCGGCGTCCGGGCACGTGGGATCTTCCGGTACTGCTCGACATCAACGCCCCGGGCATGGAGCTGGCCGGCAAGGTTCCCCTGGCGACCATCTCCCTGGAGCCCGTCATCCGCCGCGAGCTGCCGGTCGAGGTGGTGCCGCTGGGGCGCGTCGCCTCCGGATACCGGTGGGAGGCGACCAACGCCGAGCATGGCCGCGCCGCCGTCCACGGGCCGCAGAGCGTGGTGGACCAGGTCGCGCGGCTGGAAGCGCGGGTGTCCGTCCACGAGGCGGTCGCCGATGTGGAGCGCGCCGTTGAGATCGTGGCCGTGGATGGCGGCGAGAAGCCGTTGGAGCATCCCAACCTGCGAGTTTCGCCCCGCAGGGCGCGCGTGCTGGTGCAGATCGCCCGCGTGCTCGAGTACAAGGTGGTGCCGGTGAGAGTGGCGCTCTCCGGCCTTCCGGCCCGCGGCTACCAGGTGGCCCGCGCCACCGCGGAGCCGATGGTGGTCACGGTGTCCGGGGGCCGCGGCGCCCTCGACCAAGTGGAGACCGTGAGTACCGTCCCGGTGGATGTGAGCGAGGCCTCCTCGGCGGTGGTGCGTCAGGTGCCGCTGCTGCCGCCGCAAGACGTCCGCTTGGTCCACGCCGCCGCCGTGCGGGTGAAGGTCTTCCTCGCTCCCGAGGAGGTGGAGGAGAGATGAGTCGCCTCTTCGGTACGGACGGTCTGCGCGGCCGCGCCAACGCCACTCTCTCCCCCGAGCTGGCCGTGCGAGTGGGCCTGGCAGCCGGTCGGGTGCTGAATGGTGGCCGGGCGGGCACGGTGGTTCTGGGTCGCGATACCCGGCAGTCCGGCCCGATGCTCGAGGCGGCGGTGGCCGCGGGCCTCTCCAGCGCCGGCTGGCGGGTGCGCCTGGCCGGGATCATGCCCTCGCCCGGGGTGGCCTGCCTGACGACGCTCCTCGGCGCCGACGCCGGGTGCGTGATCTCCGCTTCGCACAATCCCGCGCCGGACAACGGCATCAAGTTCTTCAGCGCCGCGGGCGCCAAGCTGACGCCCGACATCGAGGATCGGATCGAGGCACTCCTCTCCGAAGACGCGGCCGCCGCCTACACTCCCCGGCCGGCGCCGGGCCCGATGCGCCGGCTCTCCGACTCCGCCCGCCGCTACGCCGGATTCCTGCGCGGCACGCTCGAGGGGCGGGACCTCCGGGGCGTCCGCCTGGTGGTTGATTGCGCGAACGGCGCTGCGTCGCGCGTCGCGCCGCACCTCTTCCGCTCCCTCGGCGCGGAGGTCGTCGCCCTGGCGTGCGGCCTCGACGGGCGCAGCATCAACGACGGCTGCGGCGCCACGCACCCCCGGCCGCTCGCGCAGGCGGTGGTGCGCGAGCGCGCCGACGCCGGCGTCGCTTTCGACGGCGACGCCGACCGGGCGATCTTCGTGGACGAGCGCGGCGTGATCCGCAACGGCGACCACGTGATGTACCTCATCGCCACCCGCCGCCTGGCGGCCGGCCGACTGCCGGGCGCCACCGTGGTCGGCACGGTGATGACCAACCTGGGCACCGAGCGCGCCCTCGCCGCCGCGGGCATCCGCCTGGAGCGCGCGAAGGTGGGCGACCGCGAGGTCTACGCCCGCATGGGTGAGGTGGGCGCCGTTCTGGGGGGCGAGCAATCGGGGCACATCATCTTCCGCGATCTGCTCAACACGGGGGATGGTCTCCTGACCGCGCTGCTGGTCCTCGACGCCGTGCGCGGCGCGGGCCGGCCGCTCTCGGAGCTGTGCGCGCCGGTGACGATGTTCCCGCAGGTCCTCATCAACATCCCGCTCCACGCCGGCCTCGACTGGCGCGACGGCACTCCGCTGGGGCAGGCGCTGGGCGTCGCGCAGGTGATGGTGCGGCCGGATGGCCGGGCCGTCATTCGCCCCTCCGGCACGGAGCCGATCCTGCGCGTCATGCTCGAATCCCCGGAGGCATCCGTGCTCGCGGCGGCCGCCGACCGGATCGAGGCGGTCGTTCCGCTCCCCGGCGTCCGCCGCCACTTCCTCTCCACCACCAACGAGGGGTGAGCGGGGGGGCGCAGGCATGGTCCCGCACCTCCGTTCCGCTTCCCCTCCCCCATCCGGCGTGGTAAACACGACGGGCGGCCGTGGACGTGGAAGTCCTAGCTACCCCGGTCGGCGCACAGGAGAGGCGGAATTCCAAGAGAGGAGACCGTTTCGGGTCTGTGTCCCATGCATCTGAGTGAGGTGACGGAATGGACACAGGAGTGCGCGAACCGGAACGGGCGACGCCCATCGTGGCGCCGTGATCAGACGCGGGCGTCCATTGACAAGTGATTCCTTAGTGAGTTCACCGCGGCCATAAGACGGCGCTTGGCTTCGAGATAGTCCTGCGCAGCTTGCGTGATGTTGTCGTCCTTGGCTGCGGCGGCGAAGCTTGCCTCGAGTTCTTCTTGTGACTGGAAGGGCTCTACGATCCATTGGAATGTGTCGTCCGGTGTCACGCCCTGGATACGGCCGACGCAGTAGTGATGGCTCTCTTCGTCAAAGGCGCCGTGGTGAGCATCCTGCGAATTGCGGGTGCGGACAAAGCGGCGGACTTGGTCATCCAGCTTGTCGGCAGCCCTGGTGAAAGCGAGGTAAGTGGCTCGGAGTTGCTTGACCATCAGAAGAAACGGGGCGTGGTCGGGCAGAGCGGCTGACCACAAGTCAATCGGCGATGAGTTCAGTAGTTTGGCGGCCTGCTTCGCTGCGTGCGGAGCGGACGACGTAGCGTAACCAATGATGATCGCGTCGACCCGGTCGAGCGCAGCGTGAAGTGCGTGCCTGAAGAGACCGATCCGTGTCAGTAGGTCGGCACGGGTGCGCCTTGAATCCGCCGCATTCTGGATCTGCCAGACGATCAGCCCCACAATCAGGCCAGTCACCACGCTGGAAATCAGGCCGGAGTAGAGTGCAGACCAGAACGCGAGAGCGAACTCGGCGGACTCGGGGGTACCTGGTGACGGCGTGCCTGGAAGCCGGATGAGCCGGGCTGCAATGGCATGGACCAGGAGGAGCGCGAGAAGCAGCAACTCGGCACCCACCCTGATGTGAGCAGATCGCATTCGGAATGCACCTCCACCAGACACATACGTTGGGGCGTTACACGATCGTGGGCTGCCTGACGATCCAGCGACGAGCACAACTGGCCCGTGCGGTGCGGCGCGCTCCTGAGACGAAGGATGCCACGACGAGGATGTTCGGAACCATCGGGCCCGAGGCGGAGGCCGCCAGGACCGCGATCCCGGCTCTTGGCGCCCGCCGCCAGTTCGTCTCCACAGCGAACGGCGCGTGAGGGGTACACTCAGGCACGGTCGCCACCCCCCGCCGGCTGAAGGCGCACCCGCAGCAGGTCCATGAACCCGCGCATGGCGGGCGAGATGTGCTTGTCACGCCGGTGGATCAGCAGGATGGTGCGCCGCATCAACGGCGCGTCCGTCAGCTTCAGCGGCACCAGCGTGCCGGTACTCACCTCCGCCTCGATGGCGAGCTGCGGCAGCATGGCGAAGCCGAGGCCGCGCTCCACCATCCGCTTCACCGCCTCGATGCTGTCGAGCTGCAGGTGTACCTTGGGGCGCACGCCGGCGCGCGCGAAGAGGGAGAGGACGTGGCTCTCCCAGGAGCGCCAGCCTCCCAGCAGGATGAGCGGCTCCTCCGCCAGGAGCGCCAGGCTGGCAGAGCGCCGGGCCGCGCAGCGGTGCTGCGGGCAGACGACCGCCATCGTGTAGTCGGTCAATAGCGGCACGGCGGTGAACTCGCGGGTGTCGGTGTGTGAGCCGAGGATCCCGAGATCGGCGGCGTTGTGCGCCACCATCTCCTTCACCTCTTCCCCCCCGGCGGTGTGCAGGCTCAACTGGACGCCGGGGTGCTGCACCCGAAACTCGTGCAGCAGGTCGGGGAGGACGTAGGTGCTGGTCGTGCCGATGGAAGCGACGGTGACCTTCCCGCTCTCGCCGTCGCGGAGCGCCGCCATCTCCGCCTCCGCTTCCTCGGCCAGGCGCAGCAGGCGCCGGGCATACTCGCACAGCACCTGGCCCGCGTCGGTCGGCACCACCGTCCGGCCCTCCCGCTGCAGCAGCACTTGCCCGAGCTCTTGTTCCAGCGACCGGATCTGGTGTGACACGGCGGGCTGGGTGAGGAACAGCCTCTCCGCCGCCCGGGTGAAGCTCCGCGTCTCCACCACCTTCTCGAACGCCCGCAATTGGTGCAGGTCCATCGCTCTTCGCTCCCTCACTGGCAAAACGTCTTCTATTGCTGCCATTAGTATAATTCATTTGACGAATGGCTGGCAAGGGCATATAATCAAGTGAATCCGGGATCAAACGGGCCGGCGCCGCGCGGCCCGCGCCGCCTCGCCCGTTGTAACGAGACGGCGGGAGAGGTCGAAACCGATGCCGAGAGACCTGACGATTCGTGTGGCAGGGGAGAACGGCGAGGGCCTGTTGAGCGTGGGCGTGGTCAGTTCGCAGGCGTTCGCGCGGATGGGCCTCAACGTCTACACGTTCAACACGCCGCCCGCCGAGATCAAGGGCGGCTCCTCCATGGTGCAGATCCGCGTCGGCGAAGGCCCGGTGCGCTCCCAGGGAGATGCCCTTGACATCCTGATGGCGTGGAACCAGGAGAACTACGATTTCCACATCGACGCGCTGCGCCCGGGCGGCATCCTGCTCTACGACCCGGGGGAGTGCCGCCCGAAGGAGAGCGGCAGCCAGCGCCAGTACCCCGTGCCGCTGAACCAGATCATCAGGGAGCAGATCAAGAACCCCCGCCCGAAGAACGTCCTGGCGTTCGCCGTGCTGGCGAGTCTCGCGGGAGTGCCGCGCGACTTCGCCGAGACCTTCGTCCGCCAGAAGTTCGGCAAGCGCGCCGATCTGCTGCCGCTGAACCTGGCGGCGATCCAGCACGGTTACGAGTTCGCGCAGGCGCACATCCCGGCGAACGGCACCCACCTCCCGGTGGTGCCGCAGGAAGAGGGATCGCAGGTCCTGCTCACCGGCAACCAGGCGATCTCCCTGGGCGCGATGGCGTCGGGGCTGCAATTCTTCGCGGGCTACCCGATCACCCCCGCCAGCGACATCATGGAGTTTCTCTCGCACCACCTCTACAAGGTGGGGGGCGTCGTGGTCCAGGCCGAAGACGAGATCGCCTCGCTCGCGGCGGTGATCGGGGCGAGCTTCGCCGGACGGAAGGCGGCGACGGCCACCTCGGGCCCGGGCCTCTCGCTGATGGTGGAGGAGATGGGCCTCGCCACGATGCAGGAGCTGCCGCTGGTGGTGATTGACGCCCAGCGCGGCGGGCCGAGCACCGGCCTCCCCACGCGCACCGAGCAGGGCGACCTCGACCTGGCGGTCTATGGCCGCCACGGCGACGCCCCGCGCATCGTGCTGGCGCCCACCGACGTGGAGGACTGCTTCTATACCACGATGCAGGCGTTCAACCTGGCCGAGAAGTACCAGACGCCGGTGATCCTCCTCAGCGACAACCACCTCTCGCAGCGCTCGCAGGCGATCCCCCGCCCCGACCCCGCCCGCGTGCCGGTTGCCGACCGCGAGCTGACCGACGGCGATCGCGAGCGCTTCCACCGGTACGCGGTGACCGAGGGAGGCGTCTCTCCCTTCGCCATCCCCGGTGTCCACAACACGCCGTACGTCGCCACCGGGCTGGAGCACAACGAGCGCGCGCACATTGATTACTCCCCGCAGACGCACGAAGTGATGATGCGCAAGCGCCAGAACAAGATCCTCGCCGCGGAGCACGAGTCGGGGTTCGTGAGGCGCTACGGGCCAGCCGAGGCGGACCTGGGGCTCATCTGCTGGGGCGGCACGGAGGGGCCGGTGCGCGAGGCGATGGAGCGCGCCGAGGAGAAGGGCCTTCGCGTGGCGCTCCTCGTGCCGAAGATGCTCTGGCCGCTGCCGGAGCGGGCCCTCACCCAGTTCATGGGGAGCGTGAAGAAGACGGTGGTGGTGGAAGCGAACTTCTCGGGGCAGCTTGCGAACCTCATCCAGAGCCGGCTCTGCCGGCCGGTGCTGCGCTGCAACCGCTACGATGGCATGCCCTTCACCGCGGGCGACGTGCTGAGTTACATTGAAGGAGTGGCAAATCATGACTGACACGGCGACCGCCGTGCGCAAGGCATCGGACTACAAGAGCGAGAACAAGCCGACCTGGTGCCCGGGGTGCGGCGACTTCGGCGTCCTCTCGGCGCTCTTCAAGGCGTTCGCGCAGCTCGATCTCGATCCGAAGAAGATCGTGATCGTCTCCGGCATCGGGTGCTCCGGCCGGCTGCCCGAGTTCGCCGCCGGCTACGGCCTGCACGGTGTACACGGGCGCACCTTGCCGACGGCGATGGGCGTGAAGCTCGCCAACCCGGAGCTGACCGTGGTGGCCGTGGGTGGCGACGGCGACGGCTTCGCCATCGGCGGCGGGCACGTGCCCCACGCCGTGCGCCGGAACGTGGACATCACCTACATCGTCATGGACAACGAGGTCTACGGCCTCACCAAGGGCCAGCCCTCGCCCACCACGCCACAGGGGATGGCCGCGGTGAAGCGGAGCCCCTCGATGCCGAAGATGGCGCCGCGCGGCGTGCCGGAGATGCCGCTCAATATGCTGGCGATGGTGCTGGCCTACGGGGGGTCCTTCATCGCCCGGGGGTTCTCCTCCCTCCCGAACCAGCTCGTGGACATCCTCGTGCAGGGCATCCGGCACCCCGGCTTCTCCTTCGTCCAGGCGCTCAGCCCGTGCATCACTTTCTACGATACCTACGACCTCTGGAAGGGCGTCGTGGAGCAACTCCCCGCGGACTGGAACCCTCAGGACCGCGTGCGTGCCTTCGACCTGGCGCTCAACGAAGAGAAGTTTCACCTCGGCCTCTGGCATCGCCGGGACCGCCCGCCGCTGCACGAGGTCCTCGGCGCCGCGCACGACGTGCCGGCCCCCGAGCGGCGCGCGGCGCTGGAGCGGGTGATGGACGCGTTTGCGTGAGGCAGCCGGCCGCGACTCCCCCAGTCGTCGGGATACCTCACGGGTGCTCTGGTGCGCTTGACTTGTCCGCTTGCGCCGATATATAATCTTCCTACGGGGCATGGAGGGCTCGGGCGCTCTGTTGTGCCCGGCCACGCCGCCCGGTCCGCTGCTGGAGGAGGAGGCCGCCGTGTTCTGTGGGAAGTGCGGAACCCGAAACTCGGATCTGAGCAAGTTCTGCCGTGAGTGCGGCACCCGGCTGCCGGAGCGCCCCCATCCGGTCCTCTCCGACGAGCAGTTCGCCGACCTGCGCCCTCCCGAGCCGCCACAGCGAGTGGACCATGCGCGGGTGACGGTGCTCCTCGACGTGGCGTTCGCTTATCGCCGCGACGGCAAGGTGGATGAGGCGATCCGAACCTGCCTTGAGGCGGCGGCGCTCAACCCGGACAGCACGTCCACGCACTCGCTGCTCGCGGTCCTCTACGAGGAGAAGGGCCAACTCGACGAAGCGTTGGCTCACTTGCAGCGGGTGCTCGAGCTGAACCCCGATTCCGTGGCCGACCGCGAGAGCATGGCTCGCCTTCTCGGCGAGCCGGCGTCGTCGCTGGCGGCTCCGGCGCGCCCCGCGGCCTTGGTCGGGGGCATGAACAAGCCGTTGGTCTTCGGCGTCGCGACCGCCGTCCTGGTGCTGGGAGTGGTGGGGTCCCTGTTGTCGCGGGCGATGCGGGAGCCGGCCGACGACGCGGCGCAGACGGCGCGGGTCGCGCGCACGGCCCCGCCGCCGATGCCCCCGCGCACGCCGCAGCCGGCCGCGCCGACATTCGACCCCTGGGACCAGGCGCCGCAGGTCGAGACCCCGCCACCGCCCGAGCCGGTGCTGCCGCCGCCCGCGCCGCCGCGGACGGCGCCCCCCCGGCGCGCCGCCCCGGTCGCGCCGCCGCGGGCTCCCGGGGCGAGCCTGGCACCGATGGGCGCCGACGCCGAGTCGGTGATGCCGCTGCCGCCTCCCGAGC
>JACQGM010000392.1 GCA_016199585.1 Armatimonadota bacterium
CTTTGAACTTTGAACTTTGAGCTGCGATCTCCGCTCACAGTACCCCTGCCTCGCTCGCTTCGTCCCCCGGCCGGAGTGTCTCATCCAGCAGGTAGGTGGACACCACCACGCGCCGCTCCGATTGGCCGCTATCCCATTCCACCGTCAGCCGCAGCTCCAGGACGCCCTGCGTCTCCGTATCGAGGACCTCCTGTTCCCAGCGGCACTCCGGGTGCTCCTCGCCGAAGTCTCCCGTATCGGAGACGGCGGCCGCGATTCCCTCCGCCTCGATCTCCGCCATGCGCCGTTCAGCAAGCAGCGCCGCCAGCTCGTATTCCGCGGCCGTGCCCGAGGCCCGCGCGATCACGCCGAAGGTGGCAACCGCGCCCGCCACCCCGATCGCGAGCACCGCGGTGGCCACGACCATCTCCACCAGCGTGAACCCGCGCTCAGCGCGCCCCGACCGGCCCGGCATCCTCTTCGAGGGCATCGCCCATCTCCGTCATCACCCGGCCGCGGCGGCCGGAGATCCGCACCGTGCAGCGCTGGTCGCCCAGAGCCAGCACCAGCGTCGCGTCATCGCTCCGGCCATCCGGGTAGAAGAGCACCTGATCGCCGGGCGCCATCTCCTCGCCCGCGGCCTTCTCCACGGCGGCAAGCTCCATGTCGGCGGAGAGGCGCAGGAGCCGCCAGGCGGCCTCCAGCGACGGGGGGCCTTCCGCCTCGACCTCCACGGATTCCCCCTCCGGCAGCGGCACGGCCAGCGGCGTCTCCTCGGGGTCCTCCTCCACCACCGCCAGGGTGAACGCGCCGGCTTCGTCGTCAAAGCGCAAGGCCACCGCCCGCTCGTGGAGAACGCTCCAGTCCCCGGCATAGCGAGCCATCCCGGCGAGACGCACCGCGCTGGAGCGGAGCCGCTGGCTCCGGGTGAAGGCGGGGATCCCCGGCAGCAAGGCGATGGCCGCGACCACCAGGATGCTCAACACCAGCATCAGTTCAATCGCGGTGAAGCCGGAATCGGGTGACATGCGCCGCACCAAGGACACCCCCTCAGTACTCCTCGCCCTCTTCCTCCCAGTTGCCGATGTCGGCATCCTTGCCTTCACCGCCCGGCTGCCCGTCGGCCCCGTAGGAGACCAGATCGTACGAGTCCGGGTTGTTCTCTCCCGGAGACGTGTAGACGTAGGCGTTGCCCCAGGGATCGGAAGGCACCGCCTTCTTCAGGTAAGGCCCGTTCCAGCCTCTGGGCACCGGGTCGGAGGTCGGCGCCTGGCGCAGAGCGCTCAGGCCCTGTTCGGTGGTGGGATAGTCGCCGTTGTCGGTATGGTACATGTCAAGGGCGGTGCCCATGCTCTCGATGTCGGCGACGGCGCGCGCGCGCTTGGCGTCCTCGGTGCGGCCCACCACGCGCGGGATCACCGCCGCAGCGAGCACGGCAAGGATAACCATCACCACCAGCAACTCCACCAGAGTGAAGCCCCGATCTCGGATTTCAGATTTCAGAGTACAGATTGCAGCTCGGCCGGTGGCCTGGCAATCGGCAGGTTGTCTCAACATCATCTCCTCCTGAGTTTCGAGTTCGGAGTTCAAGAGTTCCGAGTTCAAAGTTCAGGCCCCCGAACTCGGAACTGCGATCTCCGCTCAACGCACCGCCGCATTGGCCTGGAAGACCGGCAGCAGGATGGACAGAACGATGAACCCGACGAAGCCCCCGGTGACGAGGACGATGGCGGGCTCGAGGGCGGTGGTGAGCCGGCGCATCGCGCTGTCCACCTCGAAATCGAGGCTGTCCGCCACGCGCAAGAGCATGCGCGGCAGGTCTCCCGTCTCTTCGCCGACGGCCGCCATGTGGCGCAGCACCGGGGGGAAGTGCCCCACCTCGGCCATTGCCGAGGCCACCGGCTCCCCCTGGCGCACCAGGTCGCGGATCGCCTCGGAGGCGGCGATGGTCACCCGGTTGGCGGCGGCCTGACCGGCGATCTCCAGGGCGTCGAGGATCGGCACGCCCCCGCCGAGGAGCGTGCCCAGAGAACGGGCGAAGCGGCTGACCACGACGCGCCCGGCGATGCGGCCCGTCACCGGCAGGCGCAGCACCCACCCGTCAATCTGGCGCTTCCCCGCCTCCGTGGCCGCAAACCCCTTGAGACTGACCCAGCCGAAACCGATGCCGCCCAGGAGCGCCCACCAGTAGCGGCTGATCACCCCGGTGATCCCGAGTAGGATCACGGTCGGGAGCGGCAGGTCCGCCCCCAGATCATCGAAGACGCCGCTGAGCCGCGGCACCACGAAAGTGAGCAGGAAGACCATGGCCAGCACGGCGACGCTGAGAAGGAGCGCGGGGTAGACCATCGCCGAGACGAGGTGGCTGCGGCGGACCTGCTCCTTCTCCAGGAACTCCGCCAGGCGCGTGGCGACCTCCCCGAGTTGTCCGCTCGCTTCGCCGGCGCGCAGCATGTTCCGGTACATCGGCGAGAAGAGGCGCGGGTATTCGGCCAGCGCCTCGGAGAGCGCGCGCCCCCCCCGAATCTCGTCGCGCACTTTGGCGAGGACCACGGCCATCCCGGGGTTGTCGCTCTGCTCGATCATCACCGCCAGCGCCCGGTCAATCGGCAGCCCGGCGGAGACCAGGTCGGATACTTGCCGCGTGAATGACGTGACGTCCGAAGCGGAGACGCGGCGCCGCGAGCCGTTTGCGGACTCCGTGGCGCCGTTGCGCTTCTCGCGCGCCATGCTGACTTCCACCGGCAGGAACCCCAGCTCGCGCACCCGCGCCAGCGCCTCGGCGTCATCAACGGCGCTCACGCGCCCCTGCACCGACTCGCCGGACACATCCATCGCTTTGTACTGGAATTCACCCATCTGCTGTGACTGCCTTTACTTATTGGACGGGCGCCCGCGCCGATAGTTGCCGACTCACAGCTCATCGCGCTGGCAGACGCGCAGCACGGAGTCGATCGTGGTCATGCCGGCGAGGATCTTCTCGCGGCCATCGGCGATCAGGGTCTTCATCCCCTGGTTCGCCAGGGCGTGCCGCTTGATCTCGGTGGCGGAAGCCCGGGCGACCACCATGCGGCGGATCTCGTCGTCGATCAGCACCATCTCGAACACGGCGGCGCGCCCGCGGTAGCCGGTGTAGCCGCACTGCTCGCACTGGGCGCCGCGCATCATCGTGCCCTGCGCGGCCTGCTCGGGGGTGATGCCGACCGCCTCCAGCGCGTCCGGGTCGGGCTGGTCGGGCTGCTTGCACGCGGGGCAGTTGAGGCGGACCAGGCGCTGGGCCACCGCGCCGATGAGGGAAGAGGCGACCAGGTAGGGCTCCGCGCCCATGTCCAGCAGGCGCGAGACGGCGCCGGCGGCGTCGTTGGTGTGCAGGGTGCTGAAGACCAGGTGGCCGGTGAGCGCGGCGTGGATGGCGATCTCGGCCGTCTCGGAGTCTCGGATCTCGCCCACCATGATCACGTCCGGGTCCTGGCGCACGATGTGGCGCAGGCCGGCGGCAAACGTCAGCCCGATCTGCGGGTTGACGTGGATCTGGTTGATGCCGTCCATCTGATACTCGAC
>JACQGM010000393.1 GCA_016199585.1 Armatimonadota bacterium
GCGGCGATGCGGCGCAGCGTGTAGGGATCATGGTGTGCGCTGTGCAGCGTGAGCGCCAGGATCGGCACGTCGTCAATGAGGCGCGGCTTGATCAGCGGCTGCGAGGCGCCCGGGGGAATCCGGTCGAAGTGGGAGTACATCTTGTTGTAGAGCTTGACCAGGCTCTCCTCGATGTTCTCGCCCACGCGGAAGCGCACGATCGCCAGGGCCTGGCCGGGGCTGGACGTGGAGTAGACGTACTCCACGCCGGGGATCTCCCAGAGGAGCTTCTCCATCGGCGTGGTCACGCGCTGCTCCACTTCGCGCGCGGTGGCCCCCGGCATCTGGACGAAGACGTCCACCATCGGCACCTTGATCTGCGGCTCTTCCTCGCGCGGCGTGGCGATCACCGCGAAGATGCCCAGCAGCACCGAGGCGATCACCAGGAGCGGCGTCAGCTTCGAGTTGACGAAGGCACCCGCGAGCTTCCCAGCCAGACCGGGTCGGTTCATCTGTTCCTCCCGTTTGGAGTTCCGAGTTCAACGTTCAGCGTTCAACGTTGAACGTTGAACTCGGAACTCGGAACTCGGAACCCCGAGCTTCCACCGGCGTGCCATCCGGAATGTCGGCGGGACTGCCGACGACCACCCGCTCGCCCGGCTGCACCCCCGAGAGGATCTCCACCTTGCCGTTCTCGGTCTCGCCAGTGCGGACCATGCGGACGCGGGCGATACCCTTCTCGTCAATGGCGAGCACGCTCTCAAGCTGCCCCCGGCGCACCACCGCCGCCGCCGGCACGACCAGGCGCGAGCGCTCCTCGCCCGGGAACCACGCCTTGCCGAAGACGCCCGAGGCGATGCGGGGCAGCGGAGGGAGCGCGACCTTCACCACGAAGGTGCGGCTGCCGGGCTCGGCGCTCGGCACGATCTCGACCGCGCGGCCCGTTCCTTTCCAGCCCAACGACTCGATGGCCGCCGGCACTGCCATGCCGCTCTGCACCCGGCTCATCCGGCCCTCGGGCACCGTGGCCTCCAGGCGGTAGCCTGCAGCCCCCTCGATGCGGACGAGCGGCGACCCTGGCGCCGCCATGTCGCCCGGGTCCACCTGGCGAGCGGTGACTACTCCAGAGAAAGGCGACCGGACCACGGCATAGGCGGCCTGGACCTCGGCGGCCTGGAGGGCGGCTTCCGCCTGCTCCTTCCGGGCCGCCAGGAGAGCGATGTTGTCCCGCTTGATCCGGGTCTCCGCCGTCGCCGCCCGGGCCAGGCGCAGCGCCTCCTCCGCCTGCTGCGCCTGGGCGCGGGCGGCGGCGATGTCCTGCTCGCGGCCGCCTTCGTGGGCCAGGTCGCGCTGCTGCTTCGCGCCGGCGAGGCGCGCCTCCGCCTGGCGCACCGACTCCTCGGCCGCCTGCACTTCCTGCGGGCGCGCCCCCTCCTCGACCAGCGATGCCTGCTGCCTCGCCATCTCCAACTGCGCCGCCGCGGTCTCGTACTGCGCGTTCACTTCGTCGTAGCGCTGCCGGGAGACCACCTCCTGATCGAGGAGCGTCTTGAAGCGGTCATGGGTGGCCTTTGCGGTGCGGTACTGGGCCTCGGCCTGGAGGATCGCCTGCTGCGCCTGAAGCCTCTGCTGCCGGCGGGACCCTTCGCGCACCAGGCTCAGGTTGGCGCGTGCCTGCGCCAGCGCCGCCTCCGCCTCCGCGACGCCCGCATCCGCCTGCACCTTCTGCTGCCGGCGCGGGCCCTCGGTGACGAGGGAGAGCTGCTGGCGGGCGACATCGAGCGCAGCCTCTGACTGTGCCACCCGCGTGCTGCTCTGCACCGCCTGGATCCCGGCGCCGGTGTGCGCCTGCTTCACCGCTTCCGCCGCCGAGCGCACCGCGGCGCGCGCCTGGGCGACGGCGGCGTCCAGGTCGGCGGACTCCAGGCGCACGAGCACCTGCCCGGCCTGCACCCGGTCGCCCTCACGCACCAGCACCCGGGCCACGCGGCTCATGATCTTCGCCGATACGTCCGCCTTCACGGTCGCCCGGACGGTGCCGGTCACCTCCACCGGCGCCGATACCACCTCTTGAGAGACCGTGGCCGCGGCAACCGGTCGTGTCGCCACCGGGCCCTCGGCGGCACCCGGCTCCTCAGCCAGGGCGACTGGCAGCCCCCCATGGGAAGTGGTTGAAGGGTGTGGTCCCCGTCCGGCTGCCCACCAGCCGCCGGTGAAGAGCGCCAGCGCCCCGAGTATCGCCCGTCCTGAACCGATAAGTCTTCTCTTCGTGCTCGCCATGCTCTACCCTCCGTCGGCACAGCCGGCGGCTGTTCCGACAGCTTCCTCTTGCGTGCCGTTAGATGCGTGCCGGCGCGATAGGATTCACCTGCGACGGAACTGGCAAACGGCCGGGGGTCGGGCGCGCGGTGGCGGGCCGCCGTAGGCGCGCGCGGGCCTCCCGCGCTGGACTCCGGTGGCGCTCTCCCTGGAGGAGAGCCTGAAACTCACCAGCGGGGCGCCGGAGGCGTGGCCGCGGCGGCTCATCTAAACAGGTCGCAGGAATGAATGGGTAGTTTCCGGTCACGTTCCGATGTAGGGCGCGGGTTCCGCCCCGCGCCGGGACGGGGCGCACGCAGCCGGCGCGGGGCGGAACCCGCGCCCTACTTCACTCGTCCGGGATACTTGCCTCACCTGGCGACCTGCCGCGGCGACAGCGGGCGGCGGGCCTGTCTCGGCGCCGCGGCCCGCTGCCGCGGAACCGCGCGCCGGAACGCCTTGTGCAGCTCCACCACCACCAGAACGCTGACCGCCACGAGCACGATCCGAACCCAGGCGGACGGCTCAATCGGCTCCACGCGCAGCACGAACTGCATGAAGGGCAGATAGAGCGCCCCCGCGTGTACCGCCAGCGCGGCAGCCACCGCCACGAAGAGGAAGGGGTTGCTGAACGGGTTGATACGGAACGCCGAGGTCTGGGACGAGCGCGCGTTCCAGACGTGGAAGTTCTGGAAGAGCACCATCGTCGTGAGCGCCACCGTCCGCGCCCGCTCCAGGTTCTCGGTGCGGCCCAGTTCCCACTGGAAGAGGAGCAGCGTGCCGATGGCCATGACGATCCCCGTGACGACGGTCCGCTCCCAGAGGAGGGGTGAGATGACGCCCTCGCCCGGCCGCCGCGGCGGCCGGCGCAGCACGCCGGACTCGCCCGGCTCGAAGGCGAGCGCCACGTCTTGCAGGCCGTTGGTGACCAGGTTCAGCCACAGCAACTGCGCCGGGAGGAGCGGCAGCGGCCACCGGAGCACCAGCGTGGCCAGGATGGTGAGGATCGCCGCGGCCCCCGTGGAGATGAGGAAGAAGGTGACCTTGCGCACGTTGTCGAAGGTGACGCGCCCCTCCTCCACGGCGGCGTAGATGCTGATGAAGTTGTCATCGGCGAGGACCATGTCGGCGGCCTCGCGAGCGACATCGGTGCCGCTCTTCCCCATGGCGATGCCGATGTCGGCGGCCTTCAGCGCCGGTGCGTCGTTGACGCCGTCGCCCGTCACGGCGACCACCTCGCCGTGGCTCTGCAGTGCCTGCACGATGCGCAGCTTGTGCTCGGGAGCCACGCGCGCGTAGACGGAGACCTCGCGCACGCGCTCCCGTAGGGCCCGGGCATCCATCTTCTCGAGATCGACGCCGGTGAGCACGGGGGCGCCGTCGCCCGTGATCCCCAGTTCACGCGCGATGGCGCGGGCGGTGAGCGCATGGTCGCCGGTGATCATGATGACGCGCATGCCAGCCTCGCGGCACCCGGCGACGGCCTCGCGCACTCCGGGGCGCGGCGGGTCCTTCATCCCCTGCAGGCCGAGAAAGATCAGGCCCCCCGGCTCCGCCTCCACCTCCACGTCCTCGGGCCGCTCCGGCAGCGCGCGGTAGGCCATGGCCAGCACGCGCAGCCCCTGCGCCGCCAGATCCTGCGCGGCGTTTAGCACGCGTTCGCGGTCGAGGTCAACGGGCTCGCCGTCCAGCAGCATCCGGGCACACATGTCCAGCAGCCGCTCCGGGGCGCCCTTGACGAACACCAGGTGCCGTCCGTCGCGCTCGTGGAAACTGGCGGAGTAGCGCCGCTCGGACTCGAAGGGGATCTGTCCGAAGAGGGGGAAGGCTTCCCGCGCCTCCTCCGGCTCGACGCCAAGGCGCGCGGCGGCGATCAGCAGGGCGGCCTCCGTCGGGTCGCCGTGGGTGTCGAAGCCGTCCTCCTCGGTGCGGTACACTTCGGCCTCGTTGGTCAGCACGCCGGCCAGCAGCGCGAGGGCGAGCGCCCCGTGCTCCGTCTTCGCGGCGGCCTCCACATCGGCGGGAATCTCCGCGGGCCGCTCCTGCTCCAGGGCATCGAGCGCGTACTCCCGACCGCCTGCCCAGGTGCGCAACACCGTCATGCGGTTCTCGGTGAGCGTACCCGTCTTGTCGGAGCCGATCGTGGTGGTGCTCCCGAGCGTCTCGACGGCCGGCAGGCGGCGGATGATGGCGTTGCGCTGCGCCATGCGGCGCACGCCGAGCGCCAGCGTGATGGTGAAGACCACCGGGAGTCCTTCGGGCACGGAGGCGACCGCCAGGGCCACGGCCACCAGGAACATGTCCGCGGGGCTCTCGCCCATGAGGACGCCGATGGCGAAGGCGAGGCTTGCGGCCACCGCCACCACGATGGCGATGGTGTGGGCGAAGCGCGTCATCCGCTGCTGCAGCGGCGTCGCCGCGCGCACCTCGCCGCGCACCTGCGCGGCGATGGCGCCCAGTTCCGTTCGCTCGCCGGTGGCCACCACGTAGCCGCGCCCGCGCCCGCTGGTGACGATGCTGCCGGTGAAGAGCACGTCGGCGCGATCCGCCAGCGGCGCCTCTCGCCCCACAGGGCCGGTCTGCTTCCTCACCGGCACCGACTCGCCGGTGAGCAGGGACTCATCCGCAGCCAGCGCGGTGGCCGAGGCGAGGCGGATGTCCGCCGGCACGCGGTCGCCCGATTCGACGAGCACCAGGTCGCCGGGCACCAGCTCGCGGCTCTCGATCTCATAGTCGCGTCCGTCGCGCACCGCGCGCGCCTGCGGCACGATCAGGCGCATCAGCGCGCGCACGGCGTGCTCTGCCCGCCGCTCCTGGATGAAGCCGATGACGGCGTTGAGGAGCAGGACGACACCGATCACGGCCGCGTCGATGTAGTCGCCCAGGTAGAGGGTGATGAGAGCCGCGATCACCAGGATGTAGATGAGCGGGCTGGTGAACTGGTGGAGGAGAATCACCAGGTCGCTCGGCGGCGGCGCCTCCTTCAGTTGATTGGGGCCGTACCGCACCAGGCGAGACCCGGCCTCAGCCGGCGAGAGGCCGTGCGGCCCCGTATCGAGGGCCGACTCGACTTCGGACACCGGCAGCGCGTGCCACGGCGACTCTGAGCGGTGCGTGAGGGGTTGTGGGTTCACCTAAGCGCCGCCTCTCGATGGCTCGTGCTTGTGGATGATCACGGGGCAGGGGGCGGTGCCGAGCACGGCCTCCGCCACGCTGCCCAGGCGCTTGCGGCGCAGGAAGCCCTCGCCGGCGCCATAGCTGCCCATGACGATAAGAGAGAACCCCTTCTCGCGGGCCTCGCGCACAATCTCGGCCGCCGGCGTGCCGGTGACGTGCAGCAGATCCACCGCCTGCTTCCGGCGCAGGAACGGCTCTTGCGTCGCGTGCAGGATCAGCCGGCCCAGGGATTCCTGCCCGCGCAGCACGCGCTCGCGGTCCGCACCGCTCACCGCGAGTGCAGCGAAGCCTTCCGGCACCGGTTCCTCCTCGCAGTGCAGCAGCAGCACCCGCGACCGGGTGAGCGTCGCGATCTCGGCGGCCAGCTCCGCGGCATCGAGGGAGGCGCGCGACCCGTCGGTGGGGACCAGGAGGGAGCGCACTTCCGCCTGGCGCGAGGGATCCGCTACTCTATCGGGCACGAGCAGCACAGGGGCGGGAGCTCCATCCAGCACGCCCAGCGCCGTGCTGCCGGTCAGCAGGCGCCCGATGATCGTCTGGGTGACCGCGCGGCTGCCCATCGCGACCAGGCCGCAGCCGCTCGCCTTCGCCTCGGCGATGAGAGCCGGGGCGCGGGGGCCCGTCAGGATGCGCTCCTCGACGGACACGCGAAACGGTTGGATGAAATCGCGGGCCAGGGCAAGGGCCTCCTCACCGGACCGGCGGCGCAGCGCCGCCAGCTCGGTGGATGCGGATGGCGCCTGTTCCTCGATCACGTGCGCCAGCAGCACGCCGCCGCCCGAAGCCGACGCCAGCAGCGCCCCGTATCCGGCAGCGACCACGCTGCCCCGCGAACCGTCTACCGCCGCAAGAACTCGCATGGCGTCTTGTCTTTCCCCTCGCCTGCCGCTGGCAAACCCGGTGCGGCGCCCGGCGTGTCTATGGCGCAGCCGCCGCTATGGGATGCGATGGCCGATGGCGTGGCTCTCGGGGCCGGACGATGAGGACGGAGCAGGGCGCTCTCTCAACGACAATCCGGCTGACGCTCCCGAAGAGCACGCGCTCCAGGCCCGAGAGGCGGCGGCGGCCCAACACGATCAGGTCATACCCTCCCTTTCCGCGTAGCGCACGATCTGATCCGCCGGGCTTCCCCGGAGGAGCTCTTCAGCGACGGCGTGGCCCGGCATGCCCAGGTGTGCGCGGGTACGGAAGAGCGCCTCGCGCCCGGCCGCCTCGGGCGTGGCGCCGGGGGCCGCCGGCTGCGGGTCGCCCGTCGCCACGTGCAGAAGCGTGATGCCGGCGCCGGCGCACCGGGCCAGATGTCCCGCCTCGTGGGCGGCCGCCAGCGAGCGAGGGGAACCATCCGTGGCTACCAGTATGCGACGGAGCATCGCGGCACCTCCGTACCCGTTCTTTACCCGGATGGGCACCGGCCAAAGCCCGGTGTGGCGCGCGCCACACCATCAATACGAGCAGCAGCAGATACCGGCGGCCTCCAGGGCGGCGTAGCCTGGGCCGGAACGCCGCAGCGGGATCCCCGCCCGCAGCGGCGGGAAGAGAGGGGCCGGCGCGACGGCCCCCTGGCCCGGGCCGCGCACGTAGATCGGGTTCGAGAGGATCCACGGCCGCAGCTCACGCCGCCGGGCGCGCAGGATCTCATCCACCCTCGGGAGGCGCAGCCCGCGCCGGATGTCGAAGAGGCGCCCCGCGCGTTGAGACGCGTAGACCTCCACCCGGTAGGCTCCCGGTCGCGTCACCGTCCACTCCAGGCGGTCGGCCTCCGCGCTGGCGACCTCGACGCCGTCGCGCAGCAGCCGGATCACCGGGCGCGGATGGCCGGGAGCCTCGACGATCAGGCGGACGCGCTCCTCGAGGCGGATCGGCTGGCCCACGGTTGCTTCACGGCCGGCCTCATGGGCGGTGAAGCGGAACTCCGGCGCCGGGGCGACGCGCGGGTACGCCAGAAAGAGGCGCCCATTGCGGTAGGCGCGGTAGATCTCCCTCCGGTCCGCCTCCGCCTCGCCGCGCAGCGGGGCGAGCGTCACGGCGTACGTCTGCACGGACTCGAACGCCTCCTGGTAGGTGGGCACGTGGAAGACGGTGACCCCGGCGGGGATGCGGGCGTGAGCATCCACCCCGGCCGTTCCCGCCACCTGCTGCCCTCGGCGCAGCAGGGCGTCCCACCGGGTGCGATCGGCATCAACGGTGTTGTCGGTGAAGCGGGTCATCACGCCATCGGGGTCGCGCAGGTAGCGTTGAGCCAGATCCACCAACCGGCTGAGCGTGCGGGCAGGGAGCTGGATCTGGGTGACGGCGCGCAGGTCGGCATCCATCAGGCTGGCGAGGTTGATCACCTCCATGCCCGCATAGCCGCGCACGCGCCAGTCCAGCCAGGGCCAGCGCTCCGAGACGGGGTGGGCCAGGACGGAGAAGCCGCCGGCCGCATTGACGCGGTCGATGACGAGTTGAGGGTCGCGCGTGCCCCACTCGAAGTCCGCGGGCAGGTCCATCGCCAGCAGGTGGCCGGCGTCGGTGCTGATCTCGGTGCCGACGAGGACGAGCACCGAGCCCCAATAGCGCTGGTGACCGTCGCGGAGTGGCTCCAGGGTGTTGTGATCCGAGGTGATGATGTAGCTCAGGCCGGCCGCCTGCGCGGCGGCGGCCAGGTTCTGGAAGGTGCCGCTGCCGTCGGAGTAGACGGTGTGCATGTGGACGGCACCGGGATGAGCGTAGTAGGGAGCGGCGGCGGCCGGCGCCACGAGGAGAAGCAGGTTGCACCAACGCGAGAATCGCTTCCACATGGCGGATCCACCTCCCATCGCGATCTCAACCGCGGGATCACGGATTCGGGCCTGGCTGGGCGGTTGGCTGCGCCAATCCGGGGTCACCGTCGTCCCAGCCCGGGATGCTGCTCACACGCACGGTCGGCCTGAAGCGGAGGCGACGTGTCTGCCTGAGCATCAGGCACGTAAGGAACGGGCATCTCTGTCTTACCCGGCGTGCCCCGGGGGCAAACCCTGACGATCCCACCGTCCGGCACACAGCCGGCCCGGCGCCCAGTGGCATTCCCTGTTTCCTCCTCTGCTGCCCCGGGGCAGCCGCTCAGGCAGCGGCATCGCTATTCCGACTCCGGCGGCGTGGTCGGGTTGGTGGCGGCCTGAAGCGCCTCGGCCTGCTCCGAGAGGATGCCGAGGCGCACGTAGATCGGCCGGGCCACCACGCGGAGCGCGGGGAGCTTCCGCGCGAACATCAGCGCGCCCACCAGGCAGAGGGCGCCGCCGGCCATCAGCGTGCGGGGCACGCCGATGCGGCTGGCAAGGCCGCCCGCAAGCAGGCTGCCGAAGGGCGCGGTGCCCATGAACGCCATGCCGTAGAGACTCATCACCCGCCCGCGCTTGTCCTCGTCCACGATCGTCTGGATGATCGTGTTGCTGGACGCCATCTGCGTCATCATGCCGAAGCCCGTCAGCACCAGCAGAGGGACGGAAAGCCAGAGCCAGCGCGAGAGCGAGAGCAGGATCAGCCCGCCGCCGAAGAGGCAGACCCCCCAGGACGATCCGGTTTCCCAGGCCGAGCACCGAGCGCCGCGAGGCGAGGTGGAGGGCGCCCGCGAGCGCCCCCACGCCGGAGGAGGCCACCAGGATCCCGAAGATTCGGGCGTCGCCATGGAGCACCTTGTTCGCGTACACCGGCATCAGCACCGTGTAAGGCATGCCCACGAAGCTCACCAGCGCCAGGAGAGAAAGGATGGTGCGGATCGGCGCGGAGGCCGCCACGTAGGTCACACCCTCCTTCAGGCCCTCCCACACGCGCGCGTGCCGCGCCGCCTTGGCGCGCGGCGCCACGCGCATCGCCAGCAGGGCGATGATCACCGCCACGTAGCTGATGCCGTTCAGCAGGAAGCACATCCCCTCGCCCAGCTTCGCGATGATCACGCCGGCCACTGAGGGGCCGATCAGACGCGCGCTATTGAAGAGCGACGAGTTGAGCGCGATCGCGTTCGGCAAGTCCTCCCTCTCCTCCACCATCTCCACCACGAATGCCTGACGCGCCGGCATGTCCACCGCATTCACGAAGCCCGCGAACACCCCCAGGAGCACGACTTGCCAGAGGGCCACGGCGCCGGTGAGTGTGAGCGCCGCCAGCGCCAGCGCCTGGGTCATCGCCAGCGACTGCGTGACCACGAGCACCCGGTGGCGCCGCCAACGATCCACCAACACGCCGGCGAAGGGCGTCAGCAGCAGGGCCGGGATCTGCCCGGCGAAGCTGACCAGACCGAGGTAGAGTGATGACCCGGTGAGCCGGTACACCAGCCAACTGATGGCGATCTGCTGCATCCAGGTGCCGATGACCGAGATCCCCTGGCCGGCGAAGAAGAGCCGGTAGTTCCGGTGCCGCAGGGCCCGGTACACGGCTCGGGTGCCACTGCCGGGCGCTGTCTGCGCGCGGGTTGATTCCGTCACTTGTATGTCCTTGCCCAATACTGATTGCGTCTCCGGTCTGGGGGAGGGGCGAAGCATTCGCGAGGCGCCGCCGCTGAATGCCCGGATCCTGTGCGCGAATGCTTCGCCCCTACGAGGGCCGTATCCGACACAATCCGGATCAGCCCCGCGCGAGGAGATCGGCTCCCGCTCGGCGTATAGGACTCCCGTCTGCCCGGGGAGGAGGAGGCGATGATCGGAGTGAGAGGGGTGCTCTCTTTGGCGACACTGGTCTGTCTGCCGATGGTGGTGGGCGCGAAGCCCTCGCAGAAGGAGTTGGCGAGCATGGCGCAGTCCTCACCCTCCAAGACGGTGCGCGCGCTGGCGGCGGGCCGCGTGCAGCTCATCGCCTGCTACGGCACCAGCCTCACGTACGGCGGCGCGTGGGTGGGCCAACTCGACCGCGAGCTGCAGCGGCTCTTCCCGTGCAACGTGCTGATGGTGAACGGCGGCGTCGGCGGCATGGCGTCGCCCGGCGGGGTGAATGGACTCGAGCGGCGCGTCCTGCGCACGCACCCCGACTGCGTCTTCCTCGAGTTCGGGATCAACGATGCCTACGACGGCTACAAGATCCCCGTGGAGACCTGCCGCAGCAACCTGGTGACGATGATTGACCGCATCCTGGCGACCAACCCGGAGTGCGAGATCATCCTCATGACGATGAACCCGACGCTCGGCAAGCCGAAGGACGTGCGCCCCCACCTGGAGGACTACTACCAGGTCTACCGCGACGTGGCGAAGGAGCGCGGGCTGCTGCTGGTGGACCATTACACTAACTGGCTGACGGTGCTGCAGACCGACCGCGCCGCCTTCGACCGCTTCATCCCGGACGGCCTCCACCCCGGCGCGCTCGGGTGCAGCATCGTCATCACGCCCGGCATCCTCTCCGCCCTCGGCCTCGGCGGGGGCTTCGAGGAGTCGTGGAAAGCCTACCTGGGCCAGGCGGCTGAGACGAAGACGGAGGGGCCGAAGGAGGGGGCGAGGCAGCGGTGAGGCCCCCTCAGTGCCCCCGCCATTCCTTCCACCACGCGCGCAGCCGCGCGGCGATCCCTTCGCCGGAGCCGCCGCCGGCTGGCGCGCAACCCCGGCAGCCCTCGCACCCCACCAGGGCGTTCCCGCAGCGCGGGCAGCGGATCCCCGGCAGCCGCTCGTACTGCGCCCCGCAGCGCGCGCAGGTGATCCCCGGACCCACAGCTCCGGAAGCGACGCAGCCGGACTGACCTTCCATTGGCCTCTCCTCCCCCGCATCAGCGGACCACCGCCTGCGACACGAGCCCCCCTACCACGAAGGCGATGATCCATGCGGCCGCCCAGATGATCACCGCCTCGCGCCGGCCCCGCTCCTTGAACAGGATGGCGACGGAGGCGATGCACGGCACGAAGAGCGTCATCGTCACCAGGGCGACGAGCGTCTGCTCCCGGGTGAGCGGCATCACCGCCAAGCCGGCCGCCCCGAAGTCGCGGCGCACCATGCCCATTACGAAGGCATTGGCGGCCTCGCGCGGGAGCTGCAGCCAGCCGACCACCAGCGGCGAGAGCGCGCGCTGCCAGGCGTCTAGCAGACCGGTCACCTGCATCACGGCGACGATGAGGGCACCCAGGAGGAACCACCCCGCGGCCTCGCGCAGGAAGTGGAAGGTGCGCGTGAGCGTCTTGCGCGCTACGTTCTCCAGGCGCGGTAGACGCACCGGCGGCAGGTCAATGAGCAGCGGCGACGACTCGCCGGGAAGAAGCCGGTGCAGCACGGTGCCGACGAGGATGAAACAGGCGCCGATGACGCCGACGTAGGCCAGCGAGAGCACCGGGCCGGTGCGCATCAGGAGCGCGGTGATCACCCCGAGCTGCGCGGAGCACGGAATGGTGAAGTTGAGGATGGCCGTGGCGATGCGCTTCTCGCGCGACGTGCCGAGGAGGCGCGTGGTGATCGTGGCCATCGTGATGCACCCGAACCCGAGGATGATCGGCACGATGGCGCGCCCGTTCAACCCGAGGCCGGTGAGGAAGCGGTCCACCAGCGTCGCCAGGCGCGGCAGATAGCCGGAATCCTCCAGGAGGGCCAGCGAGAGGTAGAACCCCGCCACCAGCGGCAGCAGCAGCCCGAAGAGATAGGTGATCGTCATCGTGATCACCCCGAAGTCGCCCGCCAGGACCGTGTGGACC
>JACQGM010000383.1 GCA_016199585.1 Armatimonadota bacterium
GTTTCCTCGCCGCAGACGAAGGCGCCGGCGCCCTCCTTGATGCGCAGGTCGAAGCTGAACCCGGAGCCGAGGATGTTCTCGCCCAGGAGGCCCAGCTCGCGCATCTGGGCGATGGCGTGGCGCAGGCGCTCCAGGGCCAGGGGGTACTCGGCGCGGCAGTAGATGGTGCCTTCGCTGGCGCCGATGGCGTAGGCGGCGATCAGCATCCCCTCCAGCATGGCGTGAGGGTCGCTCTCGAGCACCGAGCGGTTCATGAACGCCCCGGGGTCGCCCTCATCAGCGTTGCACACCAGGTACTTCGGCTGGCCGGGGGCCTCACGGCTGAACTGCCACTTGCGCCATGTCGGGAAGCCGGCGCCGCCGCGGCCGCGCAGGCCGGAAGTCTTCACTTCCTCCACCACCTGGTCCGGGCCGATCGCCAGCGCCCTGGTGAGGCCGGTGTAGCCGCCGGTGGCGAGGTAGTGGGCGATCCGGGTCGGGTCGATCATCCCGCAGCGGGACAGCACTCGCCGGACCTGCGGCTTCAACACGGGCAGCTCATGGAGCGCCGGGATGCCGTCAATGCGGCCTTCGCCCGTCGTGCCCAGAGCCGCCGCCGCAAGCGCAACGCCATTCACCACGTAGGCTTCCACCAGTTCCCGCGCCCGGCCCGGGGTGACGTCGCTGTACCACACCGTCGGGCGGCCGGGCCTGGCGATGGCTATCAGCGGCTCGGCGTAGCAGAGGCCCAGGCAGCCGGTTTCGATGACCTCCGCGTCGGCGCCGGCCTTGGCCAGCGCCTCGCGCAGCGCCGCCAGCGCATCCAGCGCTCCGGCCGAGCGCCCGCAGGTGGCGCTCCCCACCAGGATCACCGGCTTGTCGCCCTGCCAGAGGGCATCCCACTCCTGCTTCGCCTGCTGCCTTGCTTCATCCAGCTTCATCTCTGTACACCTTGGAAGAGCTCGCGCACCTTCTTGGGGGTGAGCTTCGCCTCCACCTTGCCGTCCACCACCGCGCAGGGGGCGAGGGCGCAGCAGCCGATGCACGCCACGGTTTCCAGGGAATACTCCCGGTCCGGGGTGCTTTCGCCTTCACCGATGCCGAGCCGCTCCTTCACTTCCGCCAGGATCTTGGGAGCGCCCCCCACGTGGCAGGCGGTGCCCCGGCAGACATGCACCTGCTTGCGCCCGATGGGCGCGAAGCGGAACTGCGCGTAGAACGACGCCACGCCATAGACATTGGCCTCCGGCACGCCCAGCGCCTCGGCCACCTGGCACATCGCCTCCTCGGGCAGGTAGCCGAGCTTCGCCTGCACCTCCTGCAGGATCGGGATCAGCGCGCTCCGCTCCGCCGGGTGCTTTGCCAGAATGGCGCCGACTTGGCTCTCGGAGGGGGCACCAGAGCCTGTTGCTGCTATCTCCACTGCCATTGATATGCACTCCTTACCTACGACCGGCGCTGGGGCATCCCGCTGGTTTCCACCATATCAGTCACCCAGCCGCCGAGTCTCCCACCCAGCCACCGGATTTGTCATCCCGAGCGTAGCGAAGGATCTCCCCTCCGAGCGCCCCTGCAGCCTGCGACCTATCGTGGCACGCGCGGCGGGGATGCTTCGGCGCAGCGCCTCAGCATGACAGGCCCGGTGGTCAGCTCCGGCTCTTCGGCCCTACACCCTCTCAATCCGAATCGCCGTCACCTTATACTCCGGCGTCTTCGACACCGGATCCAGCGACTTCTGGTGCGTCAGCACGTTCGTCGGTGTCTCGTAGAAGTGGAAGGTCATGTAGGCCGTTCCGGGCCTCATGTCCTTGGTCACCTTGGCGCGCACGTCCACCTCGCCCTGCTCCGAGGAGACCTTCACCTTGTCGCCGTCGGCGATGCCCAACCTGCGGGCATCCTTCGGGTGCATCCACACCAACTCCTCCGGGTGCAGCGCCATCAGGCCAGGTACCTTGCTGGTCATCGCCAGGTGGAAGTGGTAGAGGCTGCGCCCGGTGGTGAGGATGATTGGGTACTCCGCATCGGCACTGTCCACCGGCGGCCGGTAGACGAGCGGAGCGAGTTGCCCCTTGCCGTTGGCGGTGGCGAAGCGCTCGGTGTGGAGGATCGGCGTGCCGGGGTGGTCGGTGCTCGGGCAGGGCCACTGGATGCCGCCGGCATCCAGGCGCTCGAAGTTGATGCCGGTGAACCAGGAGGAGAGGCGGCCCATCTCATCCAGGATCTCCGACGGGTCGTTGTAGTCGAAGCCCTTGCCGCCCATGCGCCGGGCGATCTCGCAGGTGATCCACCAGTCGGCCTTCGCCTCTCCGGGCGGCTCGATCACCTTGCGGATGCGCTGCAGGCGGCGCTCCAGGTTGGTGAAGGTACCGTCCTTCTCGGCGAAGCTGGTCGCCGGCAGCACCACGTCGGCGAACTCGGCGGTGCCGGAGAGGAAGATGTCCTGGGCCACCACGAACTCCGCCTGGCGCAGGGCCTCCCACACCTGGTTGGCATCGGAGACGCTGTAGGCGGGGTCAATCCCGACCAGGTAGTAGGCTTTGATCTTCCCCGTCAGCGTCTGCTGGAGTTGCTCGACCATGCCGAGGCCGGGGCTGGTGGAGAGCTTGCAGTCCCATGCCTTCTCGAACTTCTCGATGGCGGCGGGGTCGGCGATCTTCTGGTAGCCGTGGAAGGCGTTGGGGATGACGCCCAGGTCGCAGGCGCCCTGGACGTTGTTCTGGCCGCGCAGGGGCATCGCGCCGCAGGAAGGCCGCCCGATGTTCCCCGTTAGCATGGCGAGGTTGGCGAGCGCCATCACGTTGTCGGTGCCGTGGCTGTGCTCGGTGATGCCGAGGGCCCACAGGATGAGCGCGCGGTCACTCTTCGCGTAGAGGCGTGCGGCCTCTACGACCTGTTCGCGGGGCACGCCGGTGGTTTCCTCAACGAAGTCGAGGGTGAACGGCTCCATCGCCTTGACGAACTCCTTGAAGCCGTCGCAGCGCTCCTCGATGAACTGCGGGTTGTGGAGGCCTTCGCTGTAGATCACCCGGGCCATGCCCATCAGCAGGGCCACGTCGGTGCCGGGCTTCTGCGTCATGCTGAGGGTGGCGTTGTCCCCTAGCTCGATGCGCCGCGGGTCGGCCACGATCAGCTTCGCGCCGTTGCCGACCGCCGCGCGGATGCGCATCCCCACCACCGGGTGGGCGTGCGTCGGGTTGCAGCCGATGATGAAGAGGCAGTCGGCCCCCGGAATCTCGGCAATCGTGTTGGTGCCGCCGCCAGCGCCGAAGGATGCGCCGAGGCCGGTGACGGTGGGCGCGTGGCAGAGGCGGGCGCAGTTGTCAACGTTGTTCGTGCCCATCACTGCGCGGGTGAACTTCATCAGGACGTAGTTATCCTCGTTGGTGCAGCGCGAGGATCCCATCACGGCGAACTGGTCGCCCTTGTACTCGGCGAACTTGCGGGTGATCAGGTCGAGCGCCTCGTCCCAGGTGGCCGCGACGAACTTGCCGTCCTTCTTGATGAGCGGCGTCTTCAGGCGCTCGGGGCTGTTGATGAAGCTGTAGCCGAAACGCCCCTTCACGCAGAGGTGGCCCCGGTTGACCGGGCTCTCGCGGTCGCCGCGGGCGGAGACGATCTCGCCGCCGCGCGCGCCGAGGTAGAGCTGGCAGCCGACGCCGCAGAAGGTGCAGGTGGTGAGCACCTCCTTGGAAGGCTTGCGCGTCTCCTTCGGCGCCAGGGCGCCGGTGGGGCAGCGCACCACGCACTCGCCGCACGACTGGCACTTCGATTCGGCGATCGGCTTGTTGCCGAGGGTGCTGATCGCGGTAGCGAAGCCGCGGAAGGCGTAGTCTATGGCGGCGCTCCCCTGGATTTCGGCGCAGGTGCGCACGCAGATGCCGCAGAGGACGCACTTGTTCGGGTCACGCCGGAAGAAGGGGTTGCTGTCGTCAATGGCGTACTGCGGCGTGAGCATGCGGAGCTGCTTGAAGCGCGCCTCGTCCACGCCGATGAACGCCGCCACCTTCTGCAGGCCGCAGTCGTTGTTCTTGGCGCATGCCAGGCAGTTGCTGTCGTGGTTCGTCAGGAGGAGCTCCAGGGCGACCTGGCGGACCTTCTGCACCTGGGGGGTGTCGGTCAGGACCTTCATCCCGTCCTGGGCCGCGGCCTCGCACGAGGCGACGATCCCGCGCCCCTCCAGCTCGACCACGCAGAGGCGGCACATGCCCACCGGCTTCAGATCCGGGTGGTGGCACAGGTGGGGGATGTAGATCCCGGCGTCCAGCGCGGCCTGCAGGACCGTCCGGTTCTCTGTCGCTTCTACTCTCGTGCCGTCTATCGAGATGGTCGCCATCGAAGTCTCACTCTCCTCCCGGGCAGCGGACGGGAAATGTATTATCCCATAATATATTATTCATAATATATTATGGGATAATACATTTGGCACTCAGAATAGCCCCACCACCTTCCCGTCCGGCGTCAGGTCAATCTTGGTGCCGGCGGGGATGGAGGGCAGGCCGGGCATGGTGCGCATCTCGCCCAGCAGCGGGTAAAGGAACCCGGCGCCGATAGAGGCGCGCACTTCGCGGACGGTGACGCGGAAGCCGCGCGGTCGGCCTTTCACGGTGGCGTCGTGCGAGAGCGAGAGGTGCGTCTTCGCCATGCAGACCGGGATGCGGTCGTATCCCAGGCCGGTGTAGAGCGCGATCTGCTTCTCCGCCTGGGGGAGGTAGTCCACGCCGTCGGCGCCGTAGACCTTGGTGGCGATGGTCTCGATCTTCTGCTTGATCGGGATGTCGAGCGGGTAGAGGAAGCGGAACTGGCTCTCCCCCTGGCACGCCTGCTGTACCATCTTCGCCAGGTCCTCGGCGCCCGCGCCGCCCTTGGCCCAGCCCTCGCTGAGGGCGGCCCCGAAGGCGCCGGCTTCCTTCGCCTTGCGCGCCACGAACTCGATCTCGCGCTCGGTGTCGGTGGTGAAGCGGTTGACCGCCACCACCGCTGGGATACCGTGCAGGTTCACGTTCTCGATGTGCTTGGCCAGGTTCTCGCACCCCTTCTCCAGCGCCTCCATGTTCTCCTTGGCGACGAGGTCGGCCGGGAGGGGCTTGCCGGGCGGGGCCTGGAAGGCGCCGCCGTGCATCTTCAGGGCGCGGATGGTGGCCACCACCACGGCGCAGCTCGGCTTCATGCCGCTGTAGCGGCACTTGATGTTGGCGAACTTCTCGAAGCCGATGTCCGCGCCGAAGCCCGCCTCGGTGACGACGTAGTCGCCCAGCTTGAGGGCGATCTGGTCGGCCAGGACGGAGTTGTTGCCGTGAGCGATGTTGGCGAACGGCCCGGCATGGACGAAGCAGGGGGTGTTCTCCAGCGTCTGCAGCAGGTTCGGCTTGATGGCGTCTTTCATCAGCACGGCCATCGAGCCGGCCACCTGCAGGTCCTCGGCGGTGACCGGCTTGCCTTCCTTCGTATAGCCAACGACAATGCGCCCGAGGCGCTGGCGGATGTCCCGCAGCCCGGTGGTCAGGGCCAGGATGGCCATCACCTCGGACGCCACGGCGATGTCGAAGCCGGTCTCGCGGGGGTAGCCGTTTTCGCGCCCGCCCAGGCCGATGACGATCTGGCGCAAGGCGCGGTCGCTCACGTCCACGACGCGCGGCCAGGTGACGGCGTGGGGGTCAACGCCGAGCTTGTTGCCGTGCATCATGCTGGCATCGAGGAAGGCGGCGCACAGGTTGTGCGAGAGGGCCACGGCGTGGGTATCGCCGGTGAGGTGGAGGTTGAAGTCCTCCATCGGCACCACCTGCGAGTAGCCGCCGCCGGCCGCGCCGCCTTTGATCCCGAACACCGGGCCGAGCGAGGGCTGGCGGATGCAGTTGATCGCGTTCACGCCGAGCCGGTTGAGGCCGAGGCCGAGGGCGAGGGTCGTCACCGTCTTCCCCTCGCCCAGGGGCGTGGGGGTGATGGCCGTCACCACGACGTACTTGCCCTCCGGCCGGCCCTTCAGTCGCTCCAGCACGTCGAGGGAGACCTTGGCCTTGTGCTTCCCGTACAGCTCAATGTCGTCTTCTTCGAGACCGATCTTCGCCGCGATGGCGCCGATCGGCTGCAGCGTCGCTTCCTGGGCGATCTCTAGATCGCTCTTCATTGCGTACCTCCACGTTCAACGTTCAATGTTCAATGTTCTACGTTGAATGTTCAACGTTCCCTGTTCGGTAATACGGGATGTTCAAGCTTGAACATTGAACGTTGAGCGATCAACATTGAACATTGAACTCACACTCACGCCGGCCGCTGGCTCTTGCGATACGCGTCGAGATAGGCGTCGCAGTAGATAGCCTTGTTCATCAGCAGCTCGGCGGTGATCATGGCGTTCATCAACTCGGTATCGAACACGTCCATGATCGCCGAGTCGAGGCCGTGAGCCATCGTCATCACCAGGTAGGTGCGGCTGATCAACTCGCGCTCCTGGCAGCGCTGCGAGGCGTTGCTCAGGCCGACAACGGTGTGCGGCGCCGGGTCGGAGAGCATGGCGAACTGGCTGAGGGCCTCGAAGACGCGGACCGGCTGGTCCTGCGCCACGTTCACCGGCAGGGCGATCGGATCGATGTAGAGACGGTCGGGCGGGATGTCGTGTTCCATCGCTGCTGCGAGGATCCGCATGGCGATCTCCACCCGGCCATCGGTCGTGCTGGGCACGCCGCTCTCGTCGATGGTGAGGCCGATGAGCGAGGCGTCCATCTCCTGGGCCAGGGGCAGGAACTTCGCCAGGTCGTCCGCCTTGCCGGTGCTGGAGTTGATCATGGACCCGGGGCCGGCCAGCTTCAGGCCGGCGCGCACCACGGCCGCATTCGGCGAGTCGATCGAGAGGGGCGCCTTGGTCACCTCCCGGATGGACTCGACGAGCCAGACCATCGCCTTCTCTTTCTCGTCGGTGGCCGGCCCGACATTGACGTCGAGCATCGTGGCGCCCGAGGCCAACTGGCGCTTCGCCAGGTCCTGGATGACGGACCTATCGCCGGCCACGATGGCTTCCCGGACGTTCTTGAACATCCCGTTGATGCGTTCGCCGATTACGAGCATGGTCGTTCCTCCAATGAAGTTCCGCGTTCAATGTTCCGCGTTCAATGTTCCGCGTTCAACGTTCCGCGTTCAATGTTCCGCGTTCAACGTCGGGATCCCGGGTCCGGGTCCGGTAGGACTTGGCGGTGAACAGCAAACCTTGAACGTCGAACGTTGAACGTTGAACATTGAACGATACCTAAGTTAGCCGACAAGCGTTCCGATGTACTTCCGCGTGGCCGCGACGGCCTTGGGGTGGCGCATCACCAGGATGTCGGCGCCTGCCTGCAGGAGCACGGTCGCCGTCGTGGCTTCCCAGGCCGGGCCGCGCTCGGCCTGCGGACCCCATTCGGGCACTTCCGCATCGGGGGCCTTGGACTCCTTGGCGCTCCACGCTTCCTTGCCAACCATGCAAAGGACCGGCATCGCCATCATCGTGTCGCCGCCGAGTGCGGCCAGGCGCCCGCGCTCCTGGATGGAGTAGGCGTACTCGATGCCGTAGCCCAGGGCACCGGTGGTCGGGAAGATGACGATCCGCTCCGGAGGGAAGCCCATGTCGGACACCAGGATATTCACCTGCTTGGCGATATTGATGTCCAGCGGCGACTCGCACATCACGTTGTGCCCGTCGGCGATGCAGCACGCGGTCAGAGTCTTGTAGTTGTCCTGCTTCGCGGTGCCGATGAGGGCGCGCTGGCCCTTCAGCACCTGGCTCACCGCCGGCAGGGCGGCGTTGTCCTTGGCGTCGTCGTCGCAGCCCCAGACGATGAGGGGCACGGGCGCCGCCTTGGCGACGGCCTCGACGACGGCGGCGGCCTGCTGCGGGGTGGCGTCGCCGAAGTCGGGGTGGATGCTCTGCAGCTTCAGGCAGATCATGTCGGCCCCGAACTCCTCGACGCACTGCTTCGCCCAGTCGGCGGGGCTCTTCAGCGCCGCGCCGAAGAGCGCCGAGAGCGCCTCGGGCCACTCGACCGGCTCGACGTCGAGCACATCCATGGCGATCACCGGCTGGTTGGGGGTTGCTCCCTCAAAGTGCAGGAACGGAAGGGAGTCCTCGCCGCCTACCTGCACCGGGCGCTTCCCCTCCGCGCCGATGGTCACGGTGTTGATCTTCGAACCCCACTTCTCCTTGATGTCAGGGATTGGCATTGGTTGTTCTCCTCACAATACAAATATATTATCTTATAATATA
>JACQGM010000385.1 GCA_016199585.1 Armatimonadota bacterium
GCTGTCAACCGTTCCTGAGCCATAGTCCCTTTCCCCCATACGATTCTATGGTATATGGCTCATTATACCCAGAACAACACTATCTGGGGAGACTACCCGGAAACCTGGTCAGCGAGGAACGCGACCGACAGCTCCACCGGCTCGCGCGAGCGCGTCAGGCCGGCGGTCTCAGACACGGTGATGACCTTGCAGAACGACCATCCCCGAGCCCACTCCGCCCATGCCCGCGGAAGGTCCGCGACGCGGCCGACAGAGGTGGCCGCAACAACCGGATCGTCACGCGGAGGCTGGACCTGGCGCTCGAAGCGCAGCGTGTCACGGATGGACTCCGCCAGCGAAAGCGCCAGGTCATGGTTGCCGGCGCGGTAGGCGTTCTCGAATAGCCGCAGCTTCTCCGGGATGGAATCGGTGCGGTGCTCGTACTTGGTCTCCGGCATGTTCGTTTCTCCTTGGATCGCGGCAGGGGCCCGAGTGCAGCCGCGCGGGATCTGCGAGTGCGATTCGTGCAGAACGGGCCGGCACAGAGGACGGCCCCTACGTGTAGTGGCTACGTCGCCTATCCACCCCACCGGTAGGGGCGCCGCTCCGTCTACGCCCCCTGCGTCACCTATGCACCCCACCTGTAGGGGCACCGCTCTGTCTGCGCCCCCTGGCAGCTACTGCCCCATGCCCGCCAGGCGCAGCAGCTCCGCCACGATCCGGCTGGCCTGCGTCACGTCCGCCAGCGCCACGCGCTCATCCGCGCCGAAGAGGTTCTCGTATCCCAGGCCCACGACCACCGTCGGGAGGCCCCTCAAGTTGAGCACGTTGGCGTCGCTCCCGCCGCCCGCCGCGCGGATGACCGGGTCGGCGATGCCCGCGCGGCGGCCCGCTTCCACGGCGCGGCGCACCAGCGGGTGGCCCCTCTCCACTGAGAAGCGCGTGTAGAGCCGCTCCACTCGCGCCTCCACCCGACCGCCCGCGGCCTGCGCGGCCGCCTGGAAGGCATCTACCATCGCGCGAGTCTGGCGCTCGACCTTCTCCTCGCTATGACTGCGCGCTTCCCCGCGGCACTCCACGCGATCCGGCACGATGTTGTCCGCCGTGCCGCCCTCGATCACCCCGATGTTCGCCGTCGTCTCTTCATCAATACGCCCCAGCGGCATCCGCAGGATGGCATCCGCCGCGATACGGATGGCGCTGATGCCCCTCTCCGGCGCCATGCCGACGTGAGCGGCCATCCCGCGTACGGTGAACGCCAGGTTGTTGTGCGACGGCGTCGCCACCACGATGCCCCCCACCGGCTTGCCGGTGTCGAAAGCGTATGCCTGCCTCGCCGCCAGCGTGCCCGGGTCGAGCCGCTTCGCGCCCCAAAGACCGGTCTCCTCGCAGACGGTGAAGGCGATCTCCAACGTCGGTCTGGGGAACCCTTCGTCCAGCGCCGCGCGCACGCCCTCCAGAATGGCCGTCACGCCACACTTGTCGTCCACACCGAGAAGCGTGGCTGCCGATGCGCGCAGGATGCCGTCCTCCTCGCGGATGACGAGGCCGGCGGTGGAGACGACGGTGTCCATGTGCGCGTTCAGGAGCAGCGGCGGAGCGTGCGGCGCGGTGCCCTCCAGTCGGGCAAGCAGGTTCCCCGTGTCGCCCCCGAGGACTTCCCCGGCGTCGTCGCGCCAGGTGAGGAACCCCATTCCCCGAAGCTCCCCCTCGAGGAAGTCCGCCGCGATGCCCTCGCGCCCGGAAGGCGTGTCCATGTTCAGCAGGCGCAGCAGCGTGCCGCGCACCCGCGCAGCGTCAACCATATCACTCTCTCCCCGAAGAGGCGCCGTCGAGCAAGGCGCAGCCGGACCATGCGGTCAGGTGACTCTGTTCATGCACTGAGAAGCCCTCCCTCACGAGCGGCTGTTCACCTGTTCGACGCCGACGCAAGGGATTCCCGGCGCGCTCGGGCGCCGCTGCCTCGGGGGTCCGGCCGTCGCTGGATGCGGCGCGTGCCTTGTGAGCGCTTCCGCGGTCCCCGCGCCCCGAGAGGACCTCCCCCACGAGCGTCGAAAACGCTCCATGGCCGCCGTGCGGTGCGGGACGCGGGGCCGCACGGGAGCTTCTTCCCCCCGGGGGCGTCGCTCGCGTTCCTGACGGCGTGGCTGACGCCGCTGCCTTTGGCCCGCAGCAAATGGAGGAATGGGGATGCGGAGAGCGATTGGTCACGGCACGGGTGTTCTCACGCCCGTCTTCGCGCTGCTGGCTGTTGCGGCGGCCAACGCCGCGCCCGGCGGGCCGGCCGCCGCGCCGTCTCCTCCCCAGGAGGTCACGACCGTGGAGAATCCGTACGAGGGTATTGACTGGGCGCGCTGCGCCTACGTTCACTCGATGTCGCACCAGCACGGGGGCACGAACGATGCGTCGCGCCGCGAGTTCCTCGCCATGGGCTACCGCCACTTCGCCTTCTCCAACTACTACCCCTCGGCGCCCGTCTACCCGCTGCCGGAGGACTTCTGCGCCGCGCACCCGGACGTCATCGCCTGCCCCAACTCCGAGCACCACGGTGCCACCGACGCCAGCATCCACTTCAACGCCCCGGGCAGTCTCACGGCGTCCGGCAGCGGCCACTTCGCACCCGGGGGCCTGCTCAGCACCTCCCCCGCCACGGTCGCGTTCTCTGGCCTCACTCCCTTCGCCACCGCCAAACCGCCCGGACGCGGCGTCTACTTCCTCGCCCTGAGGGTGGCGCCCCGAGAGGGCACGGCCGGCCCGGCGGCGGCGTCGGTGACGGTTGAGGGCGGCCTGGAGTGCGAACACGACACGTTCGCCCTGGTTGGCGACGGCGCGATCCGTTCACGGCGCTGGGATGCCGGATCCCGCTCCCTCTACCTCCGCGCGTCCGCGCCCACCGTGCGCGTGACGGTCGAGTTCGATCCGCGGGAGACGCAGATCGGGCTGCTCCGCCTGATGCAGGGCGCCAACCGCCCCTGGCGGGACGCGTTCCGCGCGATCCTCGACGGGGAGGTGGAAGACGGCAAGCGCGTGGGGGGACTACTCTTTGACGATGGCGGCGGCATCACTCTGAACCACCCTACGGGTACCCTGCAGAGCTACCTGCCGATGCTGGACTTCGACCCGCGCGTTCTCGGCATCGAGGTATGGAACCGCCTCGCCTACGGCTTCGGATCCGGCAAGGCGGATCCGAACCTTCACTACTACCGCATGTGGGACGACATCCTGCGAACCGGGCGCCGCTGCTTCGGCTTCTTCGTCAAGGATCACGACATCTACGGCACCGGCCGGAACGTGCTGGTGCTCCCCGATCTGCGGGGGATGGAGCCTCGCGAGCGCGAGCAAGCCGCGCTGCGCGCCTACCGCCGGGGCGCCTTCTTCGGCCAGGTGACCCCCATCCGAGCGGACGCCGCGGGGAAGCCGATCCCCCCGTACGACCTGAGCCACTACCGGTTCACCGAAATCTCGCTGCGGCGCGGCGCACAGGGGCGGCCGGAGAGCATCGCGGTGGCCGTGGACGGGAATGACCCGGTGCTGCGCCCTCAGCGCCAGATCCGGTTCATCACCGAGCGCGGCGTCGCCGCTGTCTTCGACTCCGCCGACGGGCGTGCCGCGTTCGCGTTGCCGGAGGGCGGGTGCCGCTACGTGCGCGTGGAGGCGTTCGCCTACCCGGCCCTGCGCAACGGGGACCGGTCACTCTCGCCCGCCGCCTTCCGTGAGTTGGACGTCTACCAGATCCGTTCTCTCAGCGACCACGCGCCCGATGCGGCCACCCCCGCCCCGGCGGCCGGCGGGCGCGCGGCAGCGAAGCCGCCCGTGGTGGAGATGATCTTCTCCCAGCCGATCCGCTTCGTCTCAGATGCGTCTGGTTAGACCCGGTTCGGCGGCTCGAGGCGATCAGCGGTCCAGCGCGGCCAGCGAGGGCACGACGTAGCCGTCTCCCGGATTCGTGAGGTAGGTGTATCCCTTGGCGTAGTCCTTCCGGTCCTGGAATCCCCGGATCAGAGTGATCCCCCCGGTGGAGACGGCATCTCCCTTCACCCCCGTGATGTGGTAGCTCGTGTCCATCGGCAGGTCATTCTCGAAGTGGATCGTCTGCCCCACGAAGGAGACGCCGGGGGGCAGCGGCGGATCCAGCAGCACCCGGTTGTCCCGGGGGTCTGTGGTGTCCCCGCCCTTAACCTTCCCCTCGTAGGCGGCCAACGGCGCCGTCAGCGTCACCTCCCCGACTTGCAGGAGGGTGCCGCCCACCATGCGCATCGCCCGCACCTCGCCGGCAACCAGTCGCACCCACCCGATGCGCCCCTCGAACCGCACCCCGCCCTCCACCGCTACGCGAGTGGGCGTCTCGCAGTTGATCAGGATATCGGTGACTCCATTCACCAGCTCCACGGCGACCGCGGCCACCGAGTTCGGGTCGGCGTTGTGCTCCACCCGGAGGCGGCGCACCTGCTTGACGAAGGGGGTTCGGTCGTAGGGCTCCAGCACGGTGACGAACTGGCTCTCCACGTTCTCGCCGAGGCGGCTCTGGAGGAGGTAGCGGAGGCGGCGCGGGTTGCCCGGCTTGTTCTGCGGGGGATCGCCGCTGGCGAGGGCGACCTCGTCGCAGGGCGTCAGGGCGTGCAGCCGCAGGTGCGGCTCCTCCC
>JACQGM010000396.1 GCA_016199585.1 Armatimonadota bacterium
GTTCACCAGGACGTCGAGCCCCCCGAAGCGCGCCGCAACGTCCGCCACCATGCGGCGAACGGCATCCACGTCGGACACATCCGCCTGGAACGCGGCGGCGGACCCGCCCCGTCTTTCGATCTGCGCGACCAACTCGTGGGCGGCATCCGCCGATGCGTGGTAGTTCACCGCGACGATGGCGCCCCGCTCGGCGAGCGCGAGTGAGATCGCGCGGCCGACGCGCACCGCGCCGCCCGTCACCAACGCCACTTTCCCCTGGAGGTCCACCCTTCAGCTCCTCTCCCGCCACAGAGGCTCCGCGCGGCCCCGGCGGGCGTTCACCGCGCGCGCCATCACGAAGAGAAGATCGGAGAGCCGATTCAGGTAGCGGAGCGCCTCCCGGTTGGTCGGCTCGCCCTGCGCCAGGGCTACCACCCGGCGCTCGGCGCGCCGGCAGACGCAGCGGGCGACGTGCAGCGCCGCCGCCGCGGGGTCGCCTCCCGGAAGGATGAAGCGGCGAAGGGGCGGAATGTCGGCTTGCAGACGGTCAATGTCCTCCTCCAGTTGAGCGACCTGCGCCGGTTGGACGCGGATGGCTGACCGGCGCGGCTTCGAGGGGTCGCCGGCCTCCGGGGTGGCGAGGTCGGATCCGAGGTCGAACAGGTCGTTCTGCACGCGCTCCAGGACGGCGTCCAGCGCCGGGTCATCCAGGAGCGCCCGGGCCAGGCCCACGTGGGCGTTGGCTTCATCCACGGTGCCGTAGGCTTCGACACGAGCGGCGTCCTTTCGGACCCGCCCGCCGCCAGCCAATCCCGTCTCCCCGCCGTCGCCGGTGCGGGTGTAGATGCGCATCGTCGGTTCCTCCCTATCTGTGGCTCAGAGGGTAGGTTGGCTGTCCGGGAGCGGGATCCCTGCCCCGGGAAGTCCGTTGCGCCTGCGGCACCGGCATGGTAGAATGTGGGCGATGGAACACCACATGGCGACTGCGGAAGTGGCGCTGGTTGGCTGCGAGGGGTACGAGAGCGCCGCTGGCGTGCGCCGGGCGGCCGCGGAGTGCTTCCGTCTGCTGGGCGGCATCGGCGCCGTGGTGCGGCCCGGGCAGCGGGTTTTGCTGAAGCCGAACCTCCTCGCGGCCGTGCCGGCCGCGGTGCCTGCGAACACTCATCCTTCCGTGGTGGCTGCGGTGGCCGAGTTGGCTCTTGAGGCCGGCGCGGAGGTCTGGATCGGCGACAGCCCCGCGTTTCCCCGCCTGGAGAGCGTCTGCCGCGCCAGCGGGTTGGATCAGGTCGCCCGGCGCCTCGGCGTCCGCATCGTTCCGTTCCGCCGCCCCGTGGTCGTCCCGAGCAGGGCGCCGGCCGTCGTCAGCGCCGTCAAGGTGGACCGGGCGGTGTTCGAGGCCGACGTGGTGATCAACATCCCCAAGCTGAAGACGCACCGGCAGCTTGGCTTCACCGCCGCCGCCAAGAACCTCTACGGCTGCATGCCGGGCAAACGCAAGGCGTGGCACCACTCCCGCATCCCCGGCGACCATCGCTTCGCCGCGTTCCTTGCCGCGTTCGCAGCAACTGTGCCGGCATCCTTCCATCTCGTAGATGCTGTGGTGGCGATGCACCGCGATGGCCCCACCGGGGGCGACCCGCTCCCGGTCGGCCTCCTCGTCGCCGGATGCGATCCCTTCGCGGTGGATGCCCTGATCGCCCGGCTGATCCACCTGCCGGACACGCACGACCTCATCGGCCGCGCGGCGCGGGAACTCGGCCCGGAAGTCACCGACCCGGAGCGCATCGTCGTGCGAGGGCTGGAACCCGGTGCGCTCCCGGAGATCCCTTTCCGTCACGCCGCGCTCGTCGGCACCAGCTTCACCATGCCCCGGGTCCTTCGCAGCGCCGCGCGCAGCTTCCTCATCAGCCGGCTGGGCCGGCGCGAGCGCCGGTGAGTCGCACCACCCGGGCTACGGGTGACCGCCGAAGCGGCGAACGTAGGCCGCGTTGATCGCAGCCTGATCTTCATAGCGAGGGTACATGCCGACGATCACCGCGTCGCTCGGCTTGATCTGGCTGAACGTCTCGCGAAACGCCTGCTCCACGCTCTCCTGACGGTCGCACACGCGGCCGGCGGCCAGGATCTTGAAGGCCAGACAGGGCTTGCGCGCCTCGCGCACCGCCCGGAACATGCGGGGAGGGTCCTCCTTGAGATAGACCTCGCGAACCGGGATCGGCACGTGCCCGAGGAGCGCCTTCAGCTCCGCCTCGCTGCGGTGGCGCTCATAGACGCAGCACATGAAGAAGTCAACGTCCCAGCCATGCTCCTCGATGTGCTCGACGACGGCGGGCATGTGGGTGGAGACGCCCACCGGCACGCCGGTATCGCGCACGCGCTTGCAGAACTCGCGCACCTGCTCGAAGGCGCCCTCTTTGAAGAAGCGGTCGGTGACCTCGCCGTGATGGGCGATGCCGATCGGCCGCGCCGCCGCCACCTTCGCCAGGGAGTCGGGGTCCGCCGGGTCGTTGACTGCCAGGCTGATGTACTGCAGCCGGCCCCCCGCGGCGCGGTGCTTCTCCAGGAGCGGGAAGTTCGGGGGCCCCGACTGCCAGGTGTTGATGCCCACATCCTCGCAGCGGCGCAGGAAGGCGAGGGTCTGCTCCTCGGTGAAGTACTCGCGCATCTGCAGGTTGAGGAAGCGCGAGAGGTGCGTGCCGCCGTTAATGGTGTTGGACCCCGCGATCAGGCGCGAGACGGAATAGGGTCCCAAGGGAATCTGCGGCAGCGCGCCGCCGGCAGGCCTGGCGTCTTCAGTCATCTCTGCAACTCCTCCCGGCCGGCGACGCGGCCCTGGTTGGGAGCGCCCGGGGCGCGCTCCCAACCTCTTCTTCGCCGGCAGGGGGGTGGTTCCTGCCGCTCCCGGGCGTTGGCACCGGGCGCACGGCCCGGACGGCCTTGCCCCGCGCGGCGAATCCTTCACGCGAGGGGGCGCATCCAACGCCCCGAGGCGCGCCGGTCCCGCTCCAGCGGCCTGCGCGCCGGTGGGAGGGAGCTGCCACTGTGGCGCACGTCATTGACCCGACTCGCTGCCGCGCCTGCGGGCTGTGCCGGGGCGTCTGCCCGCGCAAGGCGGCCGCCGAAGCGCACAAGGGCCATGTGATTGACGCGAAGCGGTGTCAGAACTGCGGCGCCTGCGCGCGCCAGTGTCCCGCGCGTGCGATCGAGGTGATGGAGTAGAGGTCGGCAGGTAGACCGTTTCCCGCTGGGCTTCTCATCATGGCTCTGACGGTACGCCGCCGGTGCGGAGCACCCGGGCGAGTGGAAGACGAGGACGGTCGCGGGTCAGGCGCTGCGGGACTGCGGTACGATGGGGCGTGATGCTCCTTCGGCTCTGTGCCCGCCGACGACGCGGCATGTGGTATAATGGGTGACAACGAGCTGCGGCGTTGGCGGCGGGGTACCGGTGACCATGCGGCGGGAAGAGATGGGCGATGGTGCTGTTCGTCGAGTCCGCCAACTTCACCCGTGACATCGGTCGCTACATGAACGACGAGGAGTACCGACGCCTGCAGGTTCGCCTTTTGCGCCAGCCGCAGGCCGGTGCTGTGATGCCCGGATGCGGCGGCCTGCGGAAGATCCGGGCACCGGACCGACGCAGAGGCAAAGGATCTCGCGGGGGTCTGCGGATCATCTATCTGGACATCCCGGAGATCAACTGGATCTTCATGCTGGATATCTACGACAAGGACGAGCAGGACGATCTGTCGCCCGACGAGAAGCGCCAGTTGGCGGCGCTCGCTGCCAGGTTACGACTCGAGGCAATCCGGCGCAACGAAGGGACCTAGCGATGCCTGCACCTGACCGTGGAACCCTATATGAGCGCCTCAGCGGCTCCCTGCGGGAGGCGGAAGCGTTCACGCGGGGTGAGTTGGAGTTGCGGACGCTGCGAATCCCGGGGCCGCCTCCCAGATACGCGCCCCAGGAGATCGCTCGCTTGCGGCTGTCCCACAGGATGTCTCTGGAGGGCTTCGCTCAACTGCTGATGGTCTCGCCAAGGACCGTACGCAGTTGGGAGGAGGGCACCCGAGAGCCGGGCGCCCCGATGCGCCGGCTGCTCCAATTGCTCGAACAGCAGCCGGATGCCTTCGCGCGGATCGCCTGAGCGGTCGAGGGTCCCTTCGACAGCATCCTACGGCCTGGTGTCGGGTCTTCCGCTACTTCCGGGCACCGTGCCGTCGCGGGCAACGTCACGCGCTTCTGACGCTCTGGCGTAGGCGGCTTGGTGCCCCCGTTCGGCGGGCGACCGCCCGAAATGCGTGATAGCCAATCTCAGCGACTGTGATCGGTGGCGTGCGTCTTGTTCCAAACACCGCGCGCATTACATCGCCGAGCGGCGTGAAGTCGTCACCGAAGGTGCTCCGGAGGAACTCTACCTGCTCGGTCCGCTGGGGCGCGCCCTTCGGGTACGGGGTGATTGGGTCCTCAAAGCGATGGGCCTCCGCCAGGGTGACGGACTGTTCGGTGGAGTCCTTGATCACTGCTGCGCCAATGATCCCCCATCGGGGATCGTCACCATGGCCCGCCCATAGCAGTACGTCATCGCCGCGGCGCATCTGCCGATAGAGCCTCCTGGGTTTGCTCTGGCCCACCAACCACACGAACTCGCTCTGCCGCCCATCGAGCAGCCCGCGGATCTGGGCGAGTCTCACGTGCCCGCGCGAGCCGTTGTTGATCCCGAACCACCAGCAACGGGCGGCAAAGGCCCGTTTGGTGATCTCACGGCGGAGAGCCGCATCCGTGAGCACGCGATATAGGAATGGTCGCTTGAACCTCCGAAAACTGCTCTCGAAGGGAGTTCCATCCGCTCTGGTGCGTCCCGCTTCGCGCAGGATCGCGCGCTCCCAACTCTGAAGGACGGCTCCCGGAATGTCTGTCAGCCGTTCCACTGGAACATGAAGCGTTGGTTGGTCATCCGAGCCCTGCTTGCGGAAGCGACCCGCCCATGCCCCATCAATCCGACGAGCGGCGTCTTCAGCGGTGCCAACGTCATCCAAAATGAACCCAAACTGTTCCCCGCCGCGTCGGTGTTCGCACCATGCAACGTACCGCTGGTTGATCGTGATGCTTACGGGCGTGCTACCGAAGTTCAGGTGGAGTCGCTGGTCTTCCACCGACACGCCCGCCACCTCGAGCGATCTCGCGAGGAGACTGAGGACACGATCGCACTCGTCAGGCGATCGCGTCAACGCACGCAGTTGGGTAGCGAGTTCCTCATGCTCATCCTCACGCTCATCCGCTGCACCCCCGCCACCTTCTCGACCTGGCACACGGTGCGTGGCTCCGTGGGGTGCCATCCAGCCGAGGCTCCGACGCGGGCCATGCGGTACTGGTGTCCGCCCTTCTCTCCCGGCTGCGGCTCTCTGACGCACGGCTGCGACTTCACGACCTCGCTCCACGGCCGATGTGAGGCGTGTCTCATCCACGCGCTCGCCAACGGCCCAGAGATCGTCAAACCAGCTCTCAATGGACGCCAGGAGAGTAGGGTCGAGAATCAGGCACCCCATTTCGTGTCGCCAGCCGAACCCCCGTTCCGTAAGGTTGGCTGACCCTACCAACGCACCACCGTCTGTCAGAACCACCTTCGCGTGAACATGGCCGACGTGGCGGATGAACTCAGCGTTGTCTGACAGGAACCGGATCAGCCGATCCTCTGCGTCGCTCTCGAAGCACGCCTCCAGATCGGTCACCAGGCGAAAACGTCGCCCCCCGACCAGCGGACTGAGAATTCCGCAGCCGACGTAGGGGCTCACCAACCGTACCTCGCCCGTCGGCGCGCTGTCGAGCACGCGCCTCGCTGCGTTGGCGAACGCACTACTCACATCGCTCGTGCTGCCCTGAACAGGATGGAAGATGAGAACAACGCCTGGCTCCCGTTCGCACTGTGGCATGGTTGCCCCTCGATTTCCCCAACTGGATCGGTCGCCCTATCGCCCGAGGGCTCCGATCTCCTTCCCGAACACCGTCACCACCATCCCATCCAGCAGCTCCCGCCGCAGGATGCGCGCGCGGACCTCGCCGTCCACCAGGTCCACATCCAGCCAGGGGACGGCGCCCGCGTCCCAGTCGGCCAGGGGCAGAAGGGGCACGCGGAGAGGAACGCGCACCGGGTTGAGGGAGACGCGGCCCGCCAGGCGGTCAATGCTGAGCCCGGCCGCCGCGGCGAAGGCGCCGATGCCGGCGATGCCCCCGGGGTGGAAGCGCACGGCATTGCCTCCGTAGGCATCTACGAAGCCGCCGCCGCAGCCGACGCTGTTCTCCATCGCCTCGAAGGCCCAGTAGCGCGCCGCCATGTCGAGGTAGTCCATGCCGAGGTAGCCGGCGACGAAGTCGCGCCAGAGGTTGCGCGCGGTGGAGAGGCGGCCCGGGTCGGCGCTGGAATCGGTGCTGCCGTACTCCATCAGCGTGCTCCGGGTGGCGCTGGCGATGTCGCGCGCCAGGCGAGCCTCGTCCACGTCCGGGTGGCTGCCGACCATGAGCGGGTAGAGGAGGCCGGCGCTGGTGCGGATGGAGTGGGCATCCCACTCCGGGCGCGCCGCGCCACCGGCGGACTCGCCGTCCCAGGCATCCGCCGCGTCGGCCGTGGGCTTCTCGATGGCGACGGCGTAATGGTCGCCCAGCCACGCCCGAGAGTCGAGCGTCTGGCGGATGAGGGCGGCGTGGTCGCGGCAGACGGCCGCGAACTCGTCGTCGCCGTTGCGCGCGGCGATCTGCACCGTCGCCCCGAGCGCCGCGAGCGTCTTGACGGCCAGGGAGACCGGCTCTCCGCGGGGGGCGGCATCGGCGGCGTCCGCCTCCGGCACGCCGGCCACGCCGACGTCGGGGAACCCGTTCCCTGTCGTGTCGGCATCCATGAGGTAGCGGGCGAGGCGCTGGATGAGAGGGTAGTAGGCGGTGACGATCACCTCTCTCCCGGTCATTCGCCAGTGGGCGTGGGCCAGGAGGAGGAAGCTCGCATTCTCATCGATGGCCTGCGGAAAGGCGGCCGTCGGGTCGGTCGGGTGGTTCTCCATCGCTCTCTATCACCCCTCGCTGCGCGCGCGCTGCCGCGCTCCCTCGCGGGCAGTGGCGCCGCACCCCAGTATAGCACGCGCGGGGCGGACAATCAACAGGCCCGCGCCGTCCGCAGCGGAAGGGATCCCGGGGCGCGCTGCGAACCACCAGGAGAAAGGAGGACTCAACTCACCCATGTTCACCATCCGCCGCTTCCGGCCCGACGACCTCCCGCGCCTGCGGGAGCTCACCGCGATCTGTTTCAACGGCGTCTCCATCGATCAGAACATCGAGAACAGGATCGGCGCCATCGCCGGCATCCCCTGGCAGGAGCGCAAGGCCGCGCACGTCGAGGACGACGCCGCCGCGGACCCCGACGGCATCTTCGTCGCGGAAAGGGACGGGGAGGTGGTCGGCTACATCAGCGGCCGGCTGAACCGGAAGTGGCGCATCGGCTGGATCGCCAACCTGGCGGTGGACCCTTGCTGCCAGAAGCAGGGCATCGCCCGCGCCCTCTTCGACCACGTCTTCGCCTACTTCCGCGAGAACGGCATGCTCGCCGCGAAGATCGAGACGCTGGAGCAGAACGCCGTCGGCCAGAGCTTCTTCCCCGCGCTCGGCTTCGAGGAGGTGGCGCGGCAGATTCACTACATCAAGCGGTTGGAGTGAGCGGCAGGCGGCTGGTGAAGAGTCTGGGCGCGACTGGCAGCCCCGAACTCCGACGGAGATAACCTCGGCGATGCCTGGGAGAATACCCACGGGCTAGATCCCCAACACGCGGATTCGACACGCGCCTACCAGAATGACACGAGTGGGACGCCTGGGGATGAACAGTTGGTCGCGGACATCCAGGCGTACGGCGTGTTGATGGGCGAGCGCGACCTTTGGCAGCAGGACTGGGCCAGCGACGGCCTGCGGAAGGGGGCGCCGCCAATGAAAGAGGATCCCCCCGGCACGTGGCAGATCGACATGGATAAGTTCCCCTGGACGTACCAGAACACCGGCACGAGCGCCGACCCCGCCAACACGGTGAGATGGATCCTGCCGTGAGGTCCTGTGCAAGCATTCCTTGCGGCAGGTGTCCAAGACAGAAGGGGTGTGAAGATGGCAAACAGAATCCGCAACGTGGCATCCGTCGTGACACTATGTGTGGTTCTCAGCGGCGCCGTCCAGATGGTGGACGGGGACGCCGACACTCCCGGCGGCCCCTCGTCCCCAAAAGAGGTAGCCAAGAGGGTCGCGCTGCACGACGCGGGGCTGAAGGGAGACCAGGAGGCGCTCCCCCAACTGCTGGCGGCCCTGCGGCACGAGCACCACGCGTTCCGACGCGCGGCGCTGTTCGCCCTCGGCAGGCTGGAGGATCCGAAGGCGATCCCGGACCTGCTGGCGATGGCGGAAGACCCGAAGACCGTCCCCGAGGAGCGTCCCTACGCATTGGCGGTGGCGGCACGCAGCCATGCGGCGGCTTCCGGCCGGGCGACCAACCTGGCGACGCTGGGGCGGCAGATGCAAGCGGTGCTCCAAGGAGTGGGGCTGACGCCGCAGGAGGTGTACGACGCAGTGGGCGTGGTTCGCGGGCTGGACGAAGACCACGAACTGCCTGCGGCTGCGGCGGCACGGGCGGCGCTGCGCCAGGTGGCGGACATGGCTCTGTGCGCGGCCGACCGGGGCCTCCTGCACGCCGACCAGGCAGCGCCGCTGAGCGTGGTGCAGCTTCCCGCCTACGGCTGGAGAGGATCGAGCGGCAATCGCACGCCGGGCTCCTACTTCCCGCTCCTGGCCTACGGGCTGAAGATGAAGCTGAGCGACCTTCCCCGCGGCCAGGCCCGAATCGACTATCTGGTAGATAGCATGAGCCGGACGAAGGTTCTGGACGCTCCGGCGGATTTCCTGATCCAGGCGCTGGCGAACGAGGGTCAGGCCGCCGTGCCCACGGTCATCGCGCGCCTTGAAACGATGCGGAAGACTCGGGAGGGGTACACCAATGCTACCTTCTGCGGCTTCTTCCGGGCGCTGATGGGCATCGGCGGCGCGGAAGCCACCGCGGCGGTCAAGTCCTTCCAGAACGATCCTGACGGATGGGTGCAGGCAGCCGCCGACCAGGCATGCGAACGTCTGGGCGCCGGACACCGGTCATATATGGTATCGGACTACTGAATGCATGCCACCCAGGGCGAAAATCGGGTAGAGAGCTCCGGGGCCAGGTCCGGAGCTCTCTACGCGCGTGCGGATCCCTGGCGTCCCGCCTGGCAGGAGGGCGATGAGTATGAGAGACGGAATCCGCGCGGTGGTGTCAACGGTGGCACTCTGCACGCTGCTCGCGCATCTCTGGAGATTAGCGCCCGTAACTGCCGACACGCCGTCGCCGCCGTTGACGATGGCGGAGCGGGACAGGGTTGTGGCGCTCCACGACGCCGGGTAGTCTCCCCGATTACTGTTGCCATGGGACTGGCGCCACGACCGTGCTCAACACATATCAACCACCGCCCCCAGACCCCAGATGTGCGCCTCCGTCACCCGAACGGGCACAAGCCGCCCGGCCAGGCGCGCCGGCCCCGGGAAGTGGGCCAGCTTGTTGTTGCGCGCGTACCCCGAGAGCATCTCCGGGTCCTTGTCGCTCGGGCCCTCGACGAGCACCTGGTGGACTTCGCCGATGTGCGCGGCGTTGCGCTCCATGGTGATGGCGTTCTGCAGATCGATCATCTCCTGGAGGCGGCGCATCTTCACGTCGTGGGGCACGGGGTCGGGCATGTGCTCGGCGCGGGTGTGCGGGCGCGGGCTGAACGCGAAGGTGAAGGCGGCGTCGAAGCGGAGGCGCTCGACGGTCCGCAGGCTGTTCCGGTGCTGTTCCTCCATCTCGCCTGGGTGGCCGGCTAACAGGTCGGTGGTGATGCTGATCCCCGGCACGCGCTCCCGCAGCCGCCAGTAGACGCGCTCGTACTCCGCCACCGTGTAGCCGCGGCGCATCAGCGCCAGCGCCGAGTCGTCGCCCGACTGCAGCGGCAGGTGGACGTGCTCACACACCTTCGGCAGCGCGGCGATGGCGTCAATCAGGTCGTCGCTGAAGTCCGCCGGGTGGGGCGAGGTGAAACGGATCCGCTCCAGGCCCTCAATGGCGTTCAGCCGGCGCAGCAGGTCGGCGAAGGTGACCGGCTCCGGGAGCTTGCGCCCGTAGGAGTTGACGGTCTGCCCGAGGAGGGTGACCTCCTTGCGCCCGGAGGCGCGCACCTGGGCCTCGATCTCCTCGGGGCGGCGGCTGCGCTCGGCGCCGCGCGTCATCGGCACGATGCAGAAGGCGCAGAACTTGTCGCAGCCGTACATCGCCGGCACCCATGCCTTGTAGGGGTCGTTCCCGCGGGCGATGCCGGCCAGGAGGTCCTCCTCGGCCTCCAGGAGGTGTTGGTTGCGCTTGCGGGGCATCTCGGTGGCGACCTGCGCCTGCCCGGTGCGCCAGATCTCCGCCGCCATCTCCGGCAGGCGATGGAGCTGCGCCGTGCCGATCACCAGGTCCACGAAGGAGACCTTGCGCCGCAGCGCCTCGCCCTCGCGCTGCGCCATGCACCCGCACACGCCGAGGATCATCTCCGGGTGCGCCCGGCGGTGTTGCTTCAGCCGGCCCAGGTTGCCGTAGACCCGGTCCTCCGCTTTCTGGCGCACCGAGCAGGTGTTGAAGAGGACCAGGTCGGCGCGGCGCAGATCGGCTTCCCGGCGCATGCCCGCGTCGCTGAGCAGCGCCTCTATCCGCTCCGAGTCGGAGAGGTTCATCTGGCACCCGAAAGTGACGATGTGGTAGGTCCTGCCGGCCAACTCCGGCAGCGTGTGTGCTCTCTCCTTCGCCAACAGAATGCCCATGCCCGGATCATACCACAAAGGGCGAGGCCCGGCAACGGCACCCGGCGGCGAGAGCGGGCGCGCTCGACCGTTGGTCCGCTGAAGGCTCACGTCCGTGGGTCCGCGAACCAGTCCTCCACCGCGAGACTAGGCACCCGCTCGAAGTGGCGCCGGTTCCCGGTGATGAGGATGAGACCGCGCGAGAGGGCAATGGCGGCGATCTGGAGATCGGCGTGCGCGATCGGCTCTCCTCTCCGTTCCAGCTCCGCCCGAACCCGTCCGTAGCATCGGGCGGCGTCCTCATCGAACGTCAGCACCCTTACCTGAGAGAGGATGAGGCGGTCCAGACGTTCCAGGTGATACGACGGGCGCGTGCTGCGGTGCGCACCGTAGACGATCTCGCCCAGAGTGATCGTGCTGATGTGTTGTTGGCCCGCGGTGATCCCGGCGAGCCGGGCCAACAGCGCAGGTGAAGGCTGCGGCTTCAGGGGGTTGGTGACCACATCGGTATCGAGCAGGTACATGCGGTTAGTCCAGGGAGACGAGGCGCGGCCGGTCCTCCTGCCTCGAGGCGTAGGCCTCCTCGACGAAGGCGTCGATCTCCTCGAAGCTATCCCATTGGCCGGCGACCGCCGCCAGGTTGCGGGGCGTCTCCGCGGCGCGGAGCTGCTCCAGCTCCGCCAGTTCCTCCAGCGGCACCAGCGCGACGAGCGGCTTCCCGTGTCGGCTGATGATCACCCGCTCGCGGCCGAACGCCACTCGATTCACCACCTCCGAGAACGAGCTCTTGGCCTCGGCAATGCTCAGCGTTGTGGACACGATGACCTGCTCTCCCCTCGTTCTGACCATGTGCAGGGTAGCACGGCGGAGGGAGTTGTGTCAAGAAGACGTCTCGGCTCGATACGGTGGCGTGGTGCGGATCTGGCGTCGGATCCGTCACGCACCACTCTTTGTCTCCCTCCTCCTTGCACGCGCCCTCAACTCTCCAGGTCAATCCGCACCCGCGTGACCGCCTCCGGGCCGACGTCCATCAGGTTGACGTGGAGGACGCGCGCCATGCCGGGGTTCACGGCTCGCACCTCGGTCGTCGCGCTGAAGTCGTGGGTGCCGGGCTGGAGGGGCGCCGGGCCGCCGGTACTGGTGCCGTCGCACGCCACCGTCATGTAGGGCGCCACCGGCTTCCTCAGCGTGTACTCCCCCGTGACCACGTAGACCTCTCCCGGACCCACCAACGGCGAGGTGCCCAGCACGCGGTTGATACGGACCTGGAGCGCCTCGGCCAGCTCCGGCCGCTCCTTCTGCGTGTGGGCATCCACAGCCATTTCGGTGGTGGAGAAGGGCAGCGGACGCAGGCTTCGCGACTCGGTCTCCGCCTCCGGCTCCGCGCCAGACTCCTGGCTGAACGTGCCGGCGGCCCACGCCTTCAGGTCCAGCTTCATCACCTGCTCCGTGAGGGTGCGCCGGAACTTCAGGCGCTCAAGGAGGGCGATCACCTCCTGGTCGCGTGGCCACCTCGGCTGGAGCCGGCGGGCCACCACCTGGCGGAAGCCCGCTTCCTTGAGCGGCCGCAGGCAGGCCCCCAGCAGGTGCGCCAGCGCCTCCGGCGTGCCGTGATCTGCGTGGTAGCTGACGTATGCCAGGAGGGCTGTGCCGGCCTCGAATCCGTAGACCGCTTCCATGCAACCCGCAACCTCTACGACGGCGAGCATCTGGTCTCCGGCAAACGCGGCCAGCGACGCTTCGTGGACGATCTCTTTGCCGCGCAGGGAGCTGGCGATCTGGTCGGCGTCAGGATACCTCGCCTCTGTGCCCCTGACGGTGGATTGCAGCAGCTCCGCCATCGCCGGGGCGTCAGACTCCACCAGGGGGCGCACGGTGAGGCCCTCCCGTAGCTCCGGCACCTTCGGAAGCCGCCCCTTGAGGGTGCGCTCATACCACTGTGTCTCCATCATCACGCCAAAGCCGAGGTGCTTCAGCATCGTCAGGCCGGGGCTGCAATCGGCGACGTAGGGGCTGATCAGCCACGAGTAGCCCTCCCCCGCCAACTCCGAGGCCACCTTGCGGATCGCCTTTCGGGTGCGGGCGGTGAAGGCCAGACGGATCGGCATCGGCACTGTTTCCAGGACCGCGATCCCCCCGTGCTGGTCCGGGTAGCGCCGCAGCGCAACCCGCGCCAGTTTCTCGTCGAACTCCACGCCGGGTGCTTCCGACTTCAGGTTGCTCTCCACCATCGCCAGCATCTCCTTCCGGAGACGGCGCCGTGCCCGATGCACCCGGCTCTTCACCGCCGATACCGTGGTGCCCAGGATCCCGCCGATCTCCGCGTGCGAATAGCCATTCACGTAGTGGAGGATGACCGCCAGGCGGTCCGGCTCCGGCAGTCCGGCCAGCGCTTTCCGCACTTCCCGCGCCTTCTCGGCGCGCGCCAGGGCAGCGGCGGGGTCGCTCTCGGTGCCGGCCGGTGCGGGGGTCTCCGGCGCGTCGAGGGAGAGGGTCGGGCGGCGGCGGCGCAGCTCGGTGATGGCCGCGGACGTGGTGATCCGGGCGAGCCAGTGGGCGAACTTCGCCGGCTCGCGGAGCATCGGCAGCTCTACGTAGGCGGTGACGAGCGCCTCCTGCGCCACGTCGCGCGCCGCCTCGAAGTCGCCCAGCCGATGGAAGGCGATCCCGAACGCCGCGTCGCGGTAGCGCCGCGCCAGTTCTTCGTAGGCCCCACCGTCGCCGGCCAGCGCGGCCTGCACCAGTTGCGCGTCTTCCCTGCCATCGGGCATTTCATCCTCCAAGGGACTGCCGCTCCGGCGCGATGGAAAGTTGCGCCTTGTTCTACGGTGGCGATCTGGATCGCTCGCCATGCGAGTGCATCCACAGGCCGGGGCTTTCGCACCCAAGCCCCCGCACTTGTCATGCCGGGGCGCCGCGCCGAAGCATCTCCGCCGAGGGTGCCCCTACGGCTCGTGGGCTGTGGTGGCGCTCCGGGGGAGATCCTTCGCTGCGCTCAGGATGACAGATGCAGTGTTCCGGGTGACAAATGCGGTGGCTCGAGATGGCAGCGATACGCCTGGGATGACGGGCTCGACTGACCGTGCGCTGACAACTCCCACCCAACGTCCTTCGCGCATCATGCGTTGCGGATCACGTCCCGCAGCGCCTCCGCGTCGCGGAGGAACGCCTCGGGCGAGTCGTCCCGCACGAACTCCAACATCACGTAGCGCTCGCCGGGGGCGCGGCGGGCCTCGCGCAGGTAGCGCTGCCAGGTGGCGGCCCCCTCGGCGAGCGGCCGGCGCTCGCCGGCGACCCACCAGAAGGCGTGGATGTTGTTCAGCCAGGGGAGCACGGCCCGGAGTGTCTCGAGGGCATCCTCCGGCGTCATCCGGGTCGGCGGCTGCCAGTAGGTCTTCAGGTTGTCGTGGCCGACGGCCTGCAGGAGGCTCACCGCCGACTCGGCGGTATCGGTGAGGGTGCCGCCGTGGTACTCGGTGGCCACCACGACGCCGGCCTGCGCGGCCAGATCGGCGATGCGGCGCGACTCGCGCGTCACTTGTTCGCGGTAGGCCGCGTCCGCCTTCTCCGACCCGAGCTTGCCGGCCCACACCCGGATGGTGGGGGCGCCCAGGGCCGCGGCCGTCTCCAGAACCGCCTCGAAGGGCGCGGGCTCCTCATGGCCGACGCGGTAGTAGGACCCGAAGGCGGCGACGCGCAGGCCGGCGTCCTCCGTCATTCGGCGCACTTCGCTCGCCGCGGATGACTGTCCGTGGGGAACGTGGATGTCGCCGCCCCACTCGATTCCTTCCAGCCCCGCGCGCTTCACGAGGTCGACGATCTCCCCCGGGGGGAGCTTGCGGAACGTGATCGAAACCAGGCCCGAGTGCAGCATGAGTCCATTCCCTTCAGGTTGTGACGAGAGCCGCGGCGTCAGGTGAGGCCGAGCAGCCGGCGGGCGTTCCCCGACAGCACCGCCTCACGGTCCCCGTCGGCAAGGCCCGCCGCTGCCACCTTGCGGACGGCGGGGGAGGCGTAGAGGACGCCCATGCCGGTGCCGAAGAGGACGCGCGCGCTCCCGAGCGCCTCCGTGAGCACCCGCACCGCGTCGGCGCCGTGCATGTGGGAGATCTCGACGTGGATGTTGGGGTGCGCCCGGGCGACGCGGGTGAGCGCGATGCGGTCGGCATAGCCGGCGCCGCTGACGATGGTCGGCACATCGGGGAAGGATGCGGCGAAAGCGCGCGCGGCGCTCACCGGCGTCTCGGCGAAGCCGGTGTCCCCGCTGACGCGCAGCGTCAGGATGACGGGCGCCTCGGCGGAGCGTGCCTCGCCCATCGCCGGCTCCAGCACGCCCTCCTCGGCGGTGGTGTAGCCGTGGTGCGCCGGGAAGAGGCGGAGGGCGCGGAACCCCTGCTCGAAGCGGCGGCGCGCCTCGACGGCGGCGGCCTGCGGGTCGGGATGGGGGTTCACCACGCAGGCGCCCAGGAAGCGATCCGAGAAGGCGCCGACCACGTGGGCGACCTGGTCGTTGCCGGCGGCGGTGTTGTCCAGCAGGGCGACCGACGCGGTCAGGAGGGCGCGCTCGATGCCGAGCTGGTCCATCCGGCGCAGGAACTCGGAGGGCTCCCAGATGCCGGGAGTGCGAACCGGCCAATGCCCGAAGATGCCGTTCACGTCAATAGACATCACACCACCTCCAGGGCGGCCAGGCGAGCCATGTTCCGGCCCAGGATCGCCTCGCGCTGCTTGTCGGTGAGGGCGGCTTCCTCCTGGATGATCGCCAGCCAGGAAGAGGGGTCGAGCAGCGGCAGGTCGGTGCCGAAGAGGACGCGCTCGGCGCCGACGGTGGCGACGGCGGCCTCCAGGCGCCCGGCCTCGGTGCAGGAGCCGCACGTCTCCAGGTGGATGTTGGGGTGGCGCGCGGCCACGTCGAGGACCTGGTCCCAGCGGTAGCCGCCCATGTGTCCGGCGATCAGGACCGCCTCGGGCACCTCGTCGGCGGCGCGGCCCAGGGAGGCGGTGTCGCCGAAGACGTGCAGCAGCACCGGGATCTGCCATTCGGCGGCCCGCTCCAGGAGGGTGAGGTGGCGCGGGTCGTCGTAGGCAATCTGGTGGTGCGAGACGTGGAGCTTCATGCCGATGAACCCAGGCTCATCCAGGCGGCGGCGCACCTCGGCGATCGCTTCCTCGGGGCGCAGGGGGTTGACGGCCGCGTAGCCGCGGAAGCGGTCGGGCCAGCGGCGCAGGGCGTCCGCCACCAGGTCGTTACCCCGGACGTAGTCGTGGCGGAGCGCGCGCGAGTTGCTGACGCAGGCGATCCCGATGCCGTGCCGATCCATGAGCTCGAGGGCGCGCTCGGCATGGCCGGGGATGCCCAGCTCCTCCCAGCCGAGGCAGATGTGCGCGTGCGCGTCAATGATCAACATGCCTCTCCTCTCGCGGTACGCGTGCATTGTAGCACAGCACCCGCCAGGAGAGCAACTCCCGGAATCGGCCTGCGGGCGGCACCGGCTTGACTCCCACCCCCTGCTGTGCTATACTCGGCGCGATGGGACCCCGGCCCGACTCGGTTCCTCCCACGGCGACCGGCGGGCCTCGTGAGTTGCGGAGCGCTATCCGATGACACCAGCGATCACCCCCCAACACCCCTCCTTCGGCCCGGTGCGGTGGCGGATGGCACCTCGGCTCATCCTGCTGGCGGCCCTGGCTGCGCTGCTCCCGTCCGGCGTCCGGGCGCAGGACCCACCGGGGCGCCCGGCCTCAGCGCCCATTTCGTGGGGATCAGAGCAGAACGACGCCTGGGACTCCGCCGCCCGGCGAACCGGGGCGGGCCTCGGTCGCGTGGAGATGGGGCTGACGGCGGCCGGGGGAGTGTCCACCTACCGCTCGGTATCCGGCGATGCCTATGTGGTGGGACCCTACGATGAGCTCGAGGTCTCACTGAATGGCCTGAAGCCGGAGAAGTGGGACGTGCTGGTGTCGCCCCAGGGGACGGTCACCTTGCCGCCGCTGGTCGGGGCGGTTCCCTGCAGCGGGATACGCCTGGCGGAGGTGCGCGATCGGCTGACCGCCGCCTGCGCGCGCTACTATCGCAACTTCCGGTTGGAAGTCGTGGTGACGCGGCTGCGCGGGATCGAGGTGACGGTCGCGGGTCAGGTGGTTTCGCCCGGGCCGCGGCCGGCAGCCGGTCTCACGCGCGTGTGGGAGGCGATCCAGCGCGGCGGAGGGATCACGCCGGCAGGCTCGGTGCGCAGCGTGCGCATCACCCGGCGCGCGGGCGGCGAGGAGAGCGTTGACCTTTACCCGTTCCTCTTCTTCGGGCGCGAAGAGGGCAACGTCGTCCTGGAATCGGGCGACCACGTCTACGTGCCGGTCGCGAAGCGCGTGGTCGGGATCACCGGCGAGGTGCGCCGGCCCGGGCTCTACGAGTTCAAGGAAGGGGAGTCGCTGGCGGATCTGTTGGCGCTCTCCGGCGGTCCCACCGCGGAAGCGGCGCTCGAGAAGGCATACCTCGAACGGCCGCTCACCGATCAGCAGCGAGACATCATCCGGGTGGACCTGCGCCGCTCCGCCGACGCGCCGTCGTTCCCGGTGGAGCCGAAGGATGGCGACACCCTGGTGGTGCCGGCCATCGGCTCCTTCCTCGGCCAGGTGACCATCAACGGCGAGGTGCGGAAGCCGGGCACCTACGAGCGCAAGGAGAACATGCGCCTGCGCGACCTGCTGGACCTGGCGGGCGGCTGCAAGGCGAGCGCGGCGCTCTCGCGCGCCTACATCCAGCGGGTGAGCGGCGATGAGAAGCTGCAGCTCCTCTACGTCAACGCCGGCGGCGCGCTGCGCGGCGACCGCGATGCCAACGTTCCCATCCAGGAGGGGGACCTCGTCCACGTGCCCGACATCCGGCGGCTGGCGGGCGTGGTCGCCGTCCGCGGCGAAGTGAAGCTGACGGCCGCCGGCCTGACGCCGGTGGAGACGACCCGGTTGGAGACGCGCGCCGGCACCGACGTGCGCGCCGGGGGGAACAACGAGCTGCGCTTCGTTCTCGCCGACGGGATGCGCGTCAGCGACCTGCTGCGCCTGGCCGGCGGCCCCACCGCCAGCGCCGCCCTCAATCGGGCCCGCCTCGTTCGCATCGGCGACGGCGGCCAGAAGGAGGCGGCGGACGTAGACCTGGCGCTCGTGGTCGGCCAGCCCGGCGGCCCGGCGGACCTGGCGCTCCGCGACGGCGACCTGCTGCAAGTGCCCTCCATCGCGGTGCTGCAGAACACGGTGAATGTGGTGGGCGAGGTGGTGGGCACGGGCATCTTCGAGACGGCGGGCGGCATGGTGAAGCGCCGGGGCGTCTACGAGCTGAAGGAAGGCGATACCGTTCGCGACCTGGTGATGGCGGTTGACGGCGTCACCGCCAACGCGGCGCGGCGCGCGGCGCGCATCGAGCGCCGCGGCCCGGACGGGCGCTTGCAGCGCATCCCGGTGGACCTCTACCGGCTGCTGGTGGAGCACGACGAGTCGGCCAACGTCAGTCTGCAGAACGGTGACGAGTTCATCGTGCCGGCGATCTCGGACATGGTCTACGTGCTCGGCGCGGTGAACGCTCCGGGGGCGTACGAGTTTCGCGAGGGCACCAACACCGTGCTCAGCGCCATCACCCGCGCCGGCCTCAGCCCCAAGGCGCGGCTGGACCAGGTGTATCTGATGCGCGCCGATGCCGGCCCGGACCAGAAGCCGGTGAAGGTGGACATGAGCGCCGTGGTGCGGCACGGCAAGATCGAGAAGGACCCCGGCGTGCATCCCGGCGACATCGTCTACGTGAAGTCGAAGCTCATCACCTTCGCCGAGATGACGCAGACGCTGGCGAACGTCAGCCTACTCCGGTTCTACTGGGAGAGCTTCCGCTGAGATAGGGAAGGGGAGGGGAAGGTGGGGTGAGTGAGGGGATTCGAACCCCCGATCTCCAGATCCACAGTCTGGCGCCTTAAACCTCTCGGCTACACTCACCGCGACCACAAGCATGGTAGCACGAAGGCGCCGGAATTGTCAAGAGACCGCGACGGGGGTCCTTTCTTCAGCGGCTGCCCGGCGCAAGCCGGGCCGGGTCGCTGTCGCGGCTGGCAGCCGCCGCGCTGGCGCTGGCGGCGTCCCTCGGCAGGGTGCGCGCCGCGCCAGCGCCAGGCCGAGAAGGCGCAGACGGTTTGACACGCCCGCCCCTCCGTGTCATAATACTCCTACGGGCAGCAGTGCGTGGTTCCGGCGCCGGAGAGGGAAATCCCAGATGCCATCGCCGTTCCCCGGGATGGACCCCTACCTGGAGGGCCAGGTGTGGGAGGAATTCCATAGCAAGCTCATTGATGAGGCGCAGATCATGCTCATGCCGCAGATTCGCCCGCGCTATGTGGCTCGGATCGAGGAGCGTGTCTACCTCGAACACTCTCGGGAGGAACTGACGCGCGCTGTCCGGTCGGACGTCGCCATCGTGAGAGACCGAGAGGCCGCGCCTACCCCGCCTGGGACCGGCGTGGCCGTGCTGACTCCACCCGCGCCCGTGCGGGTCCCTATCGCCATGCCCGAGGAGGTGCGCCAGTCCTATCTCGAAGTGCGCCTGCGCGCGAGCGGCGAGTTGCTCACTGTGATCGAAGTGCTCTCTCCGAGCAACAAGCGCCCCGGCAGCAGCAGCCGTCGCGAGTACCTCAGGAAACGCGAAGAAGTGCTGCGCAGCCCGGTGCACCTCGTCGAGCTGGACCTCCTGCGCGGCGGCGAGCGCCTCCCGATGATGGCGCCGTCACCCCCCGGCGATTACTACGTTGTTCTCAGCCGGGCTGAGCACCGTCCTCTCGCCGACGTTTGGCCCATCGCCCTGAAACAGCCCCGCCCGGTCATCCCGATCCCCCTGGCGGGCACCGATCCCGACGTCTCCCTCGATCTTCGGGCCGCCCTCAACTCCCTCTACGACCGTGCCGGCTACGACTGCTCCATCGACTACGCCCACGGCACTCTCCCGCCCCTGAACAAGGCGCAGGCGGCCCGGGCGGCCGAAGTGTTGGCGCCGTGAACAGGTCTCTCGCCCCCTCCCCGCACGCGGGGAGGGCCGGGGTGGGGGTTCCGCCCCGTCCTCTCCCGTTCAGCACCGCCGCCGCCCGCTCCAGGCAGAGCCGCAGCTCCCCCCACGTATGAAGAGCGTCGGGCTCCCCTTTCGCGCTTCTGGTAAATTCAATCGCATCGCGCCCTTCGTCTGTCAAGAAATCCTCGCGTCAAGAGAAAAATGTGCTTGACTCAATCATAGAGAGCCTGTATAATTGACGCGATCGGATGGAGAGGATGGCAGCGATGAATGGTCGGCACATCAAGCTGGTGCATCTCCTGCAGGAGCGCGGGGAAGCGAGGATAGCCGACCTTGTGGGTGAGTTGGGGACCTCGGAGGCGACCGTCCGGCGGGACCTGACCGCCCTCGAGAAAGCGGGGCTGGTCAGCCGCACGTTTGGAGGCGCGCGGTTCCTCGATCCCCCTTCCCTGGTGGTCCGCACCTTCCAGCAGAAGCGGGAGAGCATGCGCGCGGCGAAGATGCGGATCGGGGCTCGCGCGGCCCGGCTCGTGGAGCCTGGCATGAGCGTGGCGCTGACCGCCGGCACCACGACGTGGTGTGTCGCCGCCGCCCTGCGTAGTAGAGCGCCGCTCACCGTCGTCACCAATGCCATGCCGGTGATCGAAGAGCTGGGGGCGGTGGAAGGCGTCCGGCTCTACTGCGTCGGTGGCCGCTTCAACCCCACCAACCTCGACTTCCTCGGAACCGATCCCGCCGCTGCCTTCCGAACCTTCCACGTGGACATCGCGTTTCTGGGCGCCGACAGCCTCATTCCAGGCCGGGGCGTCTTCTCGGAGAGCCCCCGGAACGCCGAGGTGCCGAGGGCGATGTGCGAGAGCAGCAGGCGCAGCGTGGTGGTGGCCGACCACACCAAGTACAACGCGCGGGGAACCGCTCTCACGGTGACGCCGGATCGGATCGGGTGCGTCATCATGGACGCGGGGCTGGATCCCGAAGCGCGAGAGCAACTGGAGACCGAACCATACGAGCTGATCCTCGTTCCCTGAGCCGCAGAGCGATGCCGCACCCGTTCGCGAGCCGTTCGCTTCATCATGCGGCCGCTCTGGAGAGGGGAAAACGTTCAGGGATCACTGCCGGCATAGCAATAGCCATCGTACAGAACAGCGGTCCCGCCCTTCGGGATGGGCGGGTTGTGACCGCGCGCCAAGCAGAGGAGGTTCGACATGCTCGGTTTGTGGACTCGCAAGTTCGGTCGGCGTCAGGGCGAGAGAGGATTCACCCTGATTGAATTGCTCGTCGTGATAGCTATCATAGCTATCCTGGCGGCGATTCTCTTTCCGGTCTTCTCCCGCGCGCGGGAGAGAGCCCGCGCGGCAAGCTGCATGAGCAACATGAAGCAGCTCGGCACCATGTTCAACATGTACATGCAGGACTACGACGCCGTGATCATCGAGCAGACGTGGATCAACGGCGA
>JACQGM010000398.1 GCA_016199585.1 Armatimonadota bacterium
AGCTACCCCCGGGCACCCGGGACCATGCTCAGCATCGGGCACAAGGCACCATCGCGCAGTCGGCCACTTCTCTCAGAGAGGCATGCCCTAACGCGTTCGACACGGTCAGCGGGTTTTCTCCCCCTGCCACGCCGGGCCCGGCCCGGCTCTACTGCTCAGCATGACGGGCGCGGCCGCCGGAGCCGGTCCATTCCTGAGGATCGCGGGCCCAGTGCGTGCGACCGTCGGGATCGCCGGGGACACCGAGGCCGCGCCCGACTACGACCCCGCGCGGGTGAAGTAGGTGCGGACCAGTTCCGGGCTTTCCTGCGTGCTGAACGCCCGGAACCCCTTCCGCGCCGCCAGGTCCACCAGCGGCGCCGGCACGAACGGGGTGATCAACTCGTAGACCTCGCCCTCCTGTAGTCCGTTCAGGTCGCGCATCGCCTGCTCCACCGGGTGGCCGCCCGACTCGATGGTCGCGCGCGCGTCGTAGGTGCGAGAGACCCGCGCCGGGTCGGCCCACTCCGGCCGGGGGCCGGCCGGCCCCGCATCGGCGAACTCCTCGCCGCCTCCCTGGCCTGCGGCGGCGCGCAGGCGGCCGATGAGCGTGCCGAGGGAGATCCCGCCCACCGTGGCGACCTGGCGGAGGGTGGCTACCTTCGCCACCGTGCGGCGCAGCACCGGGTTCTTGAGCGCCTTGTAGGCCGGCGACAGGGTGACGAGCGCCTCCTCCAGCTCCGGGTAGTGCCTCAGGAGGTCTCCCACTTTGGTTTCCGGAGTGATTGGCGGACGCGATGCTTTACCGGCCATCGTTGCCCTCCCCATCCATGTAGGTGAGTAGTCGGCGCTCGCCGGTGAGCGCCCGCTTGTCGGTGAGGTCCTGGCTCACTTCCAGGCAGCCAAGGTACTCCCCCGCGTCCCCGCGCAGCGCGAAGTACTCGATGCTGATGAACCGCCCCTTCATCTCGATCCAGAAGGCGGCGTGCTCGTGCCGGCCGGAGCGGAAATCGCTCAGGATCTGCTCGACGACGCCAACGCTGGCGGGCGGGTGGCAGTATTGCACCTTGCGCCCGAGGATGGCGCGGCTGCGCGCGAAGATGCGCTCGCGCCCCCGGGTGAAGTAGCGCACCGTGTCATCGCTGTCCACGAAGGTGATGTCGAACGGGATGGTGTTCAGGATGGCGTTCAGCTCCGCCGGAGTCACCGTGCCGGAGGGGAGCCGGATCCGCTCCTCGCTCGCGGCGTCGGGCACGGGCTCCTCGGCCACCCCCTCCGGCCGCCAGGCGGCGGTGGGGTCGTAGAGGCAGAAGCCGTACTCGGGGCTCTGGCGCTCGATGGCGTACCACTCCTCGTCGGTGAGGGTATCCAGGCACATCGGGAGGAGGATCTGCTCCTCCTTGTCCACCATCTCGGCGATGGCCGTCGAGGCGGGCTCGAGCACGAGCTGGATGACGCTCTTCGCCTCGCCGGCGGTGAACGTCTCGGCGGCGGCCACGGACTCCAAAGCGCCCCTCAAGAGCGCGCGCGTCTCGTCGTGCTTGCCCCACATCACCGTGGGCGGGCCGGTGATGCCGTGCTTCTCCAGGAAGGGAAAGAGGAGGTATTCCTTGCGCAGATAGTGCTTCTCCACGTCCGTGAGCGCGTTGAAGCGCGTGCGGATGTCCATCAGCCGCTCGGTGGCGTCGGCCTCGTCCGGGAGGGCCGCGACCTCCTCGTACAGCTTCGCGAGCGTGCCCGTCTCCCAGGTGAGCGCGCGGTTCTCCATCTTGAAGGTGTGCGCGGGATGCCCCGGTGGGGCCTCGGGCGCCTGCGAGGTGTCAATCGCGCCCCGCATCGCCGCCGTGTGGATGTCGCACAGGCGCAGGATCTCCTCGACCGGCAGGCCCTCCCCAATCAGCTCCTGCTCCACCTCCACGACGTCGCCGTACGGCACCTGCCCCAGCAGGCGCACGAGCTGCGCGCGCACTTGCTCGGGCGCCCGCCCGGCGTGCAGCTCCCGGATCATGTGCTTCAGCAGATCCTTGCGCCGCCTGGCATCCGCAATCAACTGGCTCATCGTCTCGAATCCCTCTCCCTCTCCGCGCGTCCGGCGCGGCTCGCGGGTCGTCCGACCCGCCACCGCCCGGGCAGTCTCCCTCCGCGCTCGCTGGCAGGTTTCGCCCCCGCGCCCGCCGAATCCTGCCCCTGGCGGCCCCGCGCCGCCATCGCGCCACCCGTTCCGGAGGCTCGGGACAGGCGCCGGGTCCGGCGTGGTTCCGGTGCGCGACGGACCCGGCGAGGAGCGCCCGGGGTTCCCGCCGGCGCCGGCCGTTGCCACGGCGGGCGTGGGGCTCGCCGCAAGGAGAGTGGTTCCGGTGCGCGACGGACCCGGCGAGGAGCGCCCGGGGTTCCCGCCGGCGCCGGCCGTTGCCACGGCGGGCGTGGGGCTCGCCGCAAGGAGAGTCGAGGAGCGGCGTCGAACGCAGGCGGCAACGGAGTGCCGACAGGCGGGCGCGTCATCCCGTCGCGCGTGATGCGGTGATGCGCCCGCCGATTGCCCCGCGGAGGTGGAACATGAACGGGACCCCTTCTCTCTCCGGTTTCCCTGAGCGATCCCTCGATGCCATCGTCATGGCGGGAGGGATCAACACCCGCGAGCTCTACCCCGGCTACCAGCCCGGCTACAAGGCGCTGATCGAGCTGGGCGGCAAGCCCTTTATCCGCCATGTGCTGGACGCGCTGGAGGGGAGCCGCTGCGTGCGCCAGATCGGCATCGTCGGCTCCGAGCCCGACCTGCGCCCGGTGGTCGGCCCCGACTACCGGATCGCGCCCTCGGGAGACACGCCCCTGGTGAGCATTGCCAACGGCCTGGAGCTCTTCGCCGACGCCCCGTTGGTGCTGGTGGCCACCGGCGACCTGGCGATGCTGCGGCCGGAGCTGGTGGATGACTTCGTGGCCCGCTGCGGCGCGCGCGATGCCGGCACCTACCCCGAGAAGCTCTTCATCTCGGTGGTGCCGGAGGACGCGTTCACCGGGGTCTATGCCGCCTGCAAGAAAGGTCTCAACCGGTTCCGCGGCGCGGCTGTCTGTCACGGAAACCTCTTCGTGGCGACGCCGAGCCTGACGCGCAACGAAGAGGTGATGGGCCGCCTCAACGCGATCTACGCGGCGCGCAAGAACGCCCTCACCTCGGCGATGGCGTTCGGGATCGGCCTCGGGTTGGCCTACGCCTTCGGGGTCCACTTCCTCCACATCCTGACCCTGGAGCGCATCGCGAAGATGGCCTCCAACCGGTTCGGGTTCAGCTTCCTCCCGGTGATCTGCCCCGACCCCCGGATCGCCATTGATATTGACGAAGCGGCGGACTACGAGATCGCCACGCAGGTGTTGGGCGCGCAGCCCGCGGCGGCCGACGGCGGCAAGTAGCCGCGGCGCTCGCCGCGAGACATCTGTGACAGGCGCAACCACGCCTCCCCCTTCTCCCCGGCCTCGCGCGCGCACTCCTCGCCGGCAGAACCGACGGCCGGCTGAAGGAGAACGCGTGTGCGTACCGAACTCGGAGAGTGTGCAGGAAAACGCATGTTTGTACAGAACCAGTAATCAGGTACAAGGCAGTGCGCCTCGGGAGCGACGGGGCGGCGCCGAGCACGGGGAAGGCGAGGGAGCGATGGCATACGATCCGACGAAGCATCTGATCAAGGTACAGGGGAACCGGGATTACCTGCCGGTGGCGCAGCGTCTGGTGTGGTTCCGTGAGGTGCATCCGGACTGGGGTATCGAGACGAAGATCGAGGTGCTGGACGTCGAGGCGGGGCTGGCGGTCTTCTCGGCCACGG
>JACQGM010000399.1 GCA_016199585.1 Armatimonadota bacterium
CCCCGGGGCGCACCGTGCGGCAGTAATGAAAAGGCCCTGATGACCACCCAGCCCCTGTTGACCCGGCGGTTGAATGGTGCTATAATCCCCGGTGTCAGAAATAACACGCCCCGCCGTGGCGCCGCACGCCGCCGGGCTGAAGGCCTCCGTCGAACTTCACGAACACCACAGAGCGCCCCTGTTCTCCCGGGGGTGCCGGCGCTTCCCGAGCGGGCCGCCTTGATTCGGAGGAAAGGGATACTGATGGCAGGAACCATCCCGCAGAATCACATTCCAACGCCCGCGGGCTCCGACGCTTCGAGCGCTTCTCTCCTGCTCGAGCTCGTGGGGCACTTCCGCGACCACCGGGAGAGACTGCTGCAGGCATGGGTCGAGCAGATGACGGCCAAGGGTCTCCTCGCCGGCCTCAGCGCCGAGGAGACCAACACCGAGTCAGTGACGATCTACGATACCTGCGTCGGCTGCCTGGCGACCGGGCAGTACGCGGGGGCGGAGACCTACGCCGCCAATATGGCCCAGCGCGGCGTGCTGCGCGGCATGACCACCGAGCAGATCATCGGCGGGCTGCTCACCCTCCGCGATGTCTACGGACGGAGCCTCGCCGAGCGCTACCAGGGCAACATGGCGCGCCTCGCCGCCGCCCTGGACATCTACGAGCCGGTGGCCAACAAGATCCTCTCCATCGTCGCCATGGCCTTCATCGAGGAAAGGGAGCGAGTGGTCCGCGAGCAGCAGGCTTCCATCCGGGAGCTCTCCACGCCCGTCCTCCAGGTGCGCGACCGGCTGCTCATCCTCCCGATCATCGGCGTGCTCGACTCCGTGCGCGCCCGGCAGCTCACCGAGCAGCTCCTCCACAGCATCCGCGCCAACCGCGCCCGCGCCGTCGTCGTGGACGTCACCGGCGTGCCGAACGTGGACTCGCGCGTCGCCAACCACCTGGTGCAGACGGTGGACGCCGCCCGCCTCCTCGGCGCATCGGTCATTGTCACCGGTATCTCCCCCGAGACGGCGCAGACGCTGGTGACCATCGGCGTGGACCTGAGCAAGATGCACACCGTCGGCGACCTCCAGGGCGGGATTGATGAGGCGGACCGGCTCCTGGGCTACCAGGTGCTGAGGGTGGACACGGCGGCCGGTCTCAGCCCGACGCTGGCAGGGCGGTAGCCATGGAAGTCCCGATTCTCAAGCAGGGCAGCTACCTGATCGCGTCCGTGCAGTCGGCGCTCACCGACGCCGATCTGCGCCAGCTTCAGGAGCGACTGGCCGGGATGGTGAGCCGGCACCGCTCGCGCGGCGTGGTAGTGGACCTGGCGGCGATGGACGTGATGGACTCCTTCGCCTCGCGCACTCTCCGCGACACCGCCCACATGCTGAGGCTGCGCGGGGCGGCGACGGTCATCGTCGGGATCCAGCCGGAGGTCGCGTTCGCCATGGTGCAGCTCGGCATGAACCTGGAGGGCATCGCGACCGCTCTCGATCTGGAGGACGGCCTGGCCCTCCTGGACGAGCGCGTGGGGGGAGGTCCCGGCCATGTCCGATGAGGCGTGCGTGCCGATCAACTGGGAGGTGGACGTGGTGACGGCGCGTCAGCGGGGGCGGGCGCTGGCGTCGGAACTGGGCTTCTCGCGGGGAGACCTGGCGCTCATCGCCACCGCCATCTCCGAGGTGGCGCGCAACATCTTGGAGTACGCAGGGCATGGCGAGGTGACTGTCGCGACGGCGCAGGATGGCCGCCGTCGCGGCATCATGGTCGTCGCCCGTGACGAGGGACCGGGGATCGCCGACATCGCCCTGGCGATGCAGGACGGGTACAGCACCGGGAAGGGCCTCGGCGTCGGCCTGCCGGGGTCGCGGCGGCTGATGGATGACTTCGAGATCGCCTCCGAGGTGGGCAAGGGCACCACGGTGACGATGCGAAAGTGGGTGCCCTGAGATGCGCGACCAACGGGGCAGGGGCATGGATCTGCCGATCGAGTGGGCGGTGGCGGGGCGCTCGCTGCCGGGCGAGGGCATCTCGGGCGATCTGCACGTCGTCGCCCTGGTCCCCGAGGGGGTCCTGATGGCAGTGGTGGACGGCCTGGGGCACGGGGAGGACGCGGCCGCGGCGGCGGGCGTGGTGGCGGGCATTCTCCGTCAGCACGCGGCGGAGGCGCTCGTTCCGCTGGTGGAGCGCTGTCACGAGGCGGCGCTGCTCACCCGGGGCGTGGTGATGACCCTGGCCCGGGTCTGCGCGCGGGCGCAGGCAGTGGAGTGGCTGGGGGTGGGGAACGTCGAGGGAGTGCTGCTGCGAGCGGATCCGGCGGCGCGCCCCGCGCGCGAGGGGGTGCCGGTGCGCGGCGGCGTGGTCGGGTACGCCCTGCCGCGGCTGCGCGCCTCCACCGTTCCGCTCTCCCCCGGAGACATCCTGATCCTGGTCAGCGACGGCATCCGCAGCGGCTTCGTCGAGGACCTCAACCCGCGCGACGCTCCGAAGCGGGTGGCCGAGGAGATCCTCGCCCGCCACGCGCGGGATGGCGACGACGCGCTCGTCTTGGCCGCGCGCTACCGGGGAGACGTGCCATGACGGATGCCGCAGAGGGCCTTCGCCAGGTGTACATCACTGCTCTCAACGACTACCTCAACACGGGGAGCGAAGAGGCGCTCGCGCGCGCCTACGAGCTGGGCCGGCAGGGGATCGCCGAAGGCCTGGGTGTCCTGGAGCTGACCGCCGTCCACCAGGAGGCGCTCGTCGCCCTCCTCCTGCAGGGCCTGGCGCCGGAGGAGAGCGCCCGCATCGTTGGGCGCGCGGCGGATTTCCTCGCCGAGTGCCTGGCGCTCTTCGAGATGGCGCTGCGCGGCTTCCGGGAGACGAACGCCGCCCTCCGCGCCGCGAATGAGAGCCTGGAGCGCCGCGTGGCGGAGCGCACCTCGGAGCTGCAGGACCGCTCCGAGGAGGTGCGCGCGATGAGTCAGCAGCTCTGGCAGGCCGCCAAGCTGGCCACCATGGGTGAGCTGGCCGCGAGCATCGCCCACGAGCTGAACAACCCGCTCGCCATCGTCAGCCTCCGCATCGAATCCCTCCGCGCTCAGACGGACGCCGAGGACCCCCGGCACCGGGCGTTGGCGGTCATCGAGCGCGAAGTGGAGCGCATGGGCAACCTGGTGGGGAACCTGCTCCAGTTCAGCCGGCGGGGGACCAAGCAGATTTCCACCGTGGACCTGTGCGAGGAGATTGAGAACACTCTGGACCTGGTTCACTACCACCTGCGCAATCACCGGATCGCCGTTGCCCGCGAGTTCGAGCCGGGCGTGCCCCCCGTGATGGCGGACCGGCAGCAGCTCCGGCAGCTCTTCCTCAATCTGATCACGAACGCCAGTGACGCCATGCCGGAGGGCGGCACCCTCACGCTCCGCGCCCGAAGCGACCCCGGGTCCCCGCCCGGCAAGGCGAAGGGGGTGGTGGTGGAAGTGGCCGATACCGGGGTCGGCATCAAGGCGGCCGACCTCCCTCGGGTGGTGGAGCCTTTCTTCACCACGAAGCCGGAGGGCAAGGGAACGGGCCTCGGCCTCTCGATCTGCCGGCGGATCGTCGAGGAACACCGGGGCCGGATGGAGATCGAGAGCCAGCCGGGCCAGGGGACCACCGTTCGGGTGACGCTGCCGGTCGCCGGCGCCGCGAACGGCTCCCCCCTGAGTTGATGGTGTTGAGGGAAAAGCGATGGAATCATCACGTTACAACCACATCCTGGTCGTAGATGACGAAGCCGAGCTGATGGAGGCGCTGTGTGAGCTGCTGGCGGAGTACGGCTACGAGCCGGCCGGCTTCACCGGGAGCAAGGAGGCGCTGCGCGAGCTGCGCGAGCGGGAGTTCGATATCCTCCTGGCGGACCTGATGATGCCCGACGGCGACGGGATCTCTCTCCTCCGGGCCGCGCTGGAGGTGTCGCCGCACCTCGTCGGGATCATCATGACGGGCCAGGGGACGGTGCAGACCGCCGTGGACGCGATGAAGGTGGGCGCGTTCGACTACCTCCAGAAGCCGTTCAGGGTGGGCGCGCTGCTCCCCATCCTCGCGCGCGCCGTGGAGGTGCGGCGCCTGCGGCTGGAGAACGCGCAGCTCCACGAGAGCCTGGCTGTCTACGAGCTGAGCAACGCCGTGGCGTCCACCCTCGACGTGGAGACGATCCTCGCCAAGACCGCCGACGCCGCGGTGGAGCAGTGCCGGGCGGACGAGGTCTCCATCATGCTCCCCTCTCCTGACGGACAGGAGCTGCGCATCGCGGTGGTGCGCGGCGAGGGCCGCTCCGGCCTCGTGGGGCAGCGGGTGCCGCTGAGCCAGGGGATCGCGGGTTGGGTGGCGCGCCACGGGGAGCCGCTCCTGCTCCACGACCGGGTCGACGACAGCCGTTTCGCCCCGATCCGCCCGCGCGAGGATGTGAAGACGGCGGTCTCGATGCCGATGATGGCCGGGGGGCGCGTGGCGGGCGTGCTCAACGTCAACGCGACGCGCGCCGGGCGCCGGTTCACGGCGGGCACGATCAAGACACTCAACATCCTGGTGAGCATCGCGGCCTCGGCGCTGGAGGGCGCGCGGCGGTACCAGCAGGCGCGCGAGGCGGAGCAGAAGTACCGCTCGATCTTCGACAACGCCCTGGAGGGGATCTTCCAGGCCACGCCCGAAGGCCGGTTCCTGGCGGCGAACCCCGCTCTCGCCCATATGCTCGGCTACGAGTCCCCGGAGGAGCTGCTGGAGAAGGTGGGGAACATCGAGAGCGCCTACCTTGAGCCGAAGCGCCGCGCCGCGCTCGTGCAGGCGATGGCGGCGAAAGGGGAGGTGCGCGACTTCGAGTTCGAGGCCCGGCGCCGCGACGGCTCCGTCATCAGCGTGCGGGAGAATGTGCGCGCAGTGAAGAACGCGGAGGGCCAGGACCTCCTCTACGAGGGCATCTGCGAGGACATCACCGAGCGCAAGAGCCTGGAAGGGGAGCTGCGCCAGGTGCAGAAGATGGAGGCGTTGGGGCAGCTCGCCGGCGGCATCGCCCACGACTTCAACAACATGCTCATGCCGATCATGACCTACAGCACTCTGATGCTCGAGCGCCTCCCGGCCGGCGACCCGCTGCGCCGGCACGCCGACATCATCGCCAACGCCGCGGAGCGAGCGGCGGCTCTCCCGCGCCAACTCCTCACTTTCAGCCGCCGCCAGATGCTGGAGCCGAGGGTGCTAGACCTCAACCACGTCGTGCTCGAGTTCCAGAAGGTGCTGCGGCGGGTGATCGGCGAGAACATCGATCTGGCTCTCGTCACGGCGCCCGATCCGGGGCGCGTGCGCGCCGACGTCGGGCAGATGGAGCAGGTCGTCATGAACCTGGTGGTCAACGCGCGCGACGCGATGCCCTCGGGCGGAACGATCGCCATCGAGACCGCGGCCGTGAGGCTGGATGAGGAGTATGCCCGGCTGCGCCCGGGTGTCACTCCGGGGCCTTACGTCATGCTGGCCGTCACCGATACCGGGTGCGGAATGGATAGCGCCACCCAGGGGCGCATCTTCGAGCCGTTCTTCACCACCAAGGCGGAGGGAAAGGGGACGGGCCTCGGCCTGGCGACGGTCTACGGGATCGTCCAACAGAGCGGGGGCCATATCCGGGTTGACACCGAGGTGGGGAGAGGGACCGAGTTCCGGGTCTACCTGCCGCGCGTGGACGCGCCCGCCAGCCAATCGGCAGACCGGGCGGCGGCGGCGCTCTCGCTGGCCGGGTCCGAGACGCTGCTGGTCGTGGAGGACGACGCGGTCGTCCGGGAGGCGGCGTGTGCCGTGCTGGAGCGGTGTGGCTACACGGTGCTGCAGGCCGCGGATGCGGAAGCGGCGCTGGGCCTGGCGCGCGAGCGCACCGCGCCGATCCACCTCTTGGTCACGGACGTGGTGATGCCGGGGATGAACGGGCGTGAGCTGGCGGAGCGGCTGGTTTCGCTGCGTCCCGAGACGAAGGTGCTCTTCATGTCGGGCTACGCCGAGCAGGCGGTCGTCGGGCACGGCGTGCTTCAGGCCGGCGCTGCCTTTCTCCAGAAGCCGTTCGGGCCGGTGGTCCTGATGTGGAAAGTGCGAGAGGTGCTGGACGCCGATCCCTCATGAGTCTTGACGAGCAAAGTCAGACCGGGCCGAGACGGAGCGGCGGCCCCTACGACGAACGAGGTGCGTAGGGGCGCTGCTCCGTCCGCGCCCGAAGTGCCGCACCTGCTCGTCGAATCTCATCAGGTGAGCAGCGAATCGAGCGTCTCCTCGGCCGAGGGTGCCCGAAGCCGCATCTCCAGGATGAGCGTGGTGCCGCGCGGATCGGTACAGAGCCAGAGGCGGTCGGTGAGCTTCAGCATGAGGGTGAAGCCGTAGCCGAGGGAAGGCCTCCGGCCGGAGTGGCCGGCCATCAGGGCGGCGCGGGGCAGATCCAGCTCCGCGATGCCGGGGCCGCGGTCGGCGACGACGACTCGCACCATCTCCGCCCCCTGGTAGATGGTGATCACGCCGCCGCGGGCGTGGCGCACGGCGTTCGTCAGGGCTTCTCCGACGGCAGCCACCAGGTCTTGCGCCCGCTCCGGAGCCATCCCCGCGGCCGCGGCCGCCCCGGCCACCAACTCGCGCCGGGGGGAAAGGTCGGTGGCGGTGCACACGCGGCCCTCCGCCGCCGGGCGGCCGGCCAGCAGGCCGGGGAGCTCGGCGCGCTCCACCAGGTTGAGCTTCCCGTGGGTGACGGCCGCGACGACATCGCGGTAGAAGGCCCGGCGGCGGCCCTCCTCCTCGCGGCGCACGCGCTCGACGGCGAGCTGCTTCGCCAGTTCGGCGCGCAGGCGGTCGCTCTCGCGCTCGGCCTGCACCACGCGCCGCAGCCGCACCAGCGAGCGCACGCGCGCCAGGAGCTCGGTGTGGTCCACCGGCTGGGTCAGGAAGTCGTCGGCGCCGGCTTCCAGGCCCTCCAGCCGCGCTTCCCGGTTGGCGAGGATGGTGACCAGGACGACCGGGATCAGGCGCGTCTCCTCGTCGGCCTTCAGCTCGCGGCAGAGGGTGTAGCCATCCATCAGCGGCATCATCACGTCCAGCAGGATGAGGTCCGGGAGCAGGCGCCGGGCGGTTTCGAAGGCGCAGACCGACTCGGCGAGGCAGTGAACGCGGTAGCCGGCCGGCTCCAGGTGCGCCTGGAGGAGGCGCAGCATCGCGAGCGAGTCATCAACGATCAGAATCGTGGCCTGCTCGGGCTTGCTCTCCATCGGGTACTCCCGAGAAATCGTTCGACGAGGATGCCACGGCTCCTGCGTCATCGGCGGTAGGAGTCGCCAACCGGGTGGGCAGGAGACTCGCGTCCGGCAGCGAACAGCAGGGAAGGAGGCGGCGGCGTCCGGTTGTTCTCGCGGGTGCGCGCTGCGGAGTGGCTCGGGAGCGCGGGCCAGGACCCGAGGTGAGGAGAGGGGATCGGCGGTGAACTGGGTCGATCTGGCGGTGCTCGTTCTCATCGGGACGATCGCGGCGGCGGAGGTGAAACGCGGCTTCGGGCCGGCGCTGTTCACGGTGGTGGGCGCCTTCCTGGCGCTCAAGCTCGCGCTCTGGTGGTGCGCTCCCCTGTCGCGGGTGCTGCATCTGAGCGCCCTGCCCGGGCCGAACACATCCATCGTGTTCGTCCTGCTCTTTGTGGCGCTCAACCTCGTCGTCGCCATCATCACCTATGTGGCGAACCCCGACAGCTTCCTCTCCGCCGAGCCGTTCGATGGCGCGCTGGGGGGGATCTGCGGTTTTGTCACCGGGTGGATCGTTTCGTACGCGCTCTACCAGGCCCTGGGGCTGTGGGGGGCGGCCAAACTGGTGGGGGGATCGCTGTTCGCGCTCGAGATCATCCACTTTCAGACGTATCACCGGGTGCTGGCGCTGCTGCGCCATTTTGGCGAGGTGTGAGAGAGGGCTGTTGCATGGACAATGAGCTTGCGAAGATGGAGGCGGTTCGGCAGCGAACGGGGGTGTCGTACGCCGGGGCCCGCTACGCGCTGGAGGAAGCGGGCGGCGACGTGGCGGAGGCAGTCGTCGTCGCCGAGCGCGACCGCCAGGCGGCGGGCGGCGACCTGGCCGCCGCGGGCATGGACTTCCTCGATGAGTTGAAGCGGTTCGTTTCGGACGGCGATTTCCGCCGCGTGCGCATCCGGTTTGGCAACAAGGTGCTCAAGGAGTTCGCGGTCTCGCCGCGGAGCGCCCTCGCCGCGCTGGCGCTGGCCGTGGCGGCGGTCGCCGTGACGAAGCTGTACGTTGAGATCGAGCGCGCGTCGGCGCCGGAAGGCGCGGAGGCGGCGCCGGGGTACGAGACGGCGTGACTCTGCAGGAGTTGTTCCTGGCGCTGGATCGCTTCTGGGCAGCGCGGGGGTGCGCGCTCCTCCAGCCGCACGACGGGGCGTTGGGCGCCGCGGCGATGCACCCCGGCGCCTTCTTCCGCGCGCTCGGGCCGGAGCCGTGGCGGGCGGCCTACGCGCAGCCCACCCGCCGTCCGGCTGATGGCCGCTATGCCCGGAGCCCCGACCGGGCCCAGCGCTACTATTCCTACCTGGTAGTCCTCAAGCCGTCGCCGGACGACGCGCAGGAGGTCTACCTGGAGAGCCTCTCCCAGCTCGGGATCCCCCTGCGCCGGCACGACGTGCGCTTCGTTGATGACGACTGGGAGTCGGCGTCGCTGGGGGCGGCCGGTGTCGGCTGGGAGGTGCGGCTGGACGGGATGGCGGTCACCCGGTTCGCCTACCTCCAGCAGATGGCGAGCATCGCTCTCCGGCCGGCGAGCGTGGCGATCACCTACGGCGCGGAGCGCCTGGCGATGCTGCTGCAGGGCGTTGGATCGCTGTGGGACCTGGAGTGGGCGCCCGGCATCCGCTACGGCGAGATTGGCCTGCACGCCGAGGCGTCCTGGTGCCGCTATCAGTTCGAGGTGGCCGACACCGAGCGCCTCTCCGCCTGGCTAGCGGCCGCCGAAGCGGAGGCCACCGCGGCGCTCGCGGCGGGTCTCGTGGTGCCGGCCTACGATTGCGCGCTGAGGTGCGCGCACGCGCTCAGCCTGCTGGAGAGCCGCGGGGCGCTCGGCACGACGGAGCGGGCGACCGCCGTCGAGCGCGTGAGGCGCCTGGCCCGGCAGTGCGCCGAGGGCTATCTGGCGGAGCGGGAACGCCTCGGCTTCCCGCTGATGCAACCCGCCTGAGAGATGGCAGGTGATCGGACAGATTCGGTCGGACCCGACCGATCCGTCTGGTAGGTCCCATCGGAGGAATGCTGTTGAGCAAACGCCCATCGCGAACGCGGGAAGCCGCGCAGACGCTCCTGGTGACCGGGTTCGTCTTCGTGCTCATCGAGACGTTCCTCTTCCAGGGGTTCCGTGTCTACGGGAGCTGCATGGAGCCGAGCCTCTACACCGGCGAGCGCCTGCTGGGCAACAAGCTCCTCTACCGCCTGCACCCCCCGCAGCGGGGCGACATCATCGTCTTCCGCTACCCGAACGACCCGACCCGGATCTACGTCAAGCGCGTGATCGGCCTGCCGGGGGAGACGGTTGCCATCCGTGGGGGCGAGGTGCACGTGAACGGGCGTCGCCTGCGCGAGGACTATGTCGTGAACGGGGCGCACGGCGAGTACCCCTCGACGCGCGTGCCGCGGAACCGCCTCTTCGTGCTGGGCGATAACCGTGACCACAGCAGCGACTCTCGCTCCTGGGGCACGGTTCCGTGGGGCCACGTGGAGGGAAAGGTCTGGTTCCGCTACTGGCCTCTGACCCGCGCGGGCTCTCTGGAGTGACGTCGGCAGGGCGCGCGGCGGCGCACGGCACGACGAGACGGGGGAAGATGGGCGACTTGGTGCTCGAGATCGGCACGGAGGAACTCCCGGCGACCTGGATCGCCCCGGCGCTGGCGCAGCTCTCCGAGGCCGTGGCGGATCGGCTGCGGCGGGAGAACCTGCGCTTCCAGGACGCGCGCACCTATGGCACGCCCCGCAGGCTTGCCGTCCTCTGCGGCGGCGTGATCCCCCGCCAACCGGACACCGTGATCGAGGTCCGCGGCCCCTCGGCCAAGCAGTCGTTCGACGCCGAGGGCAACTACACGAGCGCCGCCTTCGGGTTCGCGCGCAGCCAGGACGTCTTCCCCGAAGACCTGAAGGTGAAGCGCGTGGCCGGCGGGGAGTACCTCTTCGTCGAGCGCCCCCGCCCGGGGCGCCCGACCGTGGAAGTGGCCGCGGCCTTCCTGCCCGAGGTGATCCGCGACCTCACCTTCCCGAAGATGATGCGCTGGGATGCCGGCGGCCTCCGCTTCGCCCGTCCCATCCGCTGGCTCCTCGCCCTCTACGACGCCGACGTCATCCCGTTTGAGCTGGACGGCATCCGCTCCGGGCGGACGACGCGGGGGCACCGATACCTGGGATTGCGGATTGGGGATTGCAGGTCCCCCAATCTGCAATCTGCAATCTCAAATCCGCAATCCACCATAGAGGTCCGGGAGGCGGGCCGGTATGCCGCGGTGCTGCGGTCGGCGCACGTGGTGGCCGACCCGGAGGAGCGGCGCGAGAGGATCCGGCGCCAGGTGGAGGCGCTGGCGCGGGAGCGGGGGGCCGCGCTCCTGGAGGAGGATCTCTTGGGAGAGATCACTTTCGGAGTGGAGCACCCGACGGCGTTCCCGGGGAGCTTCGACCCTCAGTTCCTGGCGCTCCCGCGCGAGGCGCTCATCCTGGTGATGCGCAAGCGCCAGCAGTACTTCCCGCTGGCCGATGCCGAGGGACGCTTGCTGCCCCACTTCATCGCCGTGCGCGATGGCGGCGAGGAGGGCCTGGATCAGGTGCGCGCCGGCAACGAGCGCATGTTGAGCGCCCGCTTCGCCGACGTTCGCTTCTTCTGCGAAGAGGACCTACGCACGCCGCTGCCCCGGCGGGTGGAACAGCTTCGCCGCCTCCTCTTCCAGGAGCGCCTGGGGTCTCTCTATGAGAAAGCCGAGCGGCTGGCGGCGCTCGCCGGCTTCCTCTGCGACGTCTGGAGCGTGGAAGAGAGCATCCGCCGAACCGTCCTGGCGGCGGCCTGGCTGGCCAAGGCCGACCTCGCTTCCGGAGTGATGAAGGAGCTGCCGGAGCTGCAGGGGACGATCGGCCGCGAGTACGCCCTCCGCGCCGGCGAGCCGGAGGCGGTCGCCGACGCCATCGCCGATCACTACCGGCCGCGCTTCCCCGGCGACGCCCTGCCCGCCACCGAGGCGGGCCGCATCCTTTCCGTGGCGGACCGTGCCGATACGCTCGTGGGCTACTTCGGCATCGGCATGGTGCCCGCGGGCTCGCAGGATCCCCACGCGCTCCGGCACCAGGCGGCGGGGCTGGTGAGTATCCTCGTCGAGGCGCCGCCGCTGGCCCTGCCGGATCTGATTGAAGGGGTCTACTCCCTCTACGGCGACCGCGGCGCCGGGTGGCGCAGCCGGGAGGTGGTGCAGGCCACCCTGATGGACTTTCTGCGGCTGCGCCTGGAGAACGCGCTGGCTGAACGGGGGATCCGCCCCGACACCGCCGACGCGATCCTGGACGCCGGCTTCGAGGACATTCAATTCACCCTCTCCCGCGCCCGGGCACTGGAGTCTGTCCGCGATGATCCGGCGTTTGCCCGGGCTCTTTCCGCTGCCGCGCGTGTCGAGAATCTGCTGCGCTTTGCCGCGCGCTCGGAGTTGGTACACGTGCCCGGGGAGGTGCAGATCGACTTGCTGGAAGAGGATGCCGAGAGGGAGCTCTACGGGGCCTACCTGGATGCCCATCCGCGCGTGGCAGACGCCGTCCGCCGGGTGGATCCCGGCGCCGTCCTCCGTCACCTGGGGGAGCTGGCCCCGGCGGTGGAAGAGTTCCTCGACACGGTGTTGGTGATGAGCGACGATGAGGTGCTGCGCACCAACCGTCTGCGCCTGCTCACCGAGGTGAACGCGCTCTTCCTTCGCATCGGCGACCTGGGCCGGCTGGCAGCCGATGCGGCGTAGGGGCGAAGAGAATGCTGGATCAGGACTCGCTGTTGGCGCTGGCCCGGGCGGCCGCCCTTCTCTACCTCTCGGCTGCCGGGGCCCCGGGCCCGAGCCCTGAAGCGCGCCGATCCGCAGCGATTGCCGACGCGCGCTCTCGCTGTTTCCATGTTTCCATATCCCATATTCCAACAGGAGAGGGTAGGGGAGAGCTGATGAGTCTGGATGTGTTCCGACTGGACGACCGGGTGGCGATCGTGACCGGGGGGAGCAAGGGGCTGGGCCGGGCGATGGCTCGCGCCCTGGCCGAGGCGGGCGCCGATCTGGTGGTCACCAGCCGTCACCTGGACGAAGCCGAGGATGCCGCGGCGGAGATCCGCGGCGTTGGCCGACGCGCCATCGCTCTGGAGTCGGACGTGAGCGACCCGGCGGCGGCGAAGGCGCTGGCCGAGCGCGCCCGTGCGGAGTTCGGCCGCATTGATATTCTGGTGAACAACGCCGGCATCAACCCCCGCGGCCCGGCGCTGGAACTCAGCGAGGCGGAATGGCACGAGTGCCTGGAGACCAACCTGACGGGCCCCTGGCTCTGCTCGCGCGCGGTCGCCCCCTACATGATGGCGCGCCGGTGGGGCCGGATCATCAACATGGCCTCGATGCTCGCGTCCGTCACCATCCCCGGGCGCACGCCGTATGCCTCGAGCAAGGGCGGCCTGCTCATGTTAACGAAGACCCTGGCGCTGGAGTGGGCTCCCTATGGCATTACCGTCAACGCCATCTGCCCCGGCCCGTTCGAGACGGAGATCAACCGCCAGTTGCTGCAGGACCCGGCGGCCTACCAGGCGTTCCTCGCCAAGATCCCCCTCGGGCGCTGGGGCCAACCGGAGGAGCTGGGCCCGCTGGCCGTCTACCTCGCCTCCGAGGCCTCCGCCTTCATGACCGGCGCCGCCCTCGCCATTGACGGGGGATGGACGTGCCAGTGACGTGGCACCCGCTCGTTGACGGACCTGAACGGCTCTGCTAGACTCAATGCGGGTAGTGAGGAGGAGTCGGCATGCCACAGCGACGTGACGGTCACCTGCGAATTGAAGTGCCGGAGGAGGCGATCAGAGGCTTCTGTGCCCGGTGGCGCATCACAGAGTTTGCGCTGTTCGGATCTGTATTGAGGTCGGACTTCCGCCCGGATAGCGATGTGGATGTGCTGGTGACCTTCGCCAAGGACGCGAACTGGAGCCTTTTCGACCTGGTGCAGATGGAGGACGAACTCTCACGCATCCTCGGGCGACGGGTAGACCTGGTTGAGCGCCCCGCCGTCGAGCGCAGCGAGAACTACATCCGACGGCGGAGCATCCTTGACTCCCTCGAGGTCGTCTATGCAGCGGGATGATGCTTATCTGCTGGACATGCTGTTGGCGGCACGGCGAGTCGCGCGCTACACCTCGGGTCTGACCCGGGAGGCCTTCGCTGGCGATGATATTCGCCAGGACGCGGTGATGCGTCAACTACAGATCATCGGCGAGGCGGCACGCGCCCTCTCTCCCGCACTGCGGGACAGCCACCCGGAGATCTCATGGCAGGGGATTATCGGGCTCCGTCACAGGCTGGTCCATCACTACTTCCGGATCGAGCTGGAGCGGATCTGGCGGGTTGTGGAGGAACACGTGCCGGTCCTGATTTCGCAGTTGGAGCGGCTCGTGGCGCCGGACGAGCCGCAGGAAGAGGTGTCCGGTGGTAACAATCTACCGAAGTAGCAACTGGGACCGCTACCGGATGAACATCCGGGAGCCGCACCGGGAGCTCGAGCCGCCCGCGCAGGAGATCGCCGTGGTGGACGCGGCCCTGCAGACGCTCATGGATGCCGGTATCCTGCCGCACACGCGCTACGACCACGAGAGGTTCCTGGCGCACCGCCGGGCCGTCGCCGCGCAGTTCGAGATCCCCTGGACGGCGATCACGCCGCGCGCGCAGCGCCTCCTCTACGCCATCAACGCCATCCTTCAGCCCGCGAACCTGATCGCCGCCGGCGTCTTCTGCGGCAATACCTTCATCTCCAACGCCGGCGCCGCCGTCGGCCCGGGGGCGTGCTACAAGGCGCAGCAGCTCATCGGGGTGGAGATCAAGCCGGCGGAAGCGGAGCGCGCCGAGCGCAACATTCGCTGCCTGGATCCCACCGGCGTGGCGCGGGTGGTGGCCGCCGATGCGGTGGACGTGGTGGCCCGGTTCCGGGAGCCGATCCACGCCCTCTATCTCGACGCGGACGGCGCCGGTGGGCGGGGGAAGGGCATCTACCTGGACATCCTTCAGGCGGGAACGACCACATGCCTCCGGGGAGCGTCGCCCTGGCGCACAACAGCGTGAACCTGGCGGAGCGGCTGAAGCACTACCTCGAATGGGTCCGCGACCCGGCGAACATGCGCGCCAGCGTGAATGTGATCCTCGACACCGAGGGGCTGGAGGTATCGGCGAAGTGAGAGCGGCGACGCGGGGCGCGGGCGCCACCTGGCCGGCTCATTGGCACCGTGCGCCGCGTCAGGAGCTCCCTGTGCTCTCGCCGGCGCGGAAGCCCATGTCCGCCAGGTCCCGTGGTTCTCCAGGCGTCTCCTGCTTCCTTCCCGGCTCTTCCGTGATCCGAGCGCCGCCAAGCTCCCGGTCTGCCTCGTGCCGGGCAAAGCACTCTGGGCACCGCCAGAGGGACCGGGCTGCCGAGCCGTCGCAGCCTCGGTCAACAACCACACGCGCGAGCCGCTCGCTCTCTCTGCCGCAGGTATCACACTTCATGGCAACCATCCGGATCGGGCGTGGGCGCCGACGGGGCGCGCCCCCGTCCCATCAGGTACGGGAGCCGGGGAAGGCCGATAGCGAAGCGGGTGCCGGCGCCGGGGGCGCTCTCCACCTGGATCTCCCCGTCGTGTGCCTCCACGACGCGGCGGACGATGGCCAGTCCCAGACCGGTCCCCTTCGTGCGCGTCGTGAAGAGGGGCTCGAAGATGCGCGGGCGGATCCCCTCGGGGATACCGGGGCCGGTGTCATCCACGGCGATCCAAACGCGGCCCGCCCGGGCGTAGGTGTGGACCGCGACCCGGCCGCCGGCGGGCATCGCCTGGACGGCGTTGCGGATGAGGTGCGCCAGCGCCTGGCCGATGCGGGCGGCGTCGGCGTAGACTTGCGGGAGAGGGTCGGCGTGCTCCTCGGTGGCGATGATGCCGGGCGGCAGGTCGGCCTCCGCCAGCGCCCGGGCGGCGATGGCGCGGGCGCTGGCGGGCGCAAGGTGGGGCGGGGCTTCGTGGGTGAAGTCCAGGAGTGCGTTGATGATGGCGGTGGCGGCGGATACCTGGCGGTCAATGGCGCCGAGGTGCCGCTGCTGCTTCTCCGGGGAGACGCCGCGCGCCAGGGCGTAGCGCGATACCTTGATCACGTTCAGTGGGTTGCGAAGCTCGTGGGCGACGCTGGCGGCCAACTGCCCGATGGATGCCAGGCGCTCGGCGTGGAGCAGCTCCCGGTGCGCCTCCTCCAGCTCCCGGGTCTTCGCGGCCACCCGGGCTTCCAGCTCTCGGTTCCACGCTTCGAAGGCGACGCGGGCACGGCGCGCTTCGGCGTAGAGGCGGGCATTGTCCACCGCGACAGCGACATCGTGCGCGAGCTCGCAGAGGAGGTGAACGGCTTCCCGAGCCCCCGCGGCCGTCACACCGGCGGCGAGCACGCCCACCGGGGTGCCGCGGGCCACAAGGGGCACTGCCACCACGCGGTGAACGCCACTGACGCAGAGGCAATGGAGCGCCCCCGGCGCGCCGCTCTGCTGTACGGTCGTCACCAGAATCGCCCGGTCGGCGATGCTTCGGGCGAGCACGTGCTGCGAGTCCAGGGGCACGCAAGAGGCATCCGCCCGAACCCGCTCGGCGGGGGAACGCTCCGCCGAACTCGCGAGCAGCAGCTCGCCCCGGTCGCGGTCGAGGAGCCAGATCCCGACGGCGCGAGCGTGCGTCAGGGCGAGCGCCTGCGCCACCGCGGTCTGCAGTACTTGGCGCAGGTCGAGGGACGAGGTGACCGCGCTGGCGAGGGTCCGCATCCCCTCCAGCGCCCGGCTCTGCACGGCCTCGCGATCCAGGGCCTTACGGAGGCACCGCGCCATCGCCGCCACGAGCACGACGCCGACGACGAGCGCCGGCCCGCCAAGCGGATGGCCGCCCGGCCCCGCCGTGAGAACACTCAGCAACACGCTGGCGCTACTTACCAGGAGCGGCAGCGGGGGATCGAGAGACACGCCCGCCAGCGCGACCGGGAGAAGGTAGAGGATGCCCAACGGCGCGCCCCCCCAGCGGGCGGCGGCGCCGACGGCGGCGAGCAGACCCAGCGAGAGAGCCAGCGCACCGACTGGACGGCGCCGCGCGTGGCGGAGCGCGTGCGCCAACGGCGTCTCTGCCCGGGCGGGAAGCCGCAGTCGCGGCGCGTGGATGTGCGTTCGCGTCCCTACCATGCCGGGTCCTCGTGCTGGAAGAGCGCGCCGCCCGATCCGCGTGCTGGTCTGTGGCAGAGTGTGTCGCGGACGCGGGCGGCATGGTGTCACCGACTCTCATGTTACCCTTTCCGGGCGGGAGGCAAACCTGAGAGCGGGACCCGCGCGGGCGGAGACGGCGCCCGCCACATTTAACCTCCCTTAATGCAACTTCCCTCCACCCCGCCCGGTCCCACAAGACAGAGGAGGCGCGACGATGAGCATCGCCATCGCCGTCGGCACTGTGGGCGCCGGGGTCCTGATCGGGGTTGCCCTCTACAGGCTGGCTATCCTGGCGGGGGCCCGCGGGCGTCGTCGCCCGCCGGCCGGCTGACGCCCCCCGCGCGCGGGCTGCTTCTCACCCTTGCGGCTGCCTGCCGGCGGCGGACGGCCCGCCAGCCCGTTTACAGTACCATAGAATTGTGTTAGAATTACCACGGCCCCGCTGCACCGCCCGCCGCCGGCATGAGAAGGGACGCGGCGATCAGCGCAGGGCCGGCGCTCTATGGATGGCTCACTACATACGCTGGATGCCGGCGCCATCGCGCTGCGGTTGGCCGCGGTGGCGGCGCTGGTCTTCGCCAACGCCTTCTTCGTGGCGGCCGAGTTCGCCCTGGTGAGTGTGCGCCGCAGCCGCATGGAAGAGCTCGCTGCGGGCGGCAACCCTCTCGCGCGCGTGGTGCAGAACGCGATCCGAGACCTTGACCGCTACATCGCGGGCACCCAGTTGGGCATCACCATCGCCAGCCTGGGCCTGGGATGGGTCGGCGAGGCGACCCTGGCGGGCGTCCTGGTTCCCCTGCTCCAGCGCGCCGGGGTGGGCAGCCCGAGCGGTGTCGCCGAGGCCCGAATGGCGGCGCACGCCATGGCCGTCCCCATCGCCTTCGCCCTGATCACCTTCATGCACGTCGTGCTCGGCGAGCTCGTGCCCAAGTCCGTCGCCCTCCAGTACCCGGACACGACGGCGCTCTACATCAGCCGTCCGATGCAGCTCGTGGTGAATCTCATGCGCCCGTTCATTTGGGCGCTGAATGGCACCGGCCTGCTCGTCCTGCGCCTCCTCGGCATCCGCGAGCCACCGGCGCACCACCAACTGCACACGGTGGCGGAGCTGAAGATCCTGGTGGATGCCAGCCACAAAGGGGGTGTGCTCGACGAGACGGAGCGTGAAATCCTCCAGCGGGTGTTCCGCTTCGGCGAGGTGATGACGCGTCAGGTGATGGTCCACCGCACCCGGGTGAAGTGCGTGCCGGTGGATGTCGGCTACGACGACCTGGCGCGCGCCGTCGAGGAGACCCCCTTCACCCGGCTCCCGGTCTACGAGGGGAGCATTGACAACATCATCGGCGTGCTCCACCTGAAGGACCTGTTCCCCCATGCCCGCCGGCCCGCCCGCGAGTTCAGCCTGCGCGCGATCGTGCGCGAGCCGCTCTTCGTGCCCGAAACCCTCTCCATCGAGCTGCTCCTGAACGAGTTCCGGCGCAACCGCACCCAGATGGCCGTCGTCCTGGACGAGTTCGGCGGTACCGCGGGCCTGGTGACCCTCAAGGACGTGCTCGACGAGATCGTCGGCCACATCGAGGAGGAGTTCGAGGAAGAGCCCGACATGGTGCGCGGCGATGACGGCGTCCTTTGGCTGAAGGGGCACGTGCGCATTGATGACCTGAACGCCGGCTTCGGCCTCGACATCGAGGAGCCGGACGCCGACACGGTGGGCGGGCTGGTGATGAACCGCCTGGGGCGCATGCCCGTGGTGGGTGATGTGGTGGATGATGGCCGGGCGCGCTTCCGAGTCGAAGCCGTGAGCGGCCTGCGCGTGGGCCGCGTGAGCGTGCAGCTCGCCGCGCCGGCCGGCATCGAGGCGGACGACGCCGCCGTGTAGACCCGTGCTGTGCGCCCGGTTTCCCCTGTGCCCGCTCGGGGCGCGCTTCTCCGCTCGCGCAACGCCGGTGGCGATGGCGATGGGGGAGAGCGCGGCGCGGCTCTTGTCTCGGTAGAAGTCTGGGATCCGTTGGCGAGCGCGACCTGTGGCAGCAAGACTGGGCCAGCGACGGGCTGCGCAAGGGGGCGCCGCCAATGAAGGAAGATCCCCCCGACACGTGGCAGATTGACATGGATAAGTTCCCCTGGACGTATCAGAACACCGGCACAAGCGCCGACCCCGCCAACACGGTGCGGTGGATCCTGCCGTGAGGTTTCGTGCAAACGTTCCTTGCAGCACGGGTGAAAGACAGGAGGATTGTGACGATGTCAAAGTGTTCTGCTCCAGACGGAAACGGAGTTCTCTGGCGTGAATCTTGGTGAGTTCACGTCAGGAGAACCAGATGCCGAAAGCACGAAACAACCATACGCCTGAGGAGAAGGTGGCCATCCTGCGCGCACACCTCCTCGATGATGTGCCCATCTCCAACCTGTGCGAGGAGCACGGCCTGTCTCCCACTCTCTTCTACCGCTGGCAGAAGCGGTTCTTCGAGAACGGCGCTGCCGCCTTCCGAACCAGCCCATCCCGCCAGGACGCTGCCGACAAGCAGCGCATCGCCGCTCTGGAGGCCAAGCTCTCACGCAAGCACGAGGTGCTCTCCGAGGTCATGGAGGAGCTTGTCCGCCTAAAAAAAGCACTTGGGGAGCCCTGAATGGCGCGTGGGTTGCCCCCGACACCAGAGGCGCCATCGTCGATCTCGTGCGCCTGCGGTCCGGCAAGAGCGACATCCCGGCCAAGCTCTTCATCGCCTGGCTCGGCTTGCGCGAAGGCAAGTTCTACGACTGGTGCCAGCGCTACGGCAAGGTCAACGAGCACAATGCCTGGATCCCTCGCGACCACTGGCTCGAAGACTGGGAGAAGCTGGCCATCCTGGCCTATGCCGACGGCCACCCTCTCGATGGCTACCGGCGCATGGCCTTCGATATGATCGATAGGAACATCGTCTGTGCCAGTCCAAGCTCCGTCTACCGCGTCCTGAAGACGGCCGGCCTGCTCGGGCACCGCCCTGGCTCCCCCTCCAAGAAGGGTACCGGCTTCGACCAGCCGCTGGCGCCGCACGAGCATTGGCACACGGACATCTCCTACATCAACATCTGCGCCACCTTCTACTATCTGTGCACGGTCCTGGACGGCTACAGTCGCTACATCGTCCACTGGGAGATCCGCGAAAGCATGACCGAACGCGAGGTGGAGATCGTCATCCAGCGTGGCAGGGAGAAGTTCCCCCGGGCCACGCCGCGCATCATTTCCGACAACGGCCCGCAGTTCATCGCCCGGGAGTTCAAGGAGTTCATCCGCTTGTGCGGCATGACGCACGTGCGTACCTCGCCCTTCTACCCCCAGAGCAACGGCAAGATGGAGCGGTGGCACCGGTCGCTCAAGAGCGAGGGCATCCGCCCGCTCACTCCGCTCTCGCTCGAAGATGCCTGGCGGATCATCGCGGGATACGTGCGCGTCTACTGTGAAGAGCGCCTGCACAGCGCCATCGGCTATGTCACCCCCAAGGATAAACTCGAAGGGAGAGAACTCCAGATCTTCGCTGAGCGCGACCGGCGGCTGGAAGAGGCCCGGCGGCGGCGTGCGCAACGTCGCCAGCAAGCCGAGCAAGACTCGCAGCCGGAGACAGCGGCCATCCCCGCCTGCCCGCGATGTTGCACCCATGCCTTTTCCGTGGTATGATGATGATGACCTGGACGGAGGATAGGGCAACGCCGGGGAGCGACCCGAGCGCCGATCCAGGGGCGCAGACCGAGGTGGGGGTGACCACGCGCCGCCCCCGGGTTCCACCTCGGGAGCGCACCAATGCGACAAACCCACGTTGCGGATGCGCATAACGACTACGCCCGATACTCCGTTTCACGCTGAACCAGTACACACCAGAAGCTTGACACAAATGAGAGAATCTACCACGGCGAACTGTCGTTGTGGCACTTGAGAGGGGGGACTGATTTGCACGGCATGGGGGTCTACCTGGGCGTGGGCTTCACTCTGCTCGGCCTGGCCTACACATTGACGGTACTCTTTGTGCGCGGCGCCTTCTTCGGGCAGGAGCGCCACCCGTATCTGCTCAACGGCATCGCCCTCTGCATCCTGGGCGTCTCCGCCATCGGCCGCGACCTCTTCCTGCCGCGCTGGATCGTCTACATCCTCTGGGCGGGCGCCGCCTACCTGGCGGTCCGCGCCAACCGCGAGATCATGGCCGCCCGGGGCGACGCCCCCCGCAGACGGCCGCGGCGGGTGGCCCGTCAGGGCGGCAACGGAAGGAAGTAACGGCCAAACGTGCGCGAGTTCCCTGTTCCACACGGCATCTACGTCGTCACCGATGTCCTGCTCCCCCCGGGGCGGACGCACGTCGCGATCGCCCGCGCGGCGGTCGCCGGAGGCGCGCGCATCCTGCAGCTCCGCGATAAGGAGGCCCCCGACGAGGCGCTGCGCGAGCCAGCGCAGGAGATCCGGCGCCTGACGCGCGCGGCCGGCGTCCTCTTCGTCATCAACGACCGCCTCGAGCTCGCCCGCGCTGTCGGCGCCGACGGCGTACACCTGGGGCAGAGCGATCTCCCCGCCCGCCGCGCCCGCGAGTCCTGGCCCGAGGGCATCCTGGGCATCACCGTCGGCGAGGCGGATGACGCGCGCCGCGCCGAGGCCGACGGCGCCGACTACCTCGGCCTGGGCCCCATCTTCGCCACGCAGACCAAGGGTGATGCCGGCCCCGCCGTCGGCCTGGCGGCGATCCCCCGCGTGCGCGCGGCCTCCCGGCTCCCGATCGTGGCCATCGGTGGGATCCACCTCGGCAACGTGGCGCAGATCGCGGCGGCCGGGGCCGCCTGGGCCGCCGTCGTCTCGGCGGTGGTCTGCGCCCCCGACATGGAGGCGGCGACGCGCGCGCTGGCGGCGGCGTTCGCGGCGGGGGAGCGCGGGGCGGGCACGGCGGCACGGGCGTAGGGGTCGCCCCGTCGCTCACCGCACCCACACCTGCTCCGCGTGAACGACGGCCGCCGTCACCTCGCCGCCGGCCGGCGAGTTCCCCGGCACGCCGGCCGCGCGCAGCCAGGAATCGGGGATGGTGATGGTCGCCAGGAGCGCCACCCGCCCGCGCACGACGACGCGCTGGCCCTTCCGGGGCGCCGGGCCGTCCATCGTCACCCCGATCTGTCCGGTGCCGTCGTCCAGCAGGAAGGCGCCCTTGCCGCCGCCGAAGACGCTCATCAGCGCCCCGCCGAGTGAGGCGCCGCCCACCACCTTCCCCGCCAGGGAGACGGTCCGTCCCTCGAAGGCGCGCGGATCGCGCCGGATGCTCCCGGCGCTCACCGGCCGGGCGAGGTAGAAGAGGGCTGCCGCCGCGCCCGCCCCGACCAGCACGACTGCCGCCGCCCACACGCGGCGGCCCCGCCGCTGCTTCGCCATGCTCACCTCCCAAGAAGCGCGATCCGCTCATCGTACTTACGCACCCTCGTTACGCGCGCCGGGCGCATCTTCCTGCCCCGAAAGCTTCCCCGGGGAGAGGAAACCGGCCGTCACCAGGGCACCCGCACGATCCTGGCGAGCAAGCAGACGCACAGACGTATTCATAAGAAGGATTCTTCCGCCACCCGTCGAACGAAATCTACCGACCCACGTGAGCCCGTGCCCGGCGAGGGCATCGCCGGCACGAAGGGAGTTGGGCGGTTGCGCTGCCCGGGGGTGCGCCTCACGCACGAGGCGGCGCCCTCCACAGCCGTGCCCGCGTCTCCCGCGCCCTCCGTGAAGGGAGGACTCGAATGCCGAAGATCCTGGTCGCCGACGATCAACCGGCCATCCTGCGCCTGGTGGAGGTGATCCTGAAAAACGAGGGCTGGGAGGTGATCACCGCAGCCGACGGTCGCGAGGCGCTCGAGAAGGCGCTGGCGGAGAAGCCCGACCTCGTCCTGCTCGACATCATGATGCCGATCATGGACGGCATCGAGGCGCTTCGCCAGCTCGGCTCCCACCGCGAGACGCGCCGCATCCCGGTCGTGATGCTCACCGCCAAGAGCGATTACGCCACCGTCACCGGCGCGCGCGAGAGCGGCGTCCGCGAGTACATCGTCAAGCCGGTGGACCCCAAGCGCCTGGTGGCGACCGTGCGCAAGGTGCTCCGGCTCCCGAATCCAACGCAAACCTGATCCGGGTGGCAAACGGGCGTGTGCATTGACAGCCGACCGGGGCTCAGGCTACAATGGGATGAGGAGCACACCCTCGTGGCCACACACCGCAGACAGCGACGCCCCCTGGTTTTCGTGCGCGATCTGGTGCCCGGCACGGCGGTCGATTCCTGCTTCCTGCTGCGCGGCGCCACGCTCGGAGGCGGAAACGGCCCGAAGCTGCGCGCTCGCATCTGGGACCGCACGGGCGATGCCCAGCTCATCGCCTGGCAGTGGGATTCGGCCGCCCCGCTGGTGGATGGCGCCTATCACGTCGCCGGCAGCGTCAACGTCTACCAGGGGAACGTCCAGATAGCCGCCGACCGCATCGAGGCCTGCCCCCCGGATACCGATCTGCAAGAGCTGCTCCCCACCGCGCCCCGCTCGGTGGCCGGCATGTGGGGCGAGCTGGAGCGCCTCTGCGCCACCTGCGGCCACCCGGACCTGCACGCCCTCCTTCACCTCTGCCTCAACGACGCCGCCCTCTGCGAGCAGTGGCGCCGGGCTCCCGCCGCCGTCCTCCACCACCACGCCTACGCCGGCGGCCTCCTCGAGCACACCCTCGGCGTCATCAACGTCGCCCTCTCCCTCGCCGAGCACTTCCCGGCCGCCGACCGCGACCTCCTGCTCGCCGGGGCCGTGCTCCACGACATCGGGAAGACGGAGGCCTACACCACCACCGGCCTTCCCGACATGACCGACCGCGGCCGACTGCTGGGCCACGTCTACCCCGGCGTCCGCCTCGTTGACGGCCTCATCGAGCAGCTCCCCGGCTTCCCGCAGGAGCTGCGCGACCGCCTCCTGCACGTCATCGGCAGCCACCACGGCGAGCGCGAGTTCGGGGTGCTGGAGGTGCCGCGCACGCCCGAGGCGATCCTCCTCCACTATGCCGACAATCTGGACGCCAAGATGAAGGCGGTCACCGCCGCCTGCGAGGATTCCCGGGGCCGGGCCTGGACCGGGCCGGTGCGCTCCCTCGGCGGCGAGCGCATCTACCTGGGAACGGAGAACAACGGCGTGCTCTTCGCCCCCCGGGAGCCACTCGAGGACATCCTCAACCAGGGCCTCTTCGCCTTCGACGCCCCCGATCCCGATCCCTTCGACGAGGATGGGTTCGGCGCCAACGGCCGGTGAGCCGCTGCCCGCTCTACTACGGATCACCGATCACTATCAGCGGCACTTCCATCTCCGCCGCCGAGGCGCCCCCGTGCCGGCCGACCATCGGGGTGGCTGGCGGCGACTTCTCGTGCCCCACCAGGGTGGCGCCCCCGCGCGCCAGCAGCACCAGGTCGCCGACGCGGGCGGGCGCCTCCGCGGCCAGCGGGCCCCGCCCGAAGAGACCATCCGCCAGGGCATCGGTGGCGCGCACGACGTGGAAGCGGTCGGTGAACGCCGCGAGGTCCCGCTCCAGCGTCTCCAGGGCCTCGGTGCGAGCGTAGAGATAGGAGGTGCGCCGGTCGCCGGCCGGGGGCATCAGCAGGCGCGCCGCCAGGTGCGGATGCTCATCCAGGCGCACGGCCTCCGCGTCGCGGGTGTGCACCTGGCCGTGATCCGCCGTGATGAGGATGAGGGTGTTGCGGCGCGTCTCGGGACGGAGGGCGTCGAGGAACTCACCCTCGAGGAGGGCGAAGAAGGCGCGCACTTCGGCCGCCTCCTCCTCGGAGCCGGGGCCGTAGACGTGAGCGAGGGCGTCCACGGCCTCCCGATAGGCGCTGACGAAGAGGGGCCGCGGTCCCTGCTCAACCAGGCGGCGCAGGCCCACGCACAGGTCGGATGCCGCCGCGATCGGCACCCGCGTCGCGCCCGCCAGGTGTATGTCGGACAGCGGCGTGCCGATGAGATCCCGGCGCATCAGCGCGCGGGTGTGTATCCCGGCGGCCGAGAGCGCCTGGAAGAGCGTGGCCACCGGGAAGAGGTCGCGCGCACTGGTCTCGCCGCTCACCAGGCCACCCCGCCCCGGCAGCCGGGCGGGGTGGAACCGCAGCAGGTCGGCCAGGATCCCGAGCTCGCGCAGATAGAGCGTGTGCCCGAGCATCCCGTGCTCGCCGGGCGCGAGGCCGGTGAAGAGGCTGGTGAGCGCGGCCGTGGTCGTGGTCGGCAGCACGCTGGTGAGGGTGGCGACGCGGCCGCGCGCCAGCATCCGCGCCAGGGCGGGCGCCGCGGCGCGGTGGGCTTCCATCTGCGCGTGGCCCAGGGCATCCACGACGACCAGCACCACGCAATCGAAGGTGCAGTCGGGGATGAGGCCGTCGGGGAGCGTGGGGCCGCCCGGCGGCAGCCCGAGGGCGCGGCGCACCGAGCCGGCGACGCCGGTGAGGCAGCGGCCGCCGTAATCGGGCATCACGAGGTCGGCGGGAAAGCTCATGCATCCCTCGGCGCGGCACGGCGGGGCGCCGGGTCGCCGCAGCGCACGAAGGCACGCGATGCGATCGCTTGGTACTCGGGATCCAGCCCGAGAGCCTCGTTCGAGCCGTAGTAGCCGGCGACGAACCCTCCCCCGTAGCTGCCCAGCTTCTCCACGTAGTCCCGCGCCGCGCGCTCGATCCGCTCCGGGTCGCGGGTGGGGAGAGTTCGCTGGATGTCCACCGGGCTCCAGAAGTGCAGCCGCCCGCCGAAGTGCTCGGCGAGCCAGTCGATGCCGTGCAACTCCGGCTGGTCGAACTGGCAGACGTTGATGCCCACCTCGGCCCAGTCCTCCAGCACCTCGGAGACGTGCCCGCAGGAGTGGAACCAGACGCTGAGCCCGTGGCTGTGGGCGGCGTCGCAGAGGTGTTGGAAGCAGGGCTTGAAGAGGCGGCGCCAGGCAGCCGGGCTCACCAGGAGGCGGTCCTGGGTGCCCCAGTCCTCCACGGACATGATGGCATCCACGCCACACTCCGCCAGGCGGTGGATCTCCTTCTCCTGGAGGCGGGTGACTCGCCAGATGAGGTCCTGCACTCGCTCCGGCTCGGCGGCCACGTCGGCCAGGAAGTTCTCCATGCGGCGCAGGTAGCGCGCGATGTTGAAGGGCCAGCCCACCCCGCCGAGGACGAACAATCCCTTCGCGTGCAACTCGCGGCAGCGCCCCTTGGCGGCCTCGTACAGCTCGGGGGCATCGGTCTCCGGGAACTCGTAGATGTCGAGGAGGTCCCAGCTCTCCTCGATGGCGCCCTTCCACACTTCGCCTTTGGTGATGCTCTCCAGACGACGCCAGGTGTTGCCCCACTCGTCGATCATCTCCCAGTAGCCGTTCCTCTTCTCCCACGGCCTGGCCCGGGAGTGGAGCGCGCGCCCGCGCCCCACCGAGGCCACGTCGCAGGGAAAGCCCCCACCCATTCCGTAGGGGATGCGGGGCGGCCCGGCGAACGCCAGGCTGGTCTGAACGATCTCACGACTGGTCATCGGCAACTCCTCACCCCAGCTCCTCCTCGATGTCACGGGCCACCGCCGCGAGGTCGTGCTTCACCTCAAGCTTATCCACGACGCTCGTCAGCCACAGTACGCCCTCGACACGCATGGAGCGTTGTGCCCGTTCTCACGTCCATTGTAGCCATGCCCTGCGGCATTGTCAACACGGCGCGTCACCCGGAAGTGTCAGTCTTAGCGCGCGGAATGGCCCAAGCCGCATAGCAATGCTGGCATGTGGCGCCATGTAACAAAGCCGATCCGGCGTGTTCCACGCATCTTGCACCGGAAACTGATACTACCCGAGGGCGATTCAGGTGTTGACACTGGCGCCCGCTTGTGGTAGAATGCCGGCGTCTCAGACGCAGCCGAGCCTGGCGCTCCGGTTGCGGTGGCGGCGCTTCTCCGCCTCCCTTTCCGGCTGCGCCGCGCGTCATACCCCCGTGCCGACTCGCGTGAGCCGGCGGAAAGGAGCGGAACGATGTTTGCTTCTGTCTGGCGGTGGGGGGGGGGCGTGGGATGGGCGTGTGGGTGATCCTCTACGGCCGGATCGGCGCCCGTGCGCCTCGCAAGTGGGCGGGGCGCGCTTAGACGGCCGATCCGTTCTCTCCAGTGTGTTCCGGCGGCTGCCGGATTCCTTCTCGCGGCTCCCGGCGGCGCTCTTGCTGATCGCCGGGCTGCTCCTCGGAGCGTCTCTCCCGGCGGGCGCCCTCCCGGCCGAGGGCGATTTCGACATCCACGTGGATTGGCCCACCGACTTCACGACGATCCCGCCCACTGTCGCGTGTGCCTACGGCGGCACCGTCGCCGGCGGGCAGGTGATCGCTCCCAAGGTCCGGGTCCGCTTCCACCAAGCGCCCAACATGGGCAACGTATGGGTCACCAACCTCCGCATTCACGAGGTGGCGGGGCACACGGAGGATGTCACGACTTCCGGCGGGATGGACGTCACGGGGTGGCGTCAGCAGTGCGGCGACCCCGATCCCACCTCCGAGCCGCCACCGCGCATGATGTACTTCAACTATGACTGGGTGGAGTACGCCGGCGCGCACAACGGGTCCTATACCATCACGGTGAGTACCAGCTACCTGGATATCATCTCCGAGGAGATCGTCCCGTGGTGGTCGCACGAGATCACCGTGGACCTACAGAACCTCCTGATCACCGGGACCACGCCGGCCAACCCGGCGCCCATCCTGTGGGATCCCGACACGATGACCTCCGTGCCGCTCTCGGTGACGGCCAGCTCGGCCTGCCGGGGCGCGCAGCACGTGCGCGTGTCCATCTTCGATTCCGAACAGCAGCCGGTGCGCACGCTCCAGCAGGACGGCGTCGTCGTCGGCCCGGGGCCGACCACCATCGCTTTCCAATGGGACGGCGCGCCCGACGACCCGGAAGGCCCCCCGGTCGTGCCGTGTGGAATCTACCTCTTCAAGTGGGAGGTGTGGGACGGTTATTTGGAGGGCGACAGGGACGAGGAGAAGTCCCCGTTCCTGACCGTCTCCACCACCAGTGCCGAAGCCGACATCCTCGACGTCAGCGTGGACCCACAGGACGAGGTCCACTACACCTTCGGGATCACGTATACGCTGACCAGCTCGGAGGGTCTGCCGGCGAGTTCGGGCCGGATTGACGTGTTCGACCCCTTCGTGGGCGAGGCTTCCGGCCCGATGCTGAGCGTGCCGCTCTCCTCCCAGGACCTGACGCCGGGCCAGCACCAAGTCCCGGTCACGCTCGACGGAGAGCTGTACGCGGGGCGGTACACCTTCCTCGTGTGCGTCGCCGACGGCCATGCCGCCAGGGACAAGGGCCACCGGAACCGCTACGCCCTGCAGCACAACAGCGCGTCAGTGACGTTCCCGACGGTTCTCTACGGCTTCAGCTTTGGGGCCCTCCGAGGCGGAACCAACAACACGGTTGAGAGCATCTGGAAGGATACCGTGCGGAAGGGCTGGTACATGAACGGCCAGTGTGTGGCGGTTCCCAGCCAGACCCTGATGCGGGAGACGCCGCCGCCGCTGCCGCTCCTCAGAAGCCGTTTGGGAAGTACCCTCGCGGCCAAGCGCACAGATCAGTAACTGTGTGCCTGGCCGCCATATCGTTGCCCGCTCCGGTGCGGCGTGGCACCG